>DAOTXU010000054.1:0-35437 GCA_034435135.1 Anaerolineae bacterium | reverse complement strand
AAATCGCCGCGCGGCTGAACGCGATCAAGGCTGAAATGGCGTCAAACTTCCCGCTCAGCGACGCGGAAGCGGCGGCGTTCCGCGAGAATCTGCGCGCGCGGGTTCTGGCAATTCACGCCGCCGAGCAAAAGGCGGTGCTGGCTTTGAGAGACGTGATAGCGTAGCCGCTATTCATCCAGGTAGATCAGGCGCGCGTTATCGAAGTACAGGTCGTTGTGCTTGAGCGGCCACAGCGCGCGACCGCGCAGGAACACGGTCACGCGGTCGCGGATGGCAGTGACTTCTACCGGGCCGACCAATCCGTAAAGATCGTAATGTTGGGCCAGAGGGGACCAGACCACGTTGGCGCTGCGCCAGTTCTGGCCGCCGGTCGGGTCGATGCCAACCCAGAAGGCAATGTTGTCCTTGTCATCCTGAGTCACCAAGTCGGAGTGGTGCGGGTCATCCTGGCCGCTCGACCAGGCGTGTGCGAACGCGATCAGCGCGACGCGCCGACCCGGATCGACCAGCACGGTCTGCATGACCCCCGCGTCGAGGACTCGGTACGAAGCGAACGCCTGAAACGCCGCGTCCCCGGCGTAGATGCGCGGCGGGTCCAGATAAGGCTCCACCGCGCGGATGACGCGCGTCTCCGGGCGCGAGTAACCGACATCGTTACGCGGGTCATGGCTGGCCCACCCCTCGTACCAGAACACTGTCCAGTCCTCCGGCGCGCGGATTTCGGGCGCGCCCTGGCGGTACTCCGCGCCCTCGAAACCGCCGTTGAGCAGCAGGTTGTCGGCGTCGTCGGAAAGGGGCGTGGGCGTGGCCGCCTGGGTCACGAACGCGCCGGGCGTGCCGGGCGGGTCTTGTTGCGCGCGCCCCGTGCGGGTGGGGGCGAACGCCGGCCCCGTCTGCGGCGGCAACGTCGCCAGCGTGCCGGAGAGTGGGATCAACGTCGGCACAACCTCACCCAGCGGAGGCGGGATTGCGCCGGGCGGCGGCGTGGCCGTGACCACGATGATCTCCGGTTCACAGGTGGGGCAAACCTGGGGCGTGGTAGTGACAATGATCGCGTGCTGCACACAACCTGACGCCGCCACTACAGCGCCGACCAACCCTAGCAGAACCCAAGTCGTCTGTCGCATAAATCACCCTGTCTTACTGTGACGAGTCGCCGGCGTCTTCCGCGGTCGGGGTTTCCGTCCCGGTCGTAGCTGCCGCGCCGCCAAGCACCGGCGTCGGGATCGGACCACTCGCCGGCAAAGGACGAAACGTATCGAGCGCTCTGATCGCTTCGTCGGCGCGCTTCTGAGCCTCTGTGTTGAGCGGGTCGTCCGCGCCGGGCGGCAGGCGCAGGTCCACACGATACACCGCGTCGTTGGCGTTGAGCAGCAGCAACAGACCGCGCCGGTTCCCATTCTCGACCGGATACGCGAACGAAACCACGTACCCTGCCGCGCCATGCGCGCGTTCCGCCGTCTCGACCGTGCTGATTTCCGCTCCCGGCTCAAGCGCCTTCAGCCAGGCACGCGCGCCCTCCGCGGCGCGCACCGCGGTCCCCGGCTGGACCAGAATTGCCATCTCCGCCTGCCAGCCGGTCGCGGAATCGCCGAAGCGCCGCGCCCCATCCCGGCCCGTGCCGAGGTTCGCCCAGCCTGGGGGGTGTCTAAATGTGTACCACCGCTCCTGATCGGTGTAGGACTCCCAATCGGCAGGCGCGGGGCGCGCGTCGGCGAAAACCCGGTAGGTGGGAAGGACGTTCTGCTCCAAATAAGCGAGCAGTGCGGTGTAGTTCTCCGGCACCACGACCCGTAACACCCAGATGACGTTCTCCAGCGCGCTGGCCCACTCGCGCGCGATGTAGTTCTGACCGTCAAGCGAGACGCTGAAGTCAACGACGAGTGGATCGCCGTCATAGTTGCGATTCACCACCGTGTACGAGTCGAAGTTGCCAAAGCCGGTCGCAAACTCTCCGTCCACACGGTTGATAAGCTCATCGCGCGTCACCGGTTGCTCATACGGCAAAACAAAGGCGTGCAACACTGCACCCTGCGCCGAATTGACCCAACTGGCGCTGGCGACGTTGACCTCATTCAGTTCGTCCAGCATCCAGCCTACAGGTGGGATAATCTCAAAATAGGCGCTGGGGTGCAGGTAAGTCGGGCCAAGCGATACCTGGGGCGTACCCTCAGGCGGTGCGAAGGTCGGGCGCGCCGGCTGCGCCTGGTCTTCCCCACTGGAGTCGGGTGAGTTGATCGGTTGATCGGGCGGGGAGAGCAGCCCTGAGCCAAAAACAGCCATCGTAAGGACCATCACGATAGCGACAGCGGCATACACCTGTCTCGATGTCAAATGTATGCGCATAAACGACTCCGTTGCGGGGGGTGGTTCATCAGGGATGGAAGAGGCGATCAGGAACTCGTCTTCATCAACGGTAAACGCACTGTCACCGCCGTGCCCTCGCCGGGCTTGCTGTCGAGCGAACAGGTGCCCCCGTGCAGCTCAACGACGCCCTTGGTGATGGTCAGCCCCAGGCCCAGCCCTTGCTGCTCGTGCACAGTCCGCTCCGATTGGACGGTTGGCTCCCAGATGTAGGGGAGGTCTTCTTCTTTAATGCCAGGACCCTGATCGGTCACTTCGACGACGCCGAGGTCGCCTTCGCGCCAGACATGAATGGCGACGCTGCTGTCAGGGGGGGAGAAATGGGCGGCGTTGCGCAGCACCTCGCTTAAGGCGACCACCAACAAATCGTTTACCCCAAAGACTTTCAGCGACTCGCTTCCTATTACATTTATCCCAAAATCGACCAGTTGCGTCAGGTCATTCGATTGTAACGCACAGATAGCGGCATTCACCAGTTCAACCAGGTCAAGCGCCTCGCCGGTTTCCTTCAAGCGCGCCGCAGCATAGCCGCTCTGCAATTCCGTATAGGTGACCATTTGATCGGCCAGCCGGCTCAGGCGCTCAGCTCCGCTCTCGATCAGCGCCAGGTTGTCGCGCAGCGCCTCAATCGGGAGGTAATCGCCCGACTCTTCCAGCTCTTCGCTCAGCAAAGCGAACCCGCCGCTCACATAGGTGAGCGGGGTGCGTAACTCGTGCGAGAGGAGTTGCACCAGGGTGCGCCGCGCGTCGTTCAGACGCGCCTCGGCGCTCTCGCGCATTTCGCGGGCGCGACCGAGTTTACTCTCAACCACAGCCAAGAAGACTTCCGGGTCAAAGGGCTTGACCAAGTAATCGTCAGCGCCCAGTTTTCTGCCCGCCAGCACATCCTGACGAGAGCCGTGCGCAGTTAGAAAGATGAACGGGACTCCGCGCAGGCGGTGCATCCGCCGTACCTTCTCGTAAAACTCGAAACCGTTCAGGCGCGGCATGGCGATGTCGCTGACAATCAGGTCTGGCTGGGTCGCGCCGTCTTCCAACACCTGGAGCGCTTCCAATCCATCGCTGGCGACCTGCACCGTGTACCCCTGCAAACGCAGCATGGCCGCGGCGCTCTCGCATAACGCCTCGTCGTCTTCGACAAACAGAATCAGCGACGGCATTGTGGCTCCATGACCGCTTCAGGGGACAGCAACCGCCCTGCCTCCTCATATTATTGCAACCCCCATTCTAACGCAAGTCCAAGCCTGAATGCGAGAACTCTGCGTTGAGGTTGTCCGCCGATCACCTTGTAACGTTAAGGGTTTGTGTCGGTCTGAATGTGGGCTGGGCCTGGTATTTATTCACCTTATGACTCCCGCGCGTTGCGGTAGGACTTAACCATCTCGCCAGCTTTTGCCGTGAGGGCGGCTTTCTCGTTGCTCTTGATGAGCGTTATTCGCGGTTTCATTCTTCTTCTCTTCAATGGGCTTGCCCTCGCTGGCTCAACCTCTCTGTGAAAAGTGACAGGCGGTCAGGTTGCTGGGCTGGAATGCTCAGAACAGGGCGTCTTTGTCCGTGTGGGCGAAGTAGTCACGGTAGGCCGCCGTTTCCGCGAGTAGCGCCTTCAAGCCCTCCTCAATACGGGCCAGCTCGTCGGGCGCAGGCTGCCCGCCCTGCGCCAGTTCGATGACGCCGCCATCCTCGCCCAGGATGGTGATGTCCCCGCGCGCGACAAGCCATGCCAGCCCTTTGCGCACTGTCCGCTCGCGCTGAGCCGTCTTCGCAGCCAGCCGCGCGAGGTCGGCCTGGCCCGCCTTGCTGCTCAGCGCGTGCTGAACCAGACCCGCCAGGCGTTTGAGGAACGTCTTGCAGTGATCCAATCCAGAATTTACGCCGAACAAATAGACCTTCTGCGGCAAAACGCGCTCCACTCCCTCGCGCAGCTCAGCCAGGCCGGGCGGCGCGGTCCAGATCGCCAGCGCCGGCGCGGGGCCGAGTTCGTCGCGCCCGCGCCCGCCGACCGCTTCCCGGTCTTCGCCCTCGGCCCACACCAGAACTTCGCGGTTTTCCGTGCGCAGGCGCGCCAGCGCCGCGAGCAGGTCGCGCTCCCCGCGGCAGTCGATCACTTCGACGGCGCGCGCCGCCTCCACCGACCCGGCAGGCGCTTCGACCGGGCGCGCCTCCACCCACAAGATTTGCAGTTGGCGTTCGCCTTTGTAATCGCTGACCCGGAGCGTGTACGCCAGGTCGAACCGGCCCGTCGGCAGCGCGTCGGCCTCCCCGCGCCACCAGATCACCGGCTGCGATATGCCCTCGTCGTCTTCGACGGTGAGCAGCAGATGCCGGCCTTCCCGGTCAATCGTGCGGTGGCTCGACAACTTCAGCCCCCGGCTCGCCAGCGTGAGCGGCGGGTTGCCGGGGCCGAAAGGCGCAAGCCGCCCCAGGTCATTCGCCAGGTCGAAGGAAATGTCGGGCAGGGAGAGATAGCCATCGATATGGAGCGTCGGCTTCTCCGCCGCCTCGCCCAGCATCGCGCGGACGGTCCGCGACAGCGCGCGTCGGAACTCGTCGATGCGCGCCGGGTCGATGCTCAGGCCCGCCGCCATCGTGTGGCCGCCGAAGCCGGCCAGCATCTCTCGGTGCGCCGCTATCGCCGCCGTGATGTCGCACCCCTCCACCGAGCGCGCCGACCCCCGGCCCAACCCGCCCGGCAGCGTGGTGAAGAGAACCACCGGCTTACGGTAACGCTCGACCAGCCGGCTCGCCACAATGCCGAGCACCCCCGCGTGCCATGCCGGGTGCGCCAGCACCAACGCCGCGTGCTCCCGCAGCGACGGATCGCGGTCGATCTGCGCCTGTGCGCCGTCGTAGACCTGGTCGCTCAGCAGCCGGCGCTGCGCGTTCAACCCTTCGAGTTGCGCGGCGTAAATGCGCGCGCGCTCCAAATCGCCGGTCGTCAGGAACTCCACAGCTACATTCGCATCAGCAAGCCGGCCCAGCGCGTTGAGGCGCGGCCCCAGCCCGAAAGCAACATCATCCTCGGCCAGGTGCACGGGATTGATCTCGGCATATTCCATCATCGCCAGCAGGCCAAGCCGTCCGGTGCGGCGCAGCGCCTCAAGCCCGCGCTGGAGCAGGTAGCGCGTGTCGCCGGTCTGCACCGCGACATCGACCACAATTCCCAGCGCCACGAGATCGAGGTATTGCATCACATCACCCGCCCGGCCCGCATGACTGTAAAGCGCCTCGGCGAGCTTGTACGCCACGCCCACGCCCGGCAGTTCGCGCATGGGATGGCCCACTGGCAGCCGCTTCGGGTTCACGATTGCACATGCATGGGGTAGCGCCGGCGGCAGGTCGTGGTGGTCGGTAACGATCACGTCCACGCCGCGCGCCGCCGCGTAATCGACCGCCTCATGCGCCGCCACACCGGTGTCGCACGTCAGCACGAGTTGCACGCCTTCATCGAGGAGTCGGCTCAGCACCGGGATGTTGACGCCGTGCGATTCTTTTTCGCGCTCCGGGATGTGATGGGTCACGTCTGCGCCGAGGTCGCGCAGCGCCGCCACCAGCAGCGTCGTGGCGGTCTGCCCATCCACGTCGAAGTCGCCCCACACACAGACCCGCGCGCCCGTTGCGATGGCCCGCTCCAGGCGCGCGACGGCTTCGGCCATGTCGGGCAACGCAAACGGCGAGGCTGGTGTGTAGCAGGTGGGATCAAGAAAAGCCCTGGCCGACTCGACATCCGCGTAGCCGCGCCGGGCGAGAATCGCCGCCACGAGCGGATGCCCGCCGACCGCCTGGTGCAGCGCTTCGGGGACCGATGTCTCTTCCGGGTCGATCCAGATGCTCATTACGCCCCCGCGCATTAACCCATTCGTAGGGGGACGACGGGCCATGCCCCCAAAAGCTCCCTGCGAGCTTGAAGCTCGCGGGGAGCTGAACGCACCTGTCTCAAAACTCGATCTCGGCGATCTGATCGAAGTCAAAGTCGAAATCGAAGCCGACATCGGCTTCCGTTTCAACGTCCTCCGCTTCCGCGAGCGGCCCCGCCTCTCTTCCGCGCTCGCACAGAGAACGATACTGGCAGAACCAACACCGCCGCTCGTCTTCCGTGAGTGGGAAGTCGGCGTCGCCCTCGCGCGATTTGATGTCCGCAACCAGCGACTCCAGATAAGCCGCGTCCGCGTCGAATAGCTTCGCGCTGTACGCGAGGCGTTCGGGGTCGTGGGGGAAGTCGGCGAACCAGTACAGCATCTCCACCTGTTCGGGCCGGATCGCGTGCCCGCCGTTGAGGTGCGCCCCGGCCTGTACGAGCACATAGCGGTACACGGTCGTTTGCAGGCGGCTCAGCAGCGTCTTGCGACTGGTGCGCTTCTGCGCGGTCTTCCAGTCCACGATGACCGCGCGCGCGCCCGGCTCGACTGCGATCAGGTCGTACTTGGCAATCAGTCGGTGTCCGCCCACCGATGCCGCGAGCGTCGCCTCCGGGTAGCGCCTGGGCGGCAGGTCGGCGGGTGGGTGATCCAGGTAGTTGCGCCACCAGCGGCTCAGGTCGGGGTCGGCGGCGTCATCGACCATGCGCGACAGGCGCGCGACGGGCAGGCCGAGGGCGTGCTGATGCGCCAGGCGGTGGAAGGCCTCGCCCTGTAGCATGTGACGCTCGTGATCGAGCGCCGGCTCCGCTTCGACCGCCGGCCAGGTTACATTGAGAATGTAGCGCAGTTGAAAGCGCCGATGGCAATCGACGAAATCCTGCAAACTGCCCTGGCTGAGGCGAAAATTACCCGGCAGTGTCGCCATAGATGTTCTGCTCCGATACTCCCCGGCGTCACTTCTGGAGTTGGTTGAGAATCGCGTGCCGGTCTGTAGTTAACCACCCCTCGACAATCCAATCCTCTTCGATCCGCCAGAAGTCGGCCCCAGTCCACTGCACCTGCTTGCCGGTCGGTTCAACGCCCATGAACTTCTTCCGGTGTGTGCCATGGGCGATGTAAAAGAAGCCAACCTTATCCCCCTCAGCGATGAGCGGCTCAGCGATCAAATGAAAATCGGGGAAGCCGTCAATCCACAGAGCAACTGCGTGCTTGAAACCTTCACGCCCAATTTGACGGCCATTCGAACTAAAATCGGGGCTGAAAAGCTCGTCGATCACGGACAGGTTGTGCTGGTTCAGTATTTCCTCCACGACCCGACGCACCAGCGCCTTGTTTCGTTCCGTTGACATGGGCTGCTCCCTCTCCCGGCCAGCGCGAAAAACTGGGCCGGTCACCTCAAGTAAACTTGCTGGAAGGTATGATACTCAGGGTCGGTCATCTCCAAAATCGACAGGGGCGCGCCGCTGCTCCCAAAACGTTTGCACCGCGATGAGCGGGACCGCCGGCTGCTTGGCCGGCTCGCCCTTGCCCGTGTTCCACGTGATGACCAGTTCCTTCTTCGCGCGGGTGATTCCTACGTAGAGCAGGCGCAGGCGCTCGGCGGCGTAGTCAACCCGCGCCTCTTGCGTCGCCATCCCCTCAATATACGTCTCTTCCTGCCCGGCGAGGAGCTTCAACTGCGCCAGCGCCTCGGCTTCCAGATTCAGGGTGTCGCGCACAAACCACCGCTCTGAGATGTACGTATCGTGGGCCAGCGCCGAGGGGAAATCGTAGTTGTTCACCGACATCAGGTACACGCGGTCCCATTCCATGCCCTTCGCGCGGTGCATGGTGCTGACCACGACCTTGCCCCTGTGCTCGTCGGGGTTAAAAGCGATGTCGTCCTCGCTGAAGCCCCGGAAGCGACGCTCGTTGCGCGCCACGACCGCCAGCTCGTCGGCGAGTTCGGGCAGCCGCCAGTGTGGGTGCGACTCGGCGGCGCGGCGCAAGACCAGCGCCAGGTTGTACGCAACCGCCAGATCAGACGGGAGGGTGAACAGGTCTTGCGCCAGCGTGAGAATAAGCTGGTCAATGGGCAGCACAACCGCGCCCTGCCAGCGGCGGACGTACTCGCGGAACCCCGCCAACTGGTTGTAGATGACCGGGTACTCCGCCGCCAAGTCCAGCCCGTCGAGCCAGTCCGCGTCCACGCCCGGCCACACGAAGTCCTCCACCTGCGCGCACTTGCGCAGCGCGCCCACGACCGCGTTCACCACCGGCCCCATCTCCGGATCGTCGCGGTCGTCGCGCCGCCACACCTTATAAACCATCGCCAGTTTGGGCGGCGACGTGGGATCGGCCAGGTAGCGGATGATGTGCGCCAACGCTCCCGCCGTCTCGCGCGTGGAGGCAGTGCTGCGCAACAGTTCCACGTATTCAAGGTTGGCGGCTTTCAGCGCGTTGACCACCGCAAACCCACGATCATTGCGCGGCGCGAGCACCGCCACCGTCTCGCCAGGATGACCGGGCAGCCAGCGCAGCAGCGACTCGACGACCGCGCGCACCTCCTGGTCGGGGTTGAACTTCTCGGCGACGAGATGCACCGCATCGGGGTCGTCGGGCGGGTTGGGCTGCGGGTCTCCCGGCGGCGAAGGTTCGATATACGGCGGCTGCAAGGCGTCGCACACTTCTTCGACCGGGTGGCGCTCTTGCGTCCACTCAATGAGGAAGTTAGCCAGGTCGATGATGCTTTGGGTCGAGCGGCCTGAGTTGGGCAGTTCGCGCGCGTTCACGTCGGGGCGGCGCAGGAAGTCGCGCAGGAACTTCGGGCTGGCGGTGGTGAACGTCTCATAAATCGCCTGGTTCGGGTCGCCCACGCGCACCCAGTTCCCGCCGGGGCCGACCAGCAGGCTCAGGATCGCCTCCTGCGCCTCGCTGCTGTCCTGCGCCTCGTCCTCCAGAATATAGGGCCAGCGATAGCGCAGCCGGTTCAGGTACGTCTCGTCGGAACGGAGCGCCTGCAACGCCAGCCGGATCAGATCGTCGAAGTCCACCGCGCCCCGGTAGGCCAGCGCGCGCTGATAGTCGGCATAGATGTCGCAGCCCATCTCGGCCAGGAACAGCGGCATCAGAAACTCGCCCAACCGCTCACGGAGGTCCTCCGGGCCGAGGCCCAGGTCCTTCGCGGTGCGGATGAAGCCGAGCGCGATGTCGCTCACCAGCAGCGGCCAGCGATCGCGCCGCACCCAATCTTGTTTGCGCTCGTCCAGGTCGGAGGCCATGAACTCATCCAGGTCGAAGGGGTGGGCGCGCAGCCACGCCTCCGCCGCCTCCTGCCGAATCTCGTCCGCCAGGCGCTCATCCACGATCTGGAAGTCGTCGGAGAGACCCACCAGACCGGGCCGCTCGCGCACGATGTCGTGCGCCAGGCCGTGCAGCGTGCGCACGCGGTAGCCGTAATTGGGGATCAGCCCGCGTTCTTGCACGAACTCAGCCACACGGCGCGCGAAGTTATCGACGGCGGCGTTGACCAGCGTCACAACCAGCACTTCCTGGTCGTCCTCAAGCCCGCCTTCGGCGACGAGCTTCGCCGCCAGGTACGAGAGCGTCTGCGTCTTGCCGCTGCCCGGCACCGCGGCGACACCCATCAGGCCGCCGGTGTAGGCGACCACCTCCTGCTGGCTGGGGCGGAGCACGAACGGCATCAGGCGGCCTCCCTGTCATCGGCGGTGGCGCGGCGGAACACGCGCTGAAGCGCCGCCAATAATGGCCCCTGCTGCTCGAAGCCCTGCTCGCTCAGCTCGCTGAGGCCCAGATAGATTCGCTCACGGCAGCGGCGGATGAGACCGAGAGCAAGGCGGTACATCAACTCCTGCCTGATCTCGAACTCGTCCGCGTCGGTCCAGGGCCGGCCCATCTGCCACGCGCGGCTGAGCACGTAAGGGTGCGTGATCGGCTGATACAGGCGCTCCCACCAGCCCTGGCTGCCCACGTTGAACCAGAACTGAATCTGCACCGGGCGATTGCTCATCAGAAAGGTATAGGCCGGGGCGAGCAGCACCGTGTTCGCCTCGCCTTCGCGCTCCGGCTCCCAGCTGCGGATATACTGCGCCGCGATCACGCCGGCACGCACCATCTCGATATACTCCTGGCCGAGCGGCTTAGAGTCTGGCCCAGACAAGGGGCTTAAGCTCCTTGTCTGATCTGGATTGGCCGCCCAGCGAAATTTCTGCACCGACTCGATCAGATTTGCCGCCACGCGCCCGGCGTCGAAATCCTTGTGGAAGCCGTACCCCGCCTGCGAGATTACCTCACCGAACAGGCGGCTCAGGAAGTGGTCAAGCTCCGCCGGCTTCCGGCGACCCAGGTACGCCTCGATCCATGTGCGTAGCCCCTCGTAGCGCCCGCCCTGGAGGAAGGTGATCCGCCCCTGCATGTCGGGGTTGATGCGCGAGAACGAACTGAGCGCGCGCTCGTCTTCCTTGAAGCGGTACACGATGTCCGCGAGCAGTTGCGCGCGCACCAGGTCCAGCCCGTCGATGGCCTCCATCAGCGCGTAAGAGACGTCGAACTTGCCCGGCTCGACGCCCCACTCCGGGTGCGCGAGCGCCGCGAGCGTGAGCAGCGCTTGGGTCGCGGGTTCGTCGCGCAGGGCGCGCGACGGTCGGTGCGAGCGGGCCGGCACCTTGTCCGCTTCCAGCCGGTTCATGAGCGAGAAGCGCAGCGCGTCCGTCAGGAACGGGGCGAGCACCACAATCTCCCCCGGCGGCACGCCTTCCTCGTGCACCAGCCGCGCGATCTCATCGGCGGCCCAGTTGAGCATCTGGGGGTGATAGCGGTGGTATTGGTAGCTTATTGCCGCGCGCACATCGCCAGCTTCCTCATCGGGCGGAGGCTCGGCGGGGCGGCGCAGGCTGCGCGCCACCTCGAACGCAAAGCGGCGCAGGTCCGGTGAGGTGACATAAGACTCGGTGAACACGATATGCTCGTCGCAAAGCGTGTGGAGCGCGTAAGCGCTGTCCGGGTCTGCGCCGAGGAAACGCCGGTAGCCGGCGTCCTGGTCGTAGATCACCAGCGCCGACGCGAATGACGGCAGCCACGCGCGCAGCAAGTCGTGGGCGACGGGCGTGTCCTCCTCAACGTTGTCCACGATGAGGTGCGCATAGGTGCGCATCAGGTAGTCGCGGCACTCCGGCAGCGGCCAGAGCAAGCGCGTGAACACCTCGACCTGAAGCGAGAAGTCGAGCAGGTTGTGCGCCAGGCAATACGCGCGGAACAGGTTCGCGCACTCCTGCGCCTGGTCGTAGACGCGCAACTGGCTGCTGTCGCCCACCCACGCGGACTTAAGCCGCGCGCCGATCTCGGTGTACGGGAAGCCCATCACGGCGGCCTTGTTGAGGTTGTCGAGCACCTGGCTGTAAAGGCGGTTCCGGTCGATGGTCACGGTCTCGAAGTAGCCCTGTTCATCCAACAACGGCGCAACCAGCCGCGCCATGTAATATTGCGCCGTCTCCAGCGTGAGGAAGGTCGGCGGGCGGTCCGGCATGGCGAAACCGGCGGCCTCGGCGACCAGCGGCCAGAACAAATCCACCATGCGCCGCGCCAACCCGCTGAGTGTGACGAGCGTCGCCTCGCCGCCGGCGCGCACGCGGGGATCGTGAAGCGCGTCGTCATAGGGGACGGCGAGCGTGCGCTGCGGCGTCATCACCAGGATCGCGTTCGCCGACGCGCCGGCGTCGAGCAGGCTCAGCAGGCGCGCGACGCCAGCAGTGGTCTTGCCTGCGCCCGCCGGCCCCTCAAGGAAGATTTTGCGCTCCATTGGCGCGCTGGCGACGGCAAGCTGGTGCTGGTCAAGAGAGTATCTCAACATATACAACCGTTAATCTCTGGAGTAGGCGCGAACTTCCCTATGGTCAGGTTCGCCCTGACGGGTCATATGCATGGTTAGTGTACACCCAATACCTGATTTGGGTTAAAACAACCGCATTTCCACCGGCTCGCCTGCACGGAGGCCGGTCACATCTATCGGCACGTGGATCAGCCCGTCGGCGCGCACCAGCAGATAGATCAGGTTACTCTTGCCGAAGATCGGCTCCGCCCAGAGCGTCCCGTCTTCGTTGCGGCGCAGGCGCGCCGGCACAAAATCCTCGCGCCCGGCGACGCTGGGCACATTTACAGTAAGCTTCGCCTGAAGTGTGGGGCTTTCCCGCCCCGCGACGCCTTGCAGCCGCCGGACCATCGGGACGCCAAACAGGCCGTAGACGACCATCGCGCTCACCGGGTTGCCCGGCAGCCCCATCACCGGCTTGCCGTTCACCACGCCGAGGATGGTCGGCTTGCCCGGCTTGAGCGCCACGCCGTGCACCAGCACACCCGGCGCGCCCAATGCGGTGAACACGCCCGCCGTCATGTCGCGCACGGAGACCGAACTGCCCGCCGAGAGCACGACCATATCCGCCTGGGCAAGCGCCTCGGCGGTCCGCGCGCGCAGCGCGTCGAAGTCGTCAGGGACGATGCCCATCCGCACCGGGACGCCGCCCGCCTCGCACGTCTGCTCCGCGATGGTGTACGAGTTGATGTCGCGCACCTGCCCCGGTCCCGGCATCACGCCGGGCGGGACCACCTCGTCGCCGGTCGAAATGATCGCCACAACGGGCCGGCGCGCGACTTGGATCTGGGTGATGCCCAGCGCCAGCAGACCGCCGATGTCTTGCGGGCGCAAGACGTGGCCGGCGGGCAGGATTTCGTCACCCGGTTGGACATCCTCGCCGATTTGAATCACGTTCTCGCCGGCAGCGGCGGCGCGAATGACTTCGATCTCATCCGGGCCGGCGGGTTGCGTGTTCTCGATCATGACCACCGCGTCCGCGCCGGGCGGGATCGCGCCGCCGGTGTGCACGAGCGCGGCCTGTCCGGGACCGACCTGCTCCGTCGCCGCGCGCCCCATCGCCACCTCGCCGATGACTTTCAGGTACGCCGGGAGCGTCGCGCTCGCGCCGTGCGTATCCGCGCCGCGCACCGCGTACCCGTCAACCGTGCTGCGCGGGAAGGCCGGCAGCGCCTCCGGGCTGCGCAGCGTCTCGGCGGTCGCGCGGCCCCGCGCATCGGGCGCGTCGAGGGTCTCCACGTCGATGCGCGGTGTTACGGCGTCGAACCAGCGCGCGCGCGCCTCGTCGATAGCGACAAGGGTAAAGAACTCAGGCATGGCGTTCCTCAAAAGAGTTCCAAAATCGGACCAATGCAGATCGATTTCCCTCAATTGTTACAAACTTTGATCCTGCCGACAACGTAAAAGCTCCCTGCTCACTTGAAGCGCGCGGGGAGCCAAAGGGCTATTTCACGATTGGATCCGATCCGCCTAATGCTGCGCCAGGCGATACCCCACGCCCGGCTCGCTGACAATATACGTGGGGTTGCTGGGGTCAGGTTCGATCTTTTGGCGCAGCCGCCAGACGGTCGCGCGCAGAACATACACGTCCTCGCGGTACTCCGACCCCCACACGTGTGTGAGCAAATACTCGTGGTTTAGCACACGGTTGGGGAACTCCACAAATCGCGCGAGCAGCCGGTACTCGGTGGGCGTGAGATGCACCTCGTTCCCTTCGATGCACACCTTGCGCGCAGCAAAATCGATGAGCAGCCCACCGTTTCGGTAGACGGCGGCGCGCGTCTCGGTCACGGGGCGGGCCCGCCTGAGCACGGCGGTGATGCGCGCCTGCAATTCGTGGCTGCCGAAGGGCTTGGTCAGGTAGTCATCCGCGCCCATTTGCAAGCCGCGAACCTTGTCGTCTTCGCTATCGCGCGCGGTGAGGATGATCACCGGCATATCCGAAACCGCACGCAGTTGCTCCAACACGGCGTATCCGTCGATGCCCGGCAGGCCCAGGTCCAACAGCATCAGGTCGGGGTTATATTCTTCAATCAGGCGCAAGGCCTGCGGGCCGCTCGCCGCGGTGATGACTTCATAGCCGCCCAGTTGAAGGTTGGTGCGCAAAAAACGCAACAGGCGGGGTTCATCATCAACGGCCAGGATCAAAGCACGCTCTCTCATGGCGCCCCGACCATCTCTTTCACTACTCCGACCAGTTGCCCGACGCCGATGGGCTTGACCAGGAAGCGCTTTACCCCTAACGCCTGCGCTGCTTCCCTGTCGGCATCCGCTAGCGCGGTTATGACGACAACCGGTATCTGCCGCAAGGTAGAGTCTGCGTCGATGGTGCGCAACACATCCCAGCCCGTAAATCCAGGCATCGCCAAGTCGAGCATGAGCAGATCCGGCGGGTCTTCGTACAGGGCGGCCAGCCCGTCTCGCCCGTTGCGGAACCAACGCACGTGATAGCCCTCCAACTCGAGTGTGAACTTCGCCAGACGCCCCAACGCTTCGTTGGCTTCGAGGATGAACAGGGTCGGCACAGGATACTCCCTCGATGTCCGGTCAGAGTGTGGTCAGTATCCTATCGTCCGCCCGAGCGTGCAGCGGCAACGTGAAGGAAAAGCAACTCCCCTCGCCTGGCTTACTCTCGGCCCAGATGCGCCCGCCGTGTGCCTCGACCAGGCCCTTGCAGATCGCCAACCCCAACCCTACGCCGCGGGTTCCCCAGTCTTCAGCGTGAGCGCCGCGATAGAAGCGATCAAAAAGGTGGCTCAGGTGTTCAGGCGGGATGCCGGGACCCTGGTCGATAACCTGGACTAACACATTGCCGTCGTCGAGCGCGGCGCGGACATTGATGAGCGTGCCTGGAGGCGTGTACTTGGTGGCGTTTTCCACCAGGTTGTAAATCACCTGGCGAATGCGGCGCGGGTCGGCGCAGACCTGCGGCAATTGCGAGTCAACGGTCACCGTCACCTCATGTCCCGAATCCATCTTCGCCACCGTTTGTTGCACGCCCTCAATGACCGTCCTCAGGTCTACCAGTTCTTTGGTCACGCGCAACATGCCGGCTTCCATACGGGACATGTTAAGTAGGTTCTCGATCAATTCCGTCAGGCGGTCGGTCTCCGAGTCGATGATCTCGAGAAACTCTAGAGACGTTTCATCATCCATGCGGTCGGTGTAGTCAATCAGCGTGGTGGTGTAGCCCTTGATCGCTGCCAGGGGAGTGCGCAGTTCGTGCGAAACCACCGACAACAATTGCGACTTGAGCCGGTCGGCCTCTTCGGCGCGCGCTTTGGCGAGGCTCAGTTTCTCCAGGACCTCAAGCATGGCAGCGTTCATCTTTTGCAGGGCGGCGGTGCGCTCCTGCACGCGGATTTCCAGTTCATCGCGCGCCTGGCGCACTTCCTCATACAGCCGCGCGTTGCGGATCGCCGAGCCAATCTCACGGGCAGTCGCCATCAGCACCGCCAGAGGCCGGCCGGAGATTGCCATCGGGCGGCGGCTGGCGACCATAACCACCCCCATGACTGCGTCGCTGGCTAACAGCGGTACACATGCCAGCGAGCGGATTCCGAGTTGACAAATGCGTTGGAACGCGGGGTCTTCAAGATCACGCGGCTCTTCAATACTGACCGGCTCGCGCGTCAGGAATACCCGCCCCACGATGCTTCCCGCATCGCTTTCATCGCCCAACGCCTCCGCCAGCTCCGGCGGGAAGCTTAGTTCGGCTGCCGATTTCAGCGTGCCGTCCGTCTCGTCCAACAACTCGATAGCAACTATTTCGGAAGTCGTCGCCATCGCCAGCGCAGCCAACGCGGTCTCCAGGACCACTTGCAGATTGAGCGAGTGATTGACCACCGTGACGATTTCGTTTATCGCGGCGAGTTCCGTCATCCATTGGTAGCGTTCACGTTCGGCGGTGCGCCGGACCGTCACGTCGCGGAGCATGAACATGAGCGTGCCATCGCTATGGATGTGTGTAACGTCTAACTCGGCAAAGCGCTCGGAGCCGTCAGCGCCGATTACGGTGACTTCCAGCCCCAGCACGCTTTTTCCCTGCTTCAATCGGCGTCCAATCGTCGTGAACTGATCGGAGGAAAGGCGCTTAAAGAACGGGTCAAGAGCCGAGAGCGGCTGCTCGACCAGAGCTTCTCGTGAAGCGCCGATTAACCGCTCGAACTCGCGGTTGACTTTGCCGATGCGCCCGTCGGGTGTCACCAGGAGAATAGCTTCGGTGGCGTAATCGACCATCCGCTGGTAGATCGTCTCCGCGCCCTCGGCGCGCCGCCGAAGCTCGTTCTGCATCGCCTCCGACATTCTCAAGCGCTCATCGGCGCTGGCGTGGGCGCGCTCGACAATCAAGCGCAGAATCTCAATGGCCACGCCAACGCCGATAAGGCCCATGTTATTGACAAGTACGGTGCCTAAATCATACGGGGCATACAACCGGTCGGCAACGACCAGAAAGACGACGTCGCTCCCAAAGAGGAGGACGCCGATTGTCACCCACAACGTGACGCGGTGGACGCCGGCAAGCAAAATCACCCCGGCCAACACGATCACGGCGACGCCGGTGACGAAGTGAGAAATGGCGGTGTCGTGCAAAAGGACGGTTCTCAAAACGGCGATCAGCAGTTGCAGGCCGGCCAGCAGAGCCAGCAAAAGAGCCAGCCATCGAACCTCTCTGCGACGCCAGATACGAGTTAAGGTCTGCTCAGGCTCGGATACGTCTTCTGCATTTCTTCCGAAGTTCATGCTTCCTGAACTCGTTAGAAGTCCGGCTACTTCGTTTCTGGAAAAATGTTGAAGAAGCAACTGCTGCTCTGGGCCTCTGTTACGGGCTGTCGCCTGCCTGATCGCGTCACACCGGTCGCGCCAGGGAATACACCGACAGCATCTACCTGAAATACACCTTGAGCACCAGTGCGCCTAGGCGAATCTCATCGCCGTCGCGCAACAACCGAGGCTTATGAGCGACGAGTTGCTCTCCGTTCAAATAAGTGTGATTCACGCTGCCCAGGTCTACAATCGCCAACGCCTCACCATCTTCGCGGATAATCGCCGCGTGCAGGCGCGAGACGCCCTTATTAAAAGCATCATACGGACCCAGGTCTAGATCGGGAGCTTTAGGGCTGCTCTTGTCCAGACGCCCTAACACGACGCGCAGCGACGGCACAAGGGTGATCGTCTGCGACGCGCTGGGAATGTACAAAACCAGTTGATTATCCGGGCCGAAATAGGCTGCTCCTAAGGTGGCCTGGAACCCCAGCTCATCCCCCGCCTGGCGCAGCTTTTTCGTAGAGACGACGCCCTGCAATTGGCCCAGATTGCTCCCGCAGACCTTGCAGATCAGCGCCCCCTCAGGGTTCTCATGGTGACAACGCGGACACTCAATCATGTATGACCTGAACAAACATTTGATTGCGACACCCGATGGCAGCGACCCGCCTGTATTATCGCACAAAAAGACGAGGCGTGTCCAGTGCCGGCGCGCCAGGGCGATGGCATAAAACGCAGATGAAACCGCGAATAACGCCAATCGCGCGAATTTCTGACCCGCACAAGCCGAGGTCACTTAAGGAAATGCGCCAACCTTCTGAGATTAATACTCGCGTTATTCGCGGTTAATTCCGGGTTTGTTCAGGCTTCGACGCTTGCAACCTCAGCCAAAGCGCGAGCGCCAGCATCAGCGCGAAGACATAGTTCATGTCCACCATAAAGAACGGTGTGTCCACCAGGCCGTGCGCCATGAAGTGCGCCATCGCGCTCATCAGCCCGGCGGCGATAGCCGCCAGCGCCGGCGTCACGGCGCGGAGCCGGCGGTGCGCGCGCCCCGCGCTTCGCCAGAACGCAACCTGGATGCCGAACCCAATCGCCACGCCGGGCACGCCCAGCCGCGCCCAGAGGTCGAGCACGAAGTTGTGTGCGTGCGCCAGGTTCGGCTCCTCCCAGCCGGAGGGCAGGATATACCGGCTGCGGTATTGGTAAAGGAATTGATCCGGCCCCACGCCGGTGAGCGGGTGTTCGCGGATTAAGTTAACCGCGCCCTGCCACAGTTGGAGGCGGATAAACGTCGTCCCGCTGGTCAGATCGGTCAGGCGCGCAAAGCGCGGCAACTGCGAGAGCGGGATCAACGCCAGCGCACCGATCACGGCAAGCGCGGCGAGGAGCGGCAGCGCGCGGCGTCCGCGCCAGAGCAGCACCGCCATCGCCACCGACGCCGGCAGCCCCAACAGCAGGTATCCCGCCGATTGGGTGAGCGCAGCGGCGGGCAGGATCACCAGACCGGCCAGCGCGTAGACAACACGCCGCGTCCGTTCCCGGTCGATGAGGACAACCGCGAGGATGACCCCGAAACACCCTCCCATGAAGATGGCCGCGTTATTGGGCGAGCCATACACGCTCGCCAGGCGGCGCGCCCCCTGCTCCGCGACGATAACACTCACATTAAAGATGAATTGATACAGCCCGTACACGGCGACCGCCACGCCCGCCGCCACCATCGCATGGAGCAGCAGCCACAGGTCACGGCGTGTAAGCTTTGTGGTGCGCAGCATGAGGTAAAGGATCGTGGGTTCCACTACGACTACACGAAGCTCGCGTAACGCCTCAACCCGGAAGACGGACCAACTCACCGCCGCGACGTTGAGCGCCACAAACGCGAGCATCACCCAGTCGGCCAGCCTGAGCGAGAGGCGGCCCTGCGGGCGCACGCCCATCGTCCAGGCGACCAGGCCGCGCGCCGCCCACGCCGCCGCCGTGATGAGCAGCGTGATCTCCGCCATGCTGAAGAAGCGGTTGTCGTACAGCTCCACCGGAAACAGGTAAAACGGCGCCCAGAAGACCACCAGCGCCAGCCCGTAGATCAACCGCTGGTAAATCAGGAAGAACAGGAGCGCCGCGCTGACGAGCGTAATGAGCAGCGAGGGCGAGAAGTAAAGCAGCCCCGCGCTCAGCACAACCGCCGCCAGCGCGGGGGTCTCCCCGGCGCGGCGCAGGGTGTTCGGCAGCACACCGCCCCACGTGCAGAACAGGCCCAGCAGCAAAATCCCTGACGTGATGGCGGTCGCCAGCGCGTGGACGATTGACGAGCGCCTCACCGCCGCCGCGAGCGGTGAAAGCAGAGCGGCCACCTCGGCGCGCAAGGCGACGACCCCGACTGCTCCGATCAACGCGAGCGCGCCCAACGCCAGCAGCGCGAAATCATACGCGGTCAAATCAGGCGGCGCGCCGACGCGAAACCCGCCCAACACCCACTGCCCGCCCCACGCCGCCTCGCCGGTCACGTGGGCGACGTGCTGCGCGGCTGGATCAAGGCCAGTGGCTACAGCGACAAGATCGGTGGTGTGCGAGTCGTCGGGCGAGTTGAGCACGATGTACGCCCGCCCTTCCGTGTCTTTGGGCAGCGCGTTGGCCGGCGCGCCGTCCACCGTCGCATAGAAGTACGCATTATAGACGTAGCGGCGCAGTTCCAGCCCCATCGACGGCGCGCCGAACGCAAACGTCAATTCGCTGTCGCCCGCCGTGCCCATGTCGCCGCCGAACTCGCTGAAGCTCCACTCGCCCGCGTACTCGACATAGGGGTTGAGCGCGGGGTAGCGCCCCGGCAGCGCGCCCGGCTCCGGCTCTGGGAACGCCCCAAGCAGCGCGCCCGGCTCACCCTGCGAGTCAACGACGGCAAAGCCCCACTGTGGATCATCCGGCGGCGCGTCCGGCTGCCAGTGGTGCAGAATCAGCCCGCCGAGCCAGGGCCACTCGTCGCGCGCGCGGGCATAAGCCCCGGCGGTGTAGCGCGCCTGCTCTTCCGCGCTGACGGTGCCCCAGATTGACGGCGCACCGGCCCAATCTTCCGGCAATGCATTCCACCCGAAGTGGCTCGCCCAGAGCGGCTTGTCGCCGTCGCCGTGCTCGACCATGATCTCGCGCAGCAGAATAATGCGGGAGAAGTTGAGCAGATTCTCGTCTACGCGGCGGTCGTAGGGGTTGTAATCAAAGCCGTAGGGCTTGCCCGCCGCGCCGTCGAAGCAATCGCCGGCGCCGTGAGCGTACAGCGCGCGCAAGTACAGCGTGTCGCTGAGGTTGTCCGGGCCGGTCTCGGTCGTCGGCGCGAGCGCGGCAGCCAGCACGATTGCGGACTCGTCGGCGGCGTGGATCGCGCCGTAGGCGGCGCAGAGCAGGTTAGCGTACTGCGCCGGCTGCGGCGGAAGCGCCCCCCAGTGCGACTTGAGGTTCGGCTCGTCCCAAATCTGGTACACGCCGATGGACTCGCCATACCGCGCTGCGAGCGCACGCGCGAACGCCGCGAAATCCGCCGCGTCGGTCGGCGGGAGGTACGGCAGGTCCAGGTATTCCTCGCCCTGCGCCCGGCTCCAGTCAGGGCTGTCGTCCAGCACGGCGACCAACTCCAGGCCGTGCGCCGCTACCGCCTCGACGACTCGGTCCCACTGATCCCAGGCGAACACGCCGCGCGCCGGCTCGATCTCCGGCCAGGGGAAGAACTGGCGCACCCAGGTCAGGCCCGCGCCGGCCATGAGATCAAGCTGATGGTCCAGTTCTTCCGGGGTGTATTGCGCCAAATCAGCGTTGACGCCGGCCAGCGGGACGCGGTACGGCAGGCCGAAGGTCGTCGTCGCATCGGCCCAGCCGCGCGCCAGGTTGCCGCGTGCGTCGAGCGTCGCTGCCGCGCCCAACGCGCCGCCGATGACGAGCGCGATACACGCAACCAAAGCGAGGCGGTTTCGCACGGCAGGGGCGGGTCTGAGACCCGCCCCTACATCTTTGCGACGGAAACTGGCAAACCGTCTCCCCATTTTCGTTCACTCCACCCAGCGCGGCTCGCTGGCGCTGCGGTCGGCGGTGAGGCGCTGCGTCACGCCGCTGGTCACGTCCACGATCCACAGGTCGCCCTGGAAGACAAACGCGATGTGCCGCGCGTCGGGACTCCAGACGAAGCGCTGCGGCGCCAGGCCGGGCGCTTGCGGGTCGGCGGGAAAGACCACGCGCGGGTTGCTGCCATCCCGGTCGGTGACCACTAACTCGTATTGCCGGTTGTCCAAGCTTGCCGCATTCGACCCGTCTCTGGAACGCAGGTATGCGATGTGGCCGGAGAGATTGCCTGCGCCGTCGTCAACCATCGGTGAGAACTGCGGCCTCGCCCAGAGGCCGGCCTGCGGGATGAAGTCTTCGATATGGAGCGCCGCGTCGGACGTGGAGACGGCAATGTCAAACACCGGGCTATCCTCCGGCGCTGGCGACCCGGGCGGTGGGCTGTGCACGGTGGTCAGCAGCAGGTTGCCCTCCGGCGACCAGGAGAGCGAAGGCACCCACGCCCAGTCGCCGTAGGTGCTGTACACCGGGAACTCAAACAGCGACGCGAGCGCGCGCGTCTTCAGGTCCACGACGCCTACGGCGTCAGGGCGCGCCCACGCCAGTTGGCGCCCGTCAGGCGACCAACGGAACGTCGTGCCCCACCAGCCCAGCAACCCGCCGCTGGACTCAGCTACCAGGTTGAGCACCTGCAAGGTCTCGGCGTCCTCCTCGTCGAGTGTGAGCAGCCAGAGATCGTTCTTGGCCTGCCAGCCCGGCGAGCCGGGGCGCGCGTCGGAGGTGGAATAGGAAAGCGTCGAAGGGACGCCGGGCACCCACTCGGCGAAGAGCACGTTGTCGGGCAGGAGGTCGAAGGCTTCCGGTTCGCGTTCGCGCGTGTTCATGATGACCCACAGGCCGTTGAAGTAGTCGGGGTTGTTGCTCGTGGCGCGCGTGAACGCCAGATGGCGACCATCGGGAGAGAGTTCAAACACCCTGCCGTCGAGGCCGCCGTCAACGGTGAGCGGGCGCTTGGTCGAGCTGTTGCCGCGCATGATCCAGGCGTTGCCGTTAGAGAGATACGCCAGCGTCCCTTTGAACGCCACCGGGGGCGGCGGCGCTACCCCCTGGAACACGATCTCGTTCACCGGCTCCTTGATAACCACGCTGTTGATCGGCACGCGGTCCTTCTCGACGCCGTTGACCGTCTCAACCCGGTAACACACCTGGCGCACGCCGTTCTGCCCCGTCTGGGCCAGGTGTTCCTCGCCCGGCTGCATCGCCTCATTCGGCAAAATCTCGCGGTCGAAGGGGATGACCTCTTCTTCGCACGGGGTCTCGACTGTGACGCGCGTCACCGTGATGACCAGGCCCTCGGAGACGGTCGTGTTCTCAGAAGGGTTGAGGCGATCATTCAGGCCGAGTTCGATCTCCTCCTGCTCAAGCACCTCCCTGACCGTGACCGGCTTTTCAACCGTGACGATGCGCCTTGGCTCAGTCCCTACGTTCAGAAAGACGCGGATGGCTTCCGGCTCCGGTTGTCGGCAGGCAGCGGCAAGGATCAGCACGAGAAGTAAGCTCAAGACCAGGGTTTGGGCGCGCATGAGGCCAATGGTAGCACGGCAAAACAGTTATGGCGAAAGCCGGACGGAGGAAGAGAAAGAACTTCGCGGAAGCGCGGAGCTTCGGATAAGTTGCCTCTCTGCCCCTTGTATTTCTGTAAATTCGGTATAATAAGTCCATAAATGTGCGGCCATTTTGCGGGTGAGGGATGATATGGACTGCTGCCAGGGCATCGAGAGATGTTTCGACAGTGTGAAGGCCGATCGGGATCTCCTGACCTACCGGCAGAGCGGGCCGGCCCAAACGACGCGCTGGCTGATCGACGCGCTGAAGGCTGAAGGCGTCGAAGGCGCGACGCTGCTGGATATCGGCGGCGGCGTGGGCGCGATCCAGCACGAGTTGCTGCGCGCGGGCGCGGCGAGCGCGGTCGATGTGGATGCATCGGCGGCCTACCTCCGCGCGGCGGCGCAAGAAGCCGCCCGGCAGGGCTTCGCCGGTCGCGTGACCTACCATCACGGCAACTTCGTCGATTTGGCTGACTGTATCGCGCCGGCGGATATTGTCACCCTTGACCGGGTGATCTGCTGCTACCCGGACATGCCCGCGCTGGTGGGGTTGTCCGTGGCGCGGGCGCGCCAGTTTTACGGCCTGGCCTTCCCGCACGACACGTGGTGGATGCGCCTCATCGCCCGCCCCCTTGTTGACGCCAGCTCCCGGATGCGCGGCAGCGCACTGCGCTTCTTCGTACATTCTGCTAAGGTCATCGACACCCTTGTGCACGCCAACGGCCTGAAACGGGTGTTCGAGCGCAAGAGCCTGATCTGGCATGTGGCGGTTTACGCGCGATCAGTGTAGCGCCAAACAAAAGCCCCTCGAACGGCGTTCGAGGGGAGGTTATACGTGTAGACGCAACGGGTTATCGGCCTGGGTTCAGCCTCACAATTTCCAGCGTGTAAGGGCCGGCGCTGGTGTCATTAAAAGTCGCCACTTCGACAATAACCGTCACACTCTGGCTCACGCCGAGGTCTTCAAACGCCGAACAGACTGTGTTCTCGTTGGCGTCGTCGTTCTCGCCGAGCAACTCGTCATCGGTGGTGTAAATACGCAGCACGGTGTCAAGTTCGCACGGCTCGTCGCCGAGATAGATGCTGAACGCATCCCCTGCTTTGAGCTTTAACACGTAGCGGATGCGCAGGCCCGGCTCCAGGGTGCCGCTCACGGTGTCCCCGACGACGATCTCGCCGCCCATGACCACACGCGCCGCGGTCGCGCCGTCCAGATAGGTGATGGCCGCGTCGAGCACTGGGTCGCCGTCGGCAAACAGGGTCTCTTCGGTCACGGGCACGCGGATGCTCGGCGACACGCCCTCTCCTTCAATGTGGATGTTGCCCTCCGCGTCCACTGAGCGGACTTTCGTGAACCGGACCGTCACGTTTTCGGGCATCAGAAAGTCCTCGACGCCGCCGCCCAGACCGGCGGTGGGATAGAACCCCACAATCGCCGCGCGCTCCTGAAGCGCCATGTCGTAAGCGAAGCGCTCGCACGCGCTGGCGCAGTTCGGCCCGATCAGCACCGCCACCTTGCCGTGATAACGCAGCGCCTCAGGCGGCGGGTAAAAACGCGCCTGCGCGCGCGGGTCAGGGTCGAAGTAGAACTCGTGCAGTTCCTCGTTGTAGATGCCGCGACCGCCCACGACCAGCGGCTCATCGAAGAAGTAGGCAGCCATCTGCTCGGCAAGGAAGGGATTGCCGCCGCTGTTCTGGCGTATGTCGATAATCAGGCCGGGAATGCCTTCCGAGTTCAAAGTCTGGACCATGCGCTCCCAAAGTTCGATGGACAGAAAATCGTTATCCATAAAGCTGTAGATGCTGGCATACATGTAGCCGTTGTCGAGCAGTTCATAATCGACCGGGAGTTCAACGCCCGTCGTGCCCCCGCTGTACAACTCCCACCATTTAGACCAGCTATCCCCATCCGGTGTGGCGGTCAGCCGGGCGACGGTGGGCACGGCGGCGCCAGGGTTCTTGTAGACGACCTCAACGCGCGTGTCCATCGAGAAGCGGATCACGTCGCGCAACTGGTGCAGCCGCCGGTTATGCTCCGTGCTGAAGGGCGAAGTCCAGGGTACAGTCTCGTCGATGGCTTGGTCAATGGCCTTGCCGTTCAGTTCCACGATTTCGGCGCGCAGTTGAATCCCGGCCTGTTCTGCCGGGCCGCCTTCAGTCAGGTGAGTGACGATGACACGCCCGTCGTCCAGTTCCCGGATCAACATGCCCAGCCCGCCAACGGCTCCGCGCTGGTAGTCTTCCACCACGAACGGCCCGCTGACGTGGCCATCGGGGATTTGCCAGAGGAGGTCGCGCAGCGCGCGCCGGTAGGCGAGCGCGTCACGGTTGCGCTCGGCGTGCTCGAAGCGCGGGCGGAAGGCAGCGCTCAAGGCGTCCCAGTCGATGCCTTTGTACTCGGTGAAGGCGTACTCCTTGCGCATCTTCTCGATCATGGCGTCGAAGGCTTCGGTGTAGCTCATGCCGGAGAAGTCATCGAGCGCTGCGCCCTGAGGCTCGATCAGGTCGATGACCTGTTCGCGCGCGCGGTCGAAGGTGAAGGGGTCGGCGTCCAGGTCCACCACCGTGTACCCCTGCGGCAGGAGCACGATGGGGTCGTCTTCGGTGAAGAGCTTGCCGTCCGCGCCGAAGCCGGAGGGGAAGCCCTGCTGGTCGTCCGGCGCGTAAACGACGTACTTGCCGCCGACGATTTCGTACTCGGTGCGGGGGTCTTCGCTGACGCGCGTGGAGGCGTAGGCGGTGGACCAGCCGCCGCCCTGCAAGTCGCGCTCTTCAAGGAACGGGTCGCCGAAGACATTCTCCCAGTAAGCAACAGCAAAAACCTGAACGCCGGTGTCGGTCTCGCCGTCGTTGTCCACGTCGCGCAGGCTGCCTTGCGGCTCGACGGGCAATGCCAGGCTGTATGTGAACGGCGAGGTATAGAAGTCAGACGTAATCTGTCCCAGGGCTTGCGACTCCGGCGGCATGAGGAAATAGCGGTTGCGATCCACAAAGCCGGCCTGGTCCTCAAGAATGATGACGGGCGCGGCCACGCCATCGGTAAAGAATGGGTTGGTGTAAGCGACCGAACCGGTGATGACCACCGGCCCGCCCTCGTCGTTCACGACCTGGGCCGGCGGAATCGCGCTCCCCTGCGCCTGTACGCCGATGGCAGGGGTGGTGTTGCCGGCCTGCTGCTCTTGAGCGAGCGCACCAGAACTCAGGACAAATACCAGAACGATCAAGAGACGCAGCACAAAAAGCAACCTGTGGTACATAGACTGTTCCTCCTCAAGGCTGTGTTCGGTGACAGGTAGCTGAAGTTTACAGTTTCCGTCGTGCCACGCAACATTCCGAGATAGCTTTTCCCGCCGGCTAAATGTCTACCGCCTGGAGTTGAGCGCTCCGTTCGCGCAAGAGAGTAAACTCGTGCAGCAAGAAGAGCGCGATAGCAATCGCCGTCATATACGGCCCGATGACCTCCAGATTGTCCAGTTGTGTCGCCAACACGCCGGCCAGCCCTGGCAGGATGGCGATCCCCAGCCCTGCCGCGCCGATCTGGAAACCGATGGCGTTCGCGGCATGTTCGAGGCCAACCCGCGCGGGCGTGCACGAGATTAGCAGCGGAAAGACGGGTGCGATGGAAAACCCCATCGCGGCCAGCCCGAGGAAGCTCAGTGGGCTGCCGGAGTTCAGCCCAATCAGCGCGGCGCCGACAATGACACCGACCATACTCGTCCGCAGCAGGGCGATGCTTCCAATGCGCGCGACAACTACGCCGGCTAGAATCCGTGCTATCGTGAAGCTCCCCCAGTAGATGCTGGTCCACAGCCCAGCGACATCCTCGGCCACACCGCGCCCTTCAGCCAAAAGCGTGTAAGCCCATTGTCCAGCCACCCACTCAATGCCGGCCGCCGTGAACAACAGAATAATGCCCAACCAGACCATCGGCCTCCGTAGCGTGTTGAGAGCGCTGGCCGGCTTTATCGGGGGGGCAGACTCGACCTCGGCGGACTGCGTCGTCGTGCGCCACTGTTTGCGCGTAAGCGCTACCACGAGCGCCATCCCGACCTGTAACGCGCCGACCATAGCGTAGCCCCAGCGCCACGATGCCCCTGTGTTGAGCACGGCGGTCATCACCAGCGGCCCCAGGGTCGCGCCGATGCCGTAACTGGCATGGAGCCAGTTCATATACCGGGCGCTGTAGTTGGCAGCGACGTAGGTGTTCAGGCCGGCGTCGATCGTCCCGCTACCCAATCCGGTCACGAACCCCAATGAGATCATCACCGGCCAGATGGGGCTGATTGCGTAACCGAACAAGGCGATACTGCGCAAGAAAGCGCCCGCCGTCAACGCCCTGCCCACGCCAAGACGCGCGATGATGCTTCCGCTGTTAGAGCTGGCGAGCATATAGCCGAGGGTACCAGCGGTCAGTAAGACACCGACGGCATCATTGGCGAGGCCGAAAGTATCCCGAATCGACGGCCAACCGACGCCCAGCAGCCCTTCGGGGACGCCGAGGATAATGATGAACGCCAGATAAGCAATGATGAGTACGAAGTGAGCGGCAATCTTTTGCCGTATGACAATGCTGAGCGCAATCGCTCCGGCGCCGATTTTTCGTAGCATGGAATGTTGTACCTTATGGGGTTGTGGTGAAATCAAATATGCAGGGTTCCTTCGCCGATGTAGGCGCACCGCCCACTCACGCGCACACGGCTGATGCGGTCGTCTGTCTGTTCAATGTCGATGTAGAGGAAACTGGGCCGCCCGATCTCAAAGCCCTGCTCGCTCACGATGTGCGCCGCCGGCTGCGCCTTCACGATCCCGTGCTTCACCAGATAGCAGCCCAATGGCCCGTTCGCCGAGCCTGTCGCCGGGTCTTCGACAATGCCGATCTCCGGCGCGAACATGCGCCCATGCGCGGTCGAGCCTTCGGCTTCGGCCTCCAGCGTAAAGGCGTAGATGTCCCGCGCCTCGAAACTCCCCAGCACCTCACCCCACAGATCGACGCGCGGCTTCACGCGCTTGAGGGTCTCCAGGTCGGTCACGGGCACAAACAAAAACGGCAACCCGCACGACACAACCTCCAGTGGGTAACGCGCGTCGACGCCGTCAGGGGCTATAGACAGCAACCTGGCGATGGCCTCCCGATCTGAGAATGTCGCGCCGAAGGTCGGCAACGGCTGATCCATCGTGATGATGTCCGGCGCGCCGCCTTTGACAGCCACCGTCACCGGGATCACGCCGACGCCCTCTTCAAGGCGCACGACGCCAATTTCACCCGCGCCGTTGATACGTCGCTCGCGCGCCAGCACGAACGCCGTCCCGATGGTGGGGTGGCCGGCAAAGGGGAGTTCGCTCGCCGGCGTGAAGATGCGCACCCAGAAGTCGTTGTACGGATCCTGCGGCGGCAGCACAAACGTCGTCTCGGAGAAGTTGAACTCCCTGGCGACGCTCTGCATCAACGCGCCGGGGACGCTCTGCCCGTCGGGGAATACGGCCAACTGGTTGCCGCCGAACGCGCGGTCGGTAAATACATCGACCATGTGGAAGCGAAGTTTGGACATAGGCGACCTCTCAGCGTTGCTTGTGCGGCGACGAGCCAGTCCCCGCGCGGGGCAGCCAACACCCGCGTTATAGTACTCCGCTTTCGAGCGATGCACCACATTCGCTTGGGTCTATACGGCTTGGAAAGTCCCCCCTCCATATTACGGAGAGGGCGCGGCGCTGCCTGCCCCGCCAGCGCCGGGCCGCGTGAGGGGTGAGGTCGGTCCGCACAACCTAAGAACCGAAAAGCCCTAAGGGTTTACCACTTGTCAAGTCCCATCACTGAAGCATCTGTTCCAGGTAGCGCGGCGCTTTGGCAAGAACTTTACCGTTTGCCTTTGCCCTGCCGTTTCCGCACAACCGGACCTCGCATGGGTGCGGGGCGAATGTCTGCCAGACATCGTGCGCGCCGTTCAACCCGGCGATGGCGTTCTGCTTGCCCCACAGCCTCAAAATATCCTCCTCGCTAATCGACAGATCGGGCAGGTCATCCTGACCAAGCAAGTAGGTTCGATGGTCCAGTCGGTGGGCGTGTTTCAGGCCATACTCGCAGAGCACCAGGATTTCCGCATTGATGGGGTCGATGATCTTCGCCGGGAGACTCTGGCTGTCAGGGCGATAGAAATTGATGGGGTAGCCTTCACCGAAGAGCACTACCTCGCGTCTCTGCCCGCGATACGTAAAGGCGTAGGTGTAAACTTTTTTCACAAAGTCGATGGAAATGTCCTCAATCCAGCCCAAGAATGGGAACTGCTCGGTCAGAGCACGCTGCTCCTCCGGCGCGCCCTCAAAGAACTGGATGAGCTGCGAGAATTCGATACGCCCTGAAGATGCGCTCGCCAGGTACAGGCGGGGGGCGGCGCTTTCCAGAAATCGCGCGAACATCGGCAATGTGAAAGAAGGGTTGCCCGTCGTGCCGATGACAATGGGCATCGACTCGAAAAATCGCGGGGAAGGGGAATTGACGACCCTAAACCCATCGCTCACCGCCGCGCGTTGAACTGCCAGGTCGATATCGTTCACAAAGACGCGGCAATCCATGCTGCGCGCGATCATCGCTAAGGGCCTGCCGATGACGCCATACCCGATGACATACACATCTCGGTAGGTCAGGAACTCGTCGAGGAGATAGAGCATGAGCGTGGTCTCTTCGATGACGCGCTGCGCGATAAAGCGGTTTTCAAAGCGCGTCTTGAGCTTTGAGCGCGCCACCGAGAGAATCGGGTATCTGTGTCTGCCGTTGGCGCGTTTCAGGTGCGCCTCGGCGTTCCGCACGCCCTTCCGGGTCTGCTCCACGGCGGCGACGATGCCCGGCGCCCAGGGCGATATGAGCTGTTCGGCCACGTGCAGAGCGTCGTAATGGTACCCGCCATCCTCCACAATCAACACCTTGCGGTTCGTGACCGCCGCATATTGCGCGAACGCCTCCGCAATGGTCGCGCGGACGGCCTGGTCGAGGTCGCGCGGCGCGCCGGCGATGGGTTGCCCGTTCTTGTAGATGAAGACTTCCCCATCTACCGCTTGCGGATAAAGCAAATCGTAAGGCGCATAGGCGGGCAGTCTCTTTTCCCCATACATCACCGGGATGAAGACCAGTTGCGCGCCGAGTTGAACAAAGACCTCGTTCAGCATCAGCACGTCGTCCAGCAGATGGTTGGTATGGATGATGAGCGCCTCCGAAAAGGCGCTGGCGTCCAGGCGTTGAGCGACATTCGCCGTAATCGGCATCAGGGATGTCAGCTCTGGAGATAAGGTCAAAGGCTCAGCTCTTCTGAACGTAACCGGCGAAATAGAAACCAGGTCAGGGGAGAGAATCGGCGCTGCGACCATTTCGCCCATCCTTGCTGTGTAAGGCCACCCGGCGTCTCGCTATCCAGTACGGTCGCGGCAAGTGCCCCGACCTCTGCAAGTGTCCATTGCCCGGCGCGCCCGGTAGACCGACCTCCTCCAGCGAGATCGTCGGTGCACCAGCCGGTCCCTCAGGGTCAAGAGAGCTGCAGCGGAGATTGCGGTACAGTTTGGTGAACAAATCCTATCAGTGTTAGCGTATCTGTGCAAGACTTGTGAAATTAATAAAGAATTAACGAAGCGGCAACAAATCTAAACACGTCAGAATTCACAATGCCGCTTTCATTTTCAATAAGACATCCGCAGCGGTTGTTTCCATCTCCAGGTTGTGATACGATGTGTCATCATGACCCATCCGCAAAAACCGGACATCCCTAAACTGACCCGCCGCCAACTGCTGCTGCGCCTCGCCGGGGGTGTGACGTTTGCGACCCTGTGCGTCGCTGCCGGCACGACTGCAATGCTTTCCAACGCGCCGACGACATCCACAGAGAGGAAGTCTATGTTGAACCGGAGACCGCTCACGCCGCTGCCGCCGGGCAGCGTCCGCGCCGAGGGCTGGCTGCACACACAACTCCGCCTTCAGGCTGACGGGTTGACCGTCCACGTCGGCGAGACCTTCCCCGACCTGGGGCCGAACAGCGCGTGGCTCGGCGGGACGGGCGAAGCGTGGGAGCGCGGCCCGTACTACACGCGCGGGCTGGTCGAACTGGCGTGGGCGCTGGATGACGCCGCGCTCAAAGACCAGGCGCAACGCTGGGTCGAGTGGGCGCTCGGCAGCCAGCGCGAGGACGGCGCGTTCGGGCCGGCGATCCTCGACCCATTCGACTGGTGGCCCCGGATGCCGATGCTTCACGCGCTGCAAACCTATCACGAGGCGACGGGCGATGCGCGCGTGATCGACTTCCTGACGCGCTACTTCCGTTTTCAGCACGCCAATCTTGCCGAGCATCCGCTGTTCCAGTGGGCGACCGCGCGCGCTGCCGACAACGCGCTCAGCGCGCTCTGGCTGCACGAGCACACTGGCGAGGCATGGCTGCTCGACCTGGCTGGCGCACTCCTGGGCGGCGCGGCGGTGGACTGGGCAAAGCACTACCGCGCGCGCACGCTTGAGATGGACTACTGGACCGTGCACGCGGTCAACGTGGCGGAGGGGGTACGCCACCCGGCGGCGCGCTTCTGGCTCACGGGGGCACACGACGACCTGGATGCGCTGGCCGAGGGGTTGACCTACCTGCGCGACGTGCACGGCCAGATTGAGGGGCTGCACTCCGGCGATGAGTTGCTCGCCGGGCGCGATCCCACGCGCGGCACCGAGACCTGCACCGTCGTCGAGATGATGCTCTCCTGTCAGGAGTTGCTGCACATCACCGGCGACCCGCGCTACGCCGACGTGCTGGAACGGCTCGCGGTCAACGCGCTGCCGGCGCTCTTCAAGCCCGACCTGAAAGCGCACCAGTACTTCCAGACGCCTAACCAGGTGCAGTGCGTGATCGGCGACTACGAGTGGTACACCCAGCACGAATCGCGCGACGAAAACACGTTCGGCGTGGGGATCGGGTTCGGCTGCTGCATCTCGAATCTGCACATGGGCTGGCCCAAGTTCGCCTCCGGCCTGTGGAAACGGACCGCCGACGGCGGACTCGCTGCCGTCGCTTACGCGCCGTGCTCGGTCAAGGCGGAAGTCGCCGAGCAGACCGTCCGCATTCATGAGGAGACCGTGTACCCGTTCGACGACCAGGTCATACTGACACTCGGCCTCGACACGCCGACAACATTTCCGCTGTTGCTGCGGATGCCGGGCTGGTGCGCTGCGCCGGAGGTCATGGTCAACGGAAAGCCGGAGCCGGCAGAGCCAGGGGGGTTCCTGTCGATTGAGCGCGCGTGGTCGGACGGCGATGCCGTGACGCTGCGCTTCCCGATGGTGATCGCGCTCTCGTCATGGGAGAATGACTCGGTGGGCGTGGAGCGCGGGCCGCTGGTCTACGCGCTGCGGATCGGCGAGGAATGGACGTTCGTCGACGCGCGTGAGCCGCTGCCGTCGGGCTACCCCGTCTACCCGACCTGGGAGGTCAGGCCAACGACGCCGTGGAACTACGCGCTGCTCCTGGACCGCGAAGCGCCGGAGAGGTCGTTTCGCTTTGAGCAGTCGCCTATGTCCGACCAACCCTGGGAGAGCACAGGCGCGCCGGCCCGGTTGATCGCGCAGGCGCGGCGCGCGCCTGGCTGGGCATTGACGCAGAACGTCCCCAGGCCGCTGCCGGCAAGCCCGGTCGAGGCGACAGGGCCGGTCGAGGAAGTGACGCTGATCCCGTATGGCGCGGCGCATCTGCGCGTGGCGTGCCTGCCCTGGAGCCGCGCGTGACGCGCAGCCGAAAGTGGGTTCGGAAAGGTCGCTTGAGGCGACTTTTGTTTGCGGAGTCCTAACCACAAGGAGGCAAGTCATGGATCTCACAGCGATTATCACGACAATGTTGGGGTTGTCCGTTCTGGTTGAGCGGCTGCTGGAAGCCGCCTTCAGCTTCGTGGAGCGGCAGTCGCCCAGGCTGGTGGGCGACCCCACGAGCCAGAACGAGCAGATGCGCCGGCAGGCGGAGCGCTACGGGAACACGAAGCGCGTCATTAGCAACCTCGCCGGCATTGTCGTGGGCGCGATCATGGGCCTCGCACTCGGCATCAAGGTCTTCACGCAGTTGGGGCTGTCGGACCTCAACGCGACGGCGGACGCATTGCTCACCGGCGCGATTGCCGGGGCGCTCGCGCCGTACTCGCACCAGATCATCGAGGGGTTCTTCGACCTGCGCGACGTGCTCAAGGGCGTCGCGGAGAACAAGCGGCAGGACGCACTGAAGAAGGCGAGCGAGCAGTAAGCGCGCGCCGGCGTTTAGCGCGGCGGGGAAAGATACTGCCTGATCGGCGCGTCGTCCCAGACCTGCGCTTCAATGTAGCGATCCGGGCCGCGTGCGCCGTCGAGGTTCCATTCCTGGGGCAGGCCGTGCACGCGGATGAGTTCCGGCAGCTCGTCCAGCGTATACACCTGTCCCCGGTATGGCTTGCCGTCTTGATAGCGCATCGCCGGGAAGGTATCGCCAAACGTGAAGCTGACGGTGCCCGGGTCGAACGCCGCGAGCGGGACGCACAGCGCGCACCCGTCGGTATACCAGCTTAGCAGCCAGAGGCACGCGTCCAGAATCATGTAGTGAGGGCGCTCGCGACGCGGCTGCCCGCCCTTAGCGATGAACAACGCGCGCACCCGATCTTCTAGCTCGCGGCGGATGCGCAGGTAGCCGGGGGCGCGCTGGCTGGCAAACACATCGCCGCGTCGCCGGATGGCGTCGAGGACCGCTTCGGCTTCGTTGAGGGGAAGATCGGAGAGGTTGACGAAGGGACCGCGAGCGCGCTCGTAGTAGTGCGTCAAGAAGCCAGGGACCATTCCTCGCTCACGCATGGATGGTTCGCTCGCTGTTACGCATAGGAACCCAGCTTCTTCGCCAGGTTCACAATATGGCGGAAGTTCTCCAGGCTCACGCTCGACGGCACGGAGTGGTCAGAGGAGAAGATATACCCGCCGTTTTCCTTGACGATGGGGACCACCCGACGCATCTCTGCCTCAATCGCCTCTTGGTCATCCCAGAGCACGGCGTTGATCCCGCCGTGAAGCAGCAGTTGATCGCCATAGGTCCGCTTGATGTGAATGGAGTCCATTCCAGCTTTGACTTCCAGAGGGTTCAGCCCGTCAAGGCCAAGCTCGACTAATTCGGGGAGGAAAGGGTTAATGTCTCCGCACGAGTGCAGCCGCGCCTTGAGGCCCTTCGCGTGCGCCCAGTCGATGGCGCGTTGGTGGACGGGTTTGAGCAGTGCTCGATAGGTGCTGAGGGAGAAAAACTGGCGGTGCTTGTAACCCATATCGTCAGGCCAGGTTACCCCATCGAAGGTGTAGCCGACATTCCACACTTGTTCCAGCAGCGCCATGCCGACATCGAGAAAGTGATTGAACATGTCCAGGCACCATTCCGGGGCCGTCACGAGGGCAATGAGCAACCGTTCGGTGCCGACGGTCCATGAATGGGTGACATCAAAACCAAACCACAGGCCGGCTTCAATCCATGCACCTTGCTCACGCCACTTTTTGTAGTTCGCCTTCAGCCGGTCCCACGGGATGCGGTCCGGCGTGGGCGTCATGCGCTCTTTGGCCTTGCGCCATTCGTCAGGGTTCGTGATCGTGAAGTCAAGGAACTCCGGCGTGGAGGCGATGTGCTTCCAGTTCTTGAGCGTCGCGCCCCAGGCGGTTTTTTCGATGACGTATTCCTCGGTCTCCTCGACGATCTGCTCCGGGAATCTTGGGCTGTTGTCCACGCTGATGGTGGGCATGTGGTCTAAGCCGAAGTAATCGACGAAATCCACGCCCTCAGGCATCCCCTCGCTGTGCCATCGCGCGATGGTAGCATTCCACGGATAGTCAACAATCGGCACGCGGTCGGCTTCCCGGTGTTCGTACATGCGCTTCATGCGCTCGTGGGTGTTCAATGGCTGCTCCTTGGTGGATGAGGCGGTTCAAGGCGCAAAGAGTTGCGAAGCGCTTTGGCTTCGTCGGGCGCGGGGCAGAGGAATTGAGGACGGGGCTGCGTGTACGCTCATAGTAATAGGTGAAAAAGGTGAGGGCTTCACCCCTCATGTGCTGGAGGTTAGCTATTTCAGTCTCCTCACAACCTCCGCCAGCAACACATCCAGATCATTTGAGAAGTTGACTTGGGTTCTAGTTGGCAGTGTCTCCCTGGATCGGATGTGCGTGTGAAGGTGAGCGTCTGCAATCTTTCTGGACGAATTCTCGAGATGTTGCATTGATTCTCGAAACGATTTGGGTCCAGGGTAATTGTTAGCAACCTCCGAGAATGTCTTGTAACCAAAAATCGGGGGAACATGGTCGAGGATAGCGCGTGTTAGCACAGCCACCGCTAGAAAGCAATCGTTGGCAAAGCATTCGTTTAGTTCTTCGCTGAATCTAATCAGCTTTGTGAGATCAAATCGAGGAGAAGTGACCGTACGAAGTTCCTGTATTCTGCCCAGGTCAACATAAAGTTCACGAGGCGACAATGACGTAGCTTCGGCTTGAGGCGACCGATCGGTTGGCTTTTTCCCTCGCTGTGACTCAGATTCCGACAGAAGATCTTCAAGATAATTGGCAATCTCGACAAGCTCATCTTTTGCATCCCACCAACATCTACACCGAAAAGACCCCTTCCAGCCAGGGCTCTGTCCAGCAGGAACAGTAGGAGTAAGGCGCTCAAGTTTCCGTTTCAGACGATGGTATTCAAGCGTATCCCAGTTTGCGTCAAGAAAGGCTTTGATATCGCTTTTTAGTCTGTCTCTAAGGCCGAGGAATCCTTTGTCCTTGTCAACATGGCGGGGATCGTGTCGGTCAGCAAGGGCAATCGGTGCAGAGTCAAACTTCGAAGTTACATATTCTACAAGATCGTATGCTCTTTGAAGCAAAGTGCGCAGTTCTATTGAAACGTTTGACCTGTCGTTCAAGTCGTAAACTCACTTTAGAG
>DAOTXU010000053.1:0-1694 GCA_034435135.1 Anaerolineae bacterium | reverse complement strand
GACCAGGTTCGGGTAGCGGGGATAGGGGTGCGCGCTGTCCGTGGTGCGCGTCCGACGGCGCTTGACCGCTCCCTGCACGCCCATGGCGCGCATCACGCGCTGTACTCGCTTGCGGTTCACCTCCAGCTTGTATGGCGCGCGGCGCCACTGCGCCGTCACGCGCCGACTGCAGTAGGTCGGAAACTCCCCCAGCACCGCTTCAATGGCCTCGCGCAGCCCCGTCTCGTCCCCCGCCTGCGCCGCGTAGTAGTACGTGCTCGACGGCAGCGCCAACACCCAGCACGCCACCCCCACCGGATACCCTTCGGCCTTCAACATCGTCGTCAGCTCCCGTCGCTGCGCCGTGGCGAGGTCAAGAGCCGCGAGGCTTTTTTTGCCACCTCCAGTTCCAGCGCCAGCCGGCCTACCATGCGCTCCAGCTCGGCCACTCGCGCCGCCTCTTCACTGCACCCCGCGCCGCGCTCAAAGAGCTGGGGCGCGCGAGCGATGAACTCCTGTTTCCAACGCGACAGCACCGTGTCCTTGATGCAGTATTCCCCGCTCGCCTGCGCCATGCTCTTCTGCCCGGCGAGGAGCTCCAGCACCACGCGCGCCTTGAACGCAGCGGTAAAGGTCCGTCGTTTGCTCATGCTCGTGTTCCCCTTTCCTGGACTCTACTTCCCCCTAAGCCCGGTGTCCAGTTCTTGGGGTCCACTACAGACCCTTCTCGAAAGACACGGTGCGCGACATCCTTCAGAACCAGACCTACCTGGGGAAGGTGAAGTACCAGGAGTACCGCCGCCATGCCGATGGTCGTCGCTCATATGACGCGCCGGTAGAATGGCTGGAGGGACAACACCAGCCGGTGATTGACGCGGCGCTGTTTGCGAAGTGCCAGGAGGTCCGCGCCTGCCGGCGGACCCACTTCCAACCCACGACGAAATACAGCGCCTATCTCCTGCGAAACCTGGTCTACTGCTATCGCTGTTGCAGCCACCCGCCGGAAGGAATCACCTTCAAGCAGTACGGCAAGATGCGCCCACAGGGGCAGAAGGGCGGCAGCAACCCCTACTATCGCTGTCGCGCCCGCGAACTGGGCTATGAGTGTGAGCAGGGGGGCATCCGCATCGAGACCCTGGATAGCCAGGTGGTGAGCATCCTGATGCAACTCAAGCCGCCGGAAGACTGGCGGCGCGGCATCACCCAGGCCATGAGTGAACTGCTCGGCGAGCAGAGCCTTGAGCAACGCCTCGGCGAGATCCGCGCCACGATTGAGCGCATGGACTTCCGCTGGGATCACGGCTTCATCACCGACCAGGATGACTACATGTCCAAACGGCTCCAGCTTCAGCAGGAGCTTGAGAAGCTGACGCCGGTGCCCCAGGATGATCTGGAGCGGGCGGCGGATTTACTGGAGAACTTCAAGGCGCATTGGGAAGCGTGTGGAGACGATGTGGAAGCGCAACACGGCCTGGTGAAGTTGATCGTCGAGCGCGTGTATGTCCTTGACGATCAGGTAGTGGCGATGACGCTGAAGGCGAACTACCATGTAGTGTTGGGGCACAAAATGAATGGGTCAACCGAAGTGCCGGTTGACCCATTCGTATACACGATCGGGAGCGACGGGGATCGACCACGAGCGTGTATACGATCTAGAGAGCTTCGCATAACCCCTCTAACACGGTGCAAGAATACGGGAACGGGCGTGCATAAGA
>DAOTXU010000052.1:0-14222 GCA_034435135.1 Anaerolineae bacterium | reverse complement strand
GGGGCGCGCCGCCGCCGGGGTCGCGGGGCGCGGTCGCTCCCGGCGCTGGGACAGGCGCGGCCCCCAGCGGTGTATGGCGCTCGCAGTTCTGGAATAACATCTACCTGCGCGGCACGCCCGTGCTGGAGCGCACCGACGCGGAGATCAACTTCGACTGGGGCTTCGGGCGGCCCGCGCCGGAGGTGTTCCGCGCCTTCTTCTCGGCGCGCTTCGAGAGCAGCGTCAACTTCAACGCCGGCGAGTGGGAGTTCACCGTGCGCACCGACGACGGCGTGCGGCTCTACATCGACGACCAGTTGGTGCTCGACAAGTGGTTCGCGCAGTGGGCGCACACCTACAAAGTCCGGCGCTCCTTGACGGCGGGCACGCACGTCCTCCGCCTGGAGTACTTCGAGCAGGAAGAGATCGCGCTGATTAAGCTCTCCTGGCAGCAGATCGGCCTGCCGACGCCCGTGCCCACGCCCACCGCCGTGCCCGGCTCTGAGATCGTCTTCACCGCCAACCCCGCGCAGATTTCGATGGGCCAATGCAGCACCATCTCATGGAGCGTGCAGAACGCGCAGGCGGTCTATTACGAAAACCAGCCGGTGCAGGGCCAGGGCCAGCGCACCGAGTGCCCGACCGCCACGCGCATCTTCACCCTGCGCGTGATCCGCCCCGGCGGCGCGGAGGAGACCCGCACCGTCACCGTGACCGTGATCGGCGGCGCGCCGCTGCCGCCGCTGGGGACCGGCGACGTGCAGATCACGTTGACGTGGACCAACACCGCCAACCTCGACCTGCATGTGGTGGATCCCACCGGCTTCGAGATTTACCCCGGCTCGCCGGTTTCGCCGAACGGCGGGCGGCTGGAGCGCGATGCCAACAACCCGTGCACAGTCGCCAGCAGCGCGCCGGTGGAGAACATCTACTGGCCCACCGGGACCGCGCCGTCTGGACAGTATGGCATTAGCCTACACTTCCTCAATCCATGCTTTGGCGAGCAAAACGCCACCTACACGGTCACCGTGCGCAACAATGGGGTAGTGCTCACCACGCAAACGGGCGTCATCACCCCTGGGCAGTTCATCGCCGACGTGTACCGGTTCACGCGCTAGGCGAAACCCTTGGCGCTAAGAGCCTATTCGAAAAGTCAGGACAGGGGGCTTAAGCCCCCTGTCCGAGGCAACAAGAGCAGGTTTTCGGATATGCGCTAAGCGCGCCGCTTCGTTTGTCTATGCAGGGGCAGGTCACCGGACCTGCCCCATCGTTTCGTGAGAATCGTCATGGGCGGCGCGCCTACCACAAGGCAATGAAGTGATTCAAGCTTTTGAGCCAACAACACCGATGCGGTGGCTCTGGTCGTGTTGGCGGACGACCTCACCCCCCGTCCCCCGCTCCCGGCTACGCCGGACTATAGCCGCAAGCGGAGAGGGGGTGTCGAGCCGCAGGCGAGACGGGGGTGAGGTAGAGAAACGCTTAGCACGGCCAGCTGTTGGCAAAAGTTTGAATCAGTTCAATGAAAAGGGCCGGTAGCTTCCCGAAAACTCGCAGCTTTTGGGAAGCTCTGAAGCGAGCGCCGCTTTTCACCACAGGGAAGGAGGTAGAGACGTGGGATCGTTGCAAGATGCACTCCCGCAGCCGGTGCCGCCGGACGTTGAGCACAAGCTCCTGGAGATCATCGTGCAGAAGATGCGCGGCCCGGTGGCGCTGTACGTGGGCGCGGTCCGCGCCGTCGAAGCTGTCTACGGGCCGGAAGCGCGCCAGGTCATCCGCGATGGCCAGTGGGCCAGCCTGAGCAAACACGCCTCGCAAGTAGGGGACAACAGCCTGCGCGCGTTCTGCGCCGGGCTGGAGGCGGCATGTCGTGGCTCGCACGAGTGGGAGAAGCTGGAGGACACCGACGTGCGCCAGGCCTACCGCTTCACGCGCTGCGCCTGGGCGGAGATTTTCCGCGCGCTGGACGCGGCGGACATCGGCTATTGGATCTGCGAAGGCGACGGCCCCGCCGCGGCGGCGTTCAACCCGCGCATCCGCTTCCAGCGCACCAAGACCCTCATGGAGGGCGCCGATTGCTGCGATCACGTCTACTTCATCGACGACGGGAGCGGCGAACCGGCGTGACCGGGCAACGAGCTTAGCAGCAAATCCGCGTGGCGCGCCCGTGCGCCTGTCCGGCGCGGTCGCCAACCATACAGGCCACGGCGTGCGCTTCGATCATTCGTTAATCCATGAAGTGATTCAAGCTTTTGAGCCAACGACCGCGGTGCGTGTGGTGCTTGTCGTGTTGGCGGGCACCTCACGCCCCGTCCCCCTCTCCCGGCTACGCCGGACTATAGCCGCAAGCGGAGAGGGGGTGTCGAGCCGCAGGCGAGACAGGGGTGAGGTAGAGAAAGGCCTTAGCACGGCCTGCTGTTGGCGTAAGTTTGAATCAGTTCCATGCAACCCCGGCGCGGTCGAATTTGTAGAAGATGAAATCCTGCGGCGTGGTCGGCCCGCCGACCTGATGCAGCGCGGCGAGCGTCTGCGCGCGGTGGTCATTGCTGTGGTGGGCGACCTGGAACAGCGCCTTGAAGACCGTGAGCGGCGGCTTTTCCGCCTCCCAGAACGGCGGCTTGACCTCGCGCGCGAGTTCTTCCGGCGTGAGCTTTGTCACGTACTCGCGGATCGCCCGCTCGGCCTCGTCCCATTTGGCGCGGATCGAGTCGCGGGTGGCGCAGTCGGCGTCGGTGACGAAAATCGGCTCGCCGGTGATGAGGAACTGGAACCACCAGTATTCCACGCCCATCGTGTGCGCGACCTGGTTGTGGATCGAGCCGATGGAATGGCTGACGTGCCGGTTGAACTGCTCTTCGGAGAGCTGCCGCACGCAGTCCCACACGCGACGGTTCGCCCACGAGTTGTAATCGAACAGCATCGTGAAAATCTGCGCATCCATCCGTCCTGCCTGCCACATTAGAATGTTTGTTCTAAAGCATACGCGCATTATCGGATTTCTACAACGCAACCCTGGCTGTCAGGTTATCTAGAGGGCGGCGATACCCTACTCTATCAGACACGACGCGCCGCCAGCTGGATGCAGCCGGCGGCGCGTCTCGTGATGCGGTTCACGGAGCGGGTGCGTCGAGTTCTACCCCCGGATGATCCGGGTCATCTTTTTGTGCCACGCGACATCCGCCCACATGCCCTCGAAGTGCGGCTGACAGAAGTTGCTGGTGCAGATACCCTCCCAGCCCTTGTCAACCGCCATGCGCACACCCTCGGCGCAGATGTCCTTGAACCACTCCCACGCTTTCGCGCCGGGGATACCCGGCACATCTTCGTAGATCACCGACGCCCACGCCTCGGTGGTGTAGAGCGGCAGGTCGTTCGCCTTCGCCCACCCCGCCCAGAAGTCAGTTTGCCGGTTGAGGATGGCGACGGCGTCTGGCTTACGCGCCGGGTAAATTTCCAGCATCTTCGCCGCGTGCTTGCGGACGCCCTCGGCGCTGCTCATCGCCTCGACATGCAGCGTTTCTTGCGACCACTGCACGTCGTCCGTGACCCAGATATGCGGCTCAGCCATGCCGAACGCGCTCACGTCCAGCGTGGGGATGTTGTGCTGCCCGATTGAGGTAAACGAGAACGTGTAACGCAATTGCGGATACTTCGCGCGCAGCGGGTTAATCGAGTCGTTGAAGTAGCGCTCCATGTTCCGCCTGGCCGAGTCCGGCCAATCGTCCATGAGGATGGCGGTCACCTGTGCCCAGTCTTCAGGCATCGCGCCGAAAATGTCCTTCGCCGGGCCGGGCGCCCAAATCGAAAGCGGAAACTCGTTGCAGATGTCCACCCACAGGATGCGGTCGAGCAGCCCTTCGGCGTTGAGCAGGTCCAGCGTCTCGCCCCAGATGCGCGCGTAGTCCGCCGGCGAATTCACCATCAGGCGGCGGTGCAGCGTGTCGTCGTTGTACCAGCACGAAAGGCCGATGTATATGTTGCGCGCTTTTGCCTTGTTGATGAATTCGATCAACGCGGCGCGCGGCTCGACCTCGACCGCCTCGTGGCTGCCCCACATGAACGAGTCTGGCTGCGGCAGCATGGTGAAGCGCTCGATCACCTTGCCATCCGGCCCGGCGGCGATCAGGTGCGGGAAGGCATCGATGCGGATGGCGTTGTAGCCGCGCTCGGCCAGTTCATCGAGGACTTTGTCCCAGTCGGCGTACTCGGCTTCTGCACCGGTGCGGCGCACCAGCCATGAGAACTCCCACATCGTCACGGCATAACGTTTCTCGGCCATTCTGTCTCCTCCTTATGACGGCAACCGTGTTGACACGAAACGGCAGGGGCGCAGCGAACTGCGCCCCTGAACACGTTAACAGGCGTCAACCGCCGCAGGCTGGCGCGTAACACAACACCAGGTCTTTCGCCGCCTTTACTTCGTCCAGGCGCGAGACCGGCGTGATGTGCGGCGCGCTGTGCAGGGTGTCGGGGTTCGTGTGCGCCTCCTCCGCGATCTGGAGCATCGCCTCCACGAAGGCGTCGAGCGTCTCTTTGCTCTCGGTCTCGGTCGGCTCGATCATGAGCGCGTCGTGCACGATGAGCGGGAAGTAGTTCGTCGGCGGGTGCACGCCGAAGTCCATCAGCCGCTTGCTGATGTCGAGCGCGCGCACGTTCGGCGCGTCGTCCCAGCGGCCCTCGGCGACGAACTCGTGCATACACACGCGGTCATACGGCACCCGATACGCCGCGCGCAGGCGCGCGCGGAGGTAGTTGGCGTTGAGCACGGCGTGCTCGCTCACCCGCCGCAGGCCCTCCGCGCCGTGCATTCGGATGTAAGTGTACGCGCGGACCATCATGCCGAAGTTGCCGTGGAACGCCTTCACGCGCCCGATGCTCTTCTCCGGCATCGCCCAGCCGTAGAGCGGGGGCGTGTCGTCCTTCTCCTCTTCGATGATGCCGACCACCGGCCCCGGCAGGAAGGGCAGCAGGTGTTCCGCGACGCCGACCGGGCCGCTGCCCGGACCGCCGCCGCCGTGCGGCGTGCTGAACGTCTTGTGCAGGTTGAAGTGCATCACGTCCACGCCCAGGTTGCCCGGCTTCACGATGCCCATGAGCGCGTTGAGGTTCGCGCCGTCCATGTAGACCAGGCCGCCGCACCCCTGAACCGCCGCGATGACCTCCTTGATGTTCTTTTCAAAGAGGCCGAGCGTGTTGGGGATGGTAATCATCAGCCCGCACACGGTGTCGTCGCAGTGTGGCATGAGCGCGTCCATGTCCACGTCGCCGCGCGCGTCGCTGGGGATTTCCACCACCTGCAAGCCGCTCATGCTCGTGCTGGCGGGGTTGGTGCCGTGCGCCGAGTCGGGGACGAGAATCTTGGTGCGCTTCGCATCGCCCCGGTCGAGGTGATACTTGCGCATAATCAGGATGCCGCTCAGTTCGCCGTGCGCGCCCGCCGCCGGTTGCAGGCTCACGCCGGCCATGCCAGAGACCTCGGCGAGCCAGCTCTGTAACTGGTACATCAGCGCCAGCGCGCCCTGCACCTGCAACGGGTTCTGCAACGGGTGGATGCGCGCGAAGCCGGCCAGCCGCGCGGCGTCCTCGTTGATCTTGGGGTTGTATTTCATCGTGCAGCTTCCGAGCGGGTAGAAGCCCTTGTCCACCCCGTGATTGAGCTGGCTCAGCCGCACGAAGTGGCGCACCACGTCGATCTGGCTGACCTCTGGCAGCGGCAGGTCGTCGCGGAGCAGGCCCGCCGGCAGGTCGGCCAGGGGCACGTCGGGTTCGGGATAGGTGACGCCGGTCCGCCCCGGCGCGCTCAGTTCGTAGATGAGCGGTTCGACCGCCCTCGCCTTAATCGTCTGCGCCTCGCTCATGACGCCACCTCCGCCAGCGCTTCAACCAGCGCGTCAATATCATCGACGGTGTTGTTTTCGGTCACGCACAGGAGCATCTGGTTCGTGCGCTCCGGGTAATCCTGCGACAGGTCGTAGCCGCCCACGATGTCCCAGTCCAACAGCAGCCCGTTGTTGATCTCGTCCACCGGCCTGGGGCAGGTCACCACGAACTCCTTAAAGAAGGGCTTGCGCCTATCGACCTGGTAGCCCTTGAGCTTGTCGATCGCCCCGGCGGCGTAGTGGCTCTTGTGATAGCACAGTTCGGCCACCCTGCGCAGCCCGTGTTTGCCCAGCAGCGAGAGGTACACCGTCGCGGCGAGCATCATCAAGCCCTGGTTGGTGCAGATGTTCGAGGTCGCGCGCTCGCGGCGGATGTGCTGCTCGCGCGTGGAGAGGGTGAGCACGTAGCCGCGCCGCCCGTCGGCGTCCACCGTCTCGCCGACCAGGCGACCCGCCATGCGGCGCACGTAGTCTTTGCGCGTGGCGAAGAAGCCCAGGTACGGCCCGCCGAAGCTCAGCGGGATGCCGAGCGATTGCCCCTCGCCCACCACGATGTCGGCCCCGTACTCGCCCGGCGGCTTGAGCAGGCCGAGCGCGATGGGGTCGGCCACCACGCACAGCAGCGCGCCGGCGGCGTGAACCTTGTCCGCCAGGCCGGCCAGGTCCTCGATCTGGCCGAAGAAGTTCGGCGTCTGGACCACCAGCAGCGCGGTCCGGTCGTCGAGCATGGCGGTCAGATCGCTTATCGTGTTGCTGTGTTTCTCGTCGCCGACGATCTGAAGGCCCATGCCCTGCATGTAAGTGCACACCACGTCGCGGTACTGCGGGTGCACCGCCGGCGAGAGGATGATCTTTTTGCGGTCTTTGCCCTTCACCGTGTTGATCGCCATGATGACCGCTTCGGCCAGTGAGGTCGCGCCGTCGTAGTGGCTGGCGTTGCTCACTTCCATGCCGGTGAGGGCGGCGATCATGGTCTGGTACTCGAAGATGGCCTGGAGCGTGCCCTGGCTCATCTCCGGCTGGTAGGGCGTGTAGGCGGTGTAGAACTCGCCGCGCAACAGGATGTGATTGATGACGCTCGGCACGTAGTGGTTATAGGCGCCCGCGCCGAGGAAGAACGCGAAGTAATCGGCATCGACGTTGGCGTTGCTCAACTCTTGCAGCTCCCGAAGCGTCTCCATCTCGGAGAGGGCTTCGGGCAGGTGAAGCTCTGGAAAGCGCACCTCTGCGGGGATCGCGTCAAAGAGCGCTTCCAAGCTATCGACGCCGACGACGGCCAGCATGGCGGCGCGGTCGGCGTCGGTGTGCGGTAAGTAGGTCATGGTCCGTTCTCTCCCTGTCTACCCGATAGACGGTCGGGCTATTCCCCAGTGGAATTGGGATATTCGGGCTTATCTTTTGGGGTTTTTGATAGATTTTGACTTCTACCCGCGTGCGTCGCAGTGCGCCTTGTATGCGGCGGCGTCCATCAGGCCCCCAAGCTCCGCCGGGTCGCTGAGCTTGACCTTGACGAACCAGCCTGCGTCGTAAGGTTCGCTGTTGACGATCTCTGGCTGATCCTCCAACGCGCGGTTGGCCTCCGTCACCGCGCCGCTGACGGGCATATGCATGTCGGCGGCAGCCTTGACCGACTCGACCACGCCGAAGGTGTCGCCCTTCGCAAATGAGTCGCCCTCGGACGGCAGTTCGACATACACGATGTCGGAAAGCTGGTCTTGCGCGTAGTCGGTCAGCCCGACGACGGCAACGCCGCCCTCGACGCGGACCCATTCGTCGGTCTCGGTGTAGCGCAGGTCTTGCGGGATTTTCCAATCGCCCATGAGCTTAACGCCCCCTTTCTGAGAGTCGCCCGTAAAACAAAAAGGACACGCGACACAGCAAGCGCCGGCGTGCCCCTGTCGATGACCTGAGAGATTCGCCCGCCTGGGCCAGGCTTGCCCCTTCGGCGCCCCGGCTGGGGGCTTTCCAGGAGAGGGAAGCAGTGTCGGGTCCGCTTTACCTGAGAGTTTCGCCGGCGCCCCAGCAAGACGCCTGCTTGCCCCTTCGGTGCCCGCGTTGCGCGGGTCTCTCCCCGGCACTCCCTGTTATACTGTTCACTTTGCCGCGATTGTACAAAGCCCCCTTGCGCGTGTCAAATGACTTTACTACTTTCTCAAGGCGCGTCTTTTCACCTGTCCTGCTTGGGTGTAAATGGCGCACGAACGCCCGGAGGATTGCCGCGCCGACAAGGCGACGTTCCGCAAAGCCATCGCGCGGGCGGCAGCGCAAAACTAACCAGCCCCAATCGTCTTGGCTCAACTGCACACGTTGCACTAGATTCCCGTTGGACAGCGCGCATTAGCCCGCTGTCCGTACTGGTCATGCCGTTGAGCCTCATCTTTTCCGTTTCGACTCACCCGCTGCAACACGGCTGACCCTATCAACCCCCGCATTTCGCGGCCCTTTAGTCGTCATCCTCGTCGCCGCTGTTGTCATTATCATCATCGCCACCGCCTTCGCCGCTATGACCCGATTCTCCATCGTCGTCGCCATCATCGTCATCACCATCATCGCCGTTGTCCCCGTCCTCCTCTTCTGTCGCCGGCGGCGCGACGGGACCTGAGACGGAGGGGAGGTAGATCACCTGGCCGGCGATAATCGTGCTGGGGTCGGTCAGGCAGTTGACGCGCAGCACCTCTGCTACCGACACTCCGCGGCTGGCCGCCAGCGACGAGAGGGTATCGTTCGGCTGGATCGTATAGGCGACCCAGCCGGGCGGCTGGTACGGCGTACAGGCGACAGCGGTTGGCGTCAGGCTGGGCGTGCTCGACGGGACGGGGGTGCGCGTCGGCGTGGCGCTGGGCGTGCGGGTGGGCGTGACGCTCGGCGCCGTGGTGGCGCTCGCTGTAGCAGTCGCGGAAGGCGTGGAGGTGGACGTGGGCCCGACGGCGGGTTGCTCCTCCGGCGGCGTGAACGTGAGGACGACCAGCACTCCTAACGCCACCGCCGCCACAACCAACAAACTGAGCCAGCCGACGCGGTACGGCAACTGCCAGCGGGGCCGACGGTCGGGGATGGTTGTGCGCCCAGGCTCGATGCGCGCGCGGACTCGCGCCTGCGCCCGCGCCACCTCCGCCGCGCCTGGGCTGGCGTGGCGCACCTGGAGACCGGCCTCCAGCATGGGGCGCAGGGTTGAGGCATACTGCGGATAGTCGCGCAGGCAGTCGTCGAGATCCCGCCCGTCCGCCAGGCAGTCGATGCAGTCATTCAAGGCGTCGATCAGGCGGCTTTCAGCCATAGTTCGCTCCCGAAGCGGCTCTGTTCAAGGTCTGGCGCAGATGGTCCACGGCCCGGAACTGAAGGGATTTGACCGCGTTCACCCGCTTCCCCATGATGTCGGCGGTCTCCTGGAGGCTGAGCCTCTGCCCAAACCGCAAGATCAGAACTTCTTGCTGCTCCGCCGTCAACATACGGATCGCCCGCCGAATCTGGTCCCGATCCAGCGCGCGGATCAACTGCGCCTCAGGGTCGTCGAGGGAAGGGGCGGGCAGCCATTCCTCCAGGGTCGCCGTGGCGAATTGCCCCGCTTTGGCGTAGTGATCGTGCAGGACGTGGCGCGCCACGCGGAACAGCCATCCCCGCAAGGTCTGGCGCGGCGCGTTGCGTCCGCGCAGCGCGCCGATGAACTTGACAAACACCTCCGCCGCCAGGTCTTCGGCCAGGGCAGCGTCGTCCACCCGCAGGCGGATGAACTGGTAGATGGGTGCGAAGTAGCTTTCGTAAATCTGGCTGATCGCCTCCTGGTTGCCCCGGCGTGCTTGCTCCAGGAGGCGGTCTTCAGCGGGAATGTCGGGCAGGACAAGATTAATCATGGCGTGGTGGCTCAGCCCAGGACAGCAGAAACAACCCCAAACCCCATTATACCCTGCTGTGCGCAACGTCATGGCGCGCTGCTTACAAGAGCGTGTGAGAGGGCAGCCGAGCTGCCCTCCCGCTCCGTTCCGTAAACTCACGCTGCGCAAGACTGTTCTTTAGTCGTCATCACCGCCGCCGTGATCGTCGTCGTCATCGCCACCACTGCCGCTACCACTGCCGCCGTGATCGTCGTCGTCATCACTGCTGCTACTGCTGCCGCTGTGGTCGTCGTCATCATCGTCGCTGCCGCTGCGGTCATCGTCACTATCGTCGTCTTCGTCGTCATCGCTGCTGAACAGCTCCACTTCACGGGCGACCCACTCACCATCCACTTCGCTCAGGTGAACCTTGACCAGTGCGCCCGCCACCAGCACGCCCTTGATCTCCGCACCGACGGTGCTGATGGTCCGCCCGGACACGACGATGATATCTTCACCGATCTCCTCAAGAGTGCCCACAATCTCAAACTCTCCTTCGCGGTCTTCATCGTCGTCGCTGTCGTCATCCAGATCGTCGTCGTCCTCTCGCGCCAGTTCTACCTCGCGGGCGATCCACTCGCCCGTCGCCGAGAGGGTCAGGTGCACCTTCACAAGCGCGCCCACGACGACGCCCGCTTCGATCTCGGCGCTCGCCACGTCGATTACCTGGCCTCCGATGACCATCGTTGTACCCGCAAAGGATTCCAACACGCCGATGATCTCTAGCTCGCCGGGGAGGATGCCGAGTTCGGCGGCCTTCACCTCGCGCGCCCGGATGCTGCCGTCCGGCAGGAGCGTACCATCCACGCGGACGGCCAGGCCCAGCGCCAGCGGCGTCGTGATCTCAGCGCGGCTGATGTCGATGGTCAGTCCGTTGACGGTCAGCGTACCTTGCCCCATCGCTTCGATCAGGCCGACAAGCTCGACCTCGCTCGTAGTGGTCTGCGCCCCGACTTGTGGAGCGACCAGCACCGATGCAAACGCCAGCGCCAGAAGGGACAGCAAACGAACCGATGCAAACAACCTGACAAACATGGTATACCTCCCAAATTGTGAATACTGCGCCGAGTGATCCAACACATCGTGCGCTTTTTGCACTAATAACGACTGAAAAAGTACAAAAAGGTTTCGGTCTTGTTTCCGGTACTTTGGTGCTATTGTGACGGTCGGGCGCGGGATACGACTCATTAAGAACACAAACGTCCGCCTGGATCGAAGTAGCCGGGCATCTGAGGTTTCAGCGACCGCGCAGAAGCGGTGAGCAGCCTTGCGGTTACTCTGCTCGCCGATAGTAAACGGACGCCTCCGCCACAAGGGGTTGTGGGTCAGGATTGGCTCTCCCGAACGTGAGCGCCCGGCGGATGCGTTCGTCCCGCTCCCTCAGTTGGGTGAGGATGTCTTGAACTTCCAGGGTGATCGCGTCGGGGTCGGTAGCCTGCACTTGGTCGGCGTAGGCGTCGGGGAGACCGGCCAGGCGCACGGCGGTGATGCGGCGCGCCTGCACCACCTCCTCATACCCGGCGGCGAGCCATGCGGCACCCTGGCACATCTCCGCCCCGGTTTCGCCCTGCACCCGACGGGAGTCCTCAGGCATCGTTCTCTCCGTAGTCGTTTGCTTCCGCGCAGTCCGCCTGGGCTACCTGTTGGCGAGAAGGCGGTGCCGGAATCATGCCAGCGCTTTGGTGGGAGGTGCAGCAGCGGCGCAGCAACGTGATCGCCAAGCCAGGCAGCGGGCTTAAACCTGCTTGTCCCTAATCTCCGTGGGGGCCGGGCGGACCGAGGGCCGCGGCTGGGGGTCAGACCTCATTGTAGAAGCAAAGCGCACCGGTGGCAAGTCTGCACAACCGCCGGGTGCATTCCGTTTTGGGGGCGACATTCAGTGAGGCTTGCCTCTGCCGGTTTGACCTCACCCCGGCTTCGCCGGACTACAGCCCCCTGCCCCCTCGCCATTTATGGCGCGGGGGAGTCCGCGCACAGGTCAGTCCCCTCTCCATTCCTGGAGCGGGGACTGCGCTGCCTGCCCGGCGCAAGCCGGGAAGCGCAGGGGTGAGGTCGCAGCGGCGCACCGCATGACCCCTGACTTGGAATGCACCCGTATCTGTTCATCATCATAGTCCCCGCGACTGAAGTCGCGGGCTAATGCGCAATCCTGGCCCCGTCTTCTGCGATTAACCGCCGGGTTTAGTCGGTAGGTTGCGAAAAACGCAACACGGTGCCGCATAGAACGGACAAGGTGAACAGATCATCTCCATGGCAATGGCATGTTGCGTTATCGCCCATGCGCTGTCCTCATGCTACAATCTCGCCATATCGTTAGTGGCAGAGGCGACCATGATCGACGATGAACCCGGCAAGGTGGTGATGGTACTCGGCGCGGCAGTGCGCGGCGTTCTTGTGGGACTCGTATTGTCGGCGATGTTTGCCGCCGGCTTCCTGGCGCGAGACCTGGTCGGCGCGCCGTCGGTCCGCGCCCAGAGCGAGTACCCCATCCTCGCCGAGGCGCACACGTTGTTGGCCCAACATTATCTACGCCCGCTGCCGGACGAGGCTCAGCTTGAATACGGGGCGATTCGGGGGATGATCAGCGTGCTCAACGACCCCCACACGTTCTTCATCGAACCGCCGGTGGCCCAGAACGAATCCGACGCGCTGGCCGGGCAGTATGGCGGCATCGGCGTGGAGCTGCAACGCGACAGCGTTGGGGAATATGTGCTCTATCCGTACCCCGACGGCCCTGCCGCCGCTGCCGGCGTCCTCGACGGCGACAAGCTGCTCGCCGTGGACGACGCCGCCGTCACGCGCGACATGCCCCACGACGATGTGCAACGGCTGCTGCGCGGCGAAGTCGGCAAGCGCATCACGGTTACCGTTCAGCACCGCGACGGCGCAACCGAGCGCTTTGAGATCGAACTTGCGCTCATTGAAGTGCCCAGCGTGCTGTGGAGCACCGTCACCGAGGAGCCGTCGTTCGGCTACGTGCGTCTACTGCGCTTCACCAGCCGTACACCCGAAGAATTGGAAAAGGCCCTCACCGAACTGCTTCAGGAAAAGAAGGTAGTCGCGCTCATCCTGGACATGCGGCACAACTCCGGCGGCCTGTTGCAGGAGGCGGTCGATGTCGTCAGCCAGTTCTTGGACAGCGGGGTAGCGCTCTACGAACAACGGCGCGGCACTGAGCGCGAGCCGAAGGAAGTCTCCGGCGGCGGGCTGGCGCTGGATACGCCCATGGCTGTGCTCGTCGATGGCGCGTCCGCGAGCGCGGCGGAGTTGGTAGCAGGCGCGCTGCAAGACCGGGACCGCGCGCTTCTCATCGGGCAGAAGACCTACGGCAAAGGCTCGGTGCAATTGATCTTCAAGCTCGCCGATGGCTCATCGCTGCACGTCACCTCCGCCGAGTGGTTTACGCCCAACGGCACTGCCCTCGACGGCGTGGGGCTGACTCCCGACATCGAGATGATCCCCTCGCCGGACTTCGACGCCGAACTCGGCGAGGCGATTCGCTACCTGCGCGAGAAGGTTATGGTTGCGCAGTAGAGCTACGATCCTATTGCACAAGACAAGGGGCTTAAGCCCCTTGTCCTTTTGGGGATTGTCACACCGGTGAGCGGCGGTACACGAACCAGTATACGGCGGCGACCAGCACCCCTCCGCCGATGATGTTGCCGATGGTCACCGGCAGCAGGTTGTTGACCAGGAACGCGCCCCAGTTCAGGTTCCCCAGGCTGTCAGCCATCCCCAAACCGGCGACGAAATTGGGGTCGAAGTCCTTGATAAACAGCCCAATCGGGATGAAGTACATGTTCGCCACCGAGTGCTCAAACCCGGCGGCGACGAACGCCGTGATGGGGAAAAGGATCGCCAGAATCTTGTCGGTCGTGCTCCGGGCGCTCAACGTGAGCCACACCGCCAGGCACACCAGCGCGTTGCACATGACGCCAAGCGCAATCGCCTGCACAAAATCCAGGTTGACCTTGGCGTTGGCGATGTTTAAGGCGGCTCTGCCGATCTCACCGCCGGCGAACGTATACTGCCGGGTCAAGAACATAAACGCCGCCGTCGCCACCGAGCCGACCAGGTTGCCCACGTACACGGTGACCCAGTTGCGCAGCAAAGCCTGGATCGTGACCTTACCGCTGGCCCAGGCCATCACGATCAGGTTGTTGCCGGTGAACAGTTCTGCCCCACCCACCACCACCAGAACCAGCCCCAGGCAAAAGACCAGCCCGGTCAACAATCTCGCCACACCATACGGCAATGCACTCGACCCTGCCGCCACGGTCGTGGCAAAAACCGCCCCCAGCCCGATGAACGCTCCCGCCAGGATAGACAGCGCGAACGTCGTCAGCACCGGGGTCTCCGCCTTGCGCACGCCGATGTACTCGGCCCGGGTAGCCATCTCTGCCGGGAGAAACGAATCAATTCGAATTTCACTCATAAGCGACTCCGATTTGGAATTTATTGTGAAATAATTCACAATATTTGTCGGACATTATAC
>DAOTXU010000051.1:0-19675 GCA_034435135.1 Anaerolineae bacterium | reverse complement strand
GGGGCGCGCGAGGAGTTTGGGTCCTGCGCCTGCGCTGCGGTCAGATGCTCCGGGGCCAGGCTCGCCGGGTCGCTGTTCGGAGGCCGGTCCAGGTCGCGGATGGCGCGCGAGATGGCAGCCACCGGCTCGCCGGGCAGGTCCAGCCAGGCTTCGTACTTCGCCTTCACGAGCGCGGGTGGGTCGTTGAACGCTGCCGGCTGCCAGGGTCCGTCCGGCCCTTCCAGCCCCTCGACCGCGACGAGCTGCGCGCAGAAGCGCGCGAACGCCCAGCGCCACTCGTCGTCTTCAGCGCCATCGCCGCCGCCGAGCTTATGCCACAGCGCGTCGCGGACGAAGCCGTCGCGCACCGTCGCGCGGCGCACCGCCGCCTTGACCGGGCCGTACTGGACGGTCTTGGTAAAGATTTCAGGCATCCCGCTTCCGGGATTTCCAGGGGTCATCAGGCCTCCTAGACCACATACTCGTACATCACGACCCACAGCGCGCTCGTCCCGCCGGCCGGCACGGTGATCGTCTTGGTCCCCGGCACCACGTCGGTGACGGCGGTGAGCACACCGTCTTTCCACGCCTTGACTGCGTTGGTGGTCTCGTCGCCAGCGGGCGTGTAATCGACCGTGAAGTTCTCGCCCACCCCGGAGCCGTTGTCGCGGTAGGCGTGCAGGGCAACGCGATACGGCGAATAGAACTCGAAGCCGTCCTCGTAGCGCGTCTTCATCTCGCCGTAGGGCCGCTTGCTGACCAGCTGCGTGGTGACGCTGGAACGGAATTTCATCTCGCCTTTGGTGTTGACCCCGCCCGGCCCCAGCGGGATGATCTGGTTGTTGGTCAATATGGCGATCCGGAAGCCCGCCGCGCCGTCCGAGCCGGACTCCTTGCTGTGCGCGGGAGAGATGAGCGCGAGCAGGATATTGGCGAGCGTGCGCGGGCTGGGGCGCAGCGACATGAAGTCCCAGTCGCCCACCGCCTCGGCGGGGATGCCCTGCGCCGCCGCCGCGAAGTCGAGGTCGTTGACGCCGTGCTCGACCACGAACGCGCTCGGCTCGTCGCTCTCGAATTGGTACGTGTCGATGTTGGTGTTGTCGCCGGGGATGATGATCCGGTCCGGCTCCGGCGGTTCGTAAGGGAACGCCTGCGCGCCGCGCAACTGCGCCACGCCGCTGTCCTCGCCGGCGAGCAGGTTGCTATCGACGCCGGTGAAGTTCCCATTGGCGTCCAGCAACCCCCAGAAGAGGGTGTCGATGCCGACCGCCGTGTACTTCGCAATATTGATTGCCATCGGTAAGCCTCCTGTGTAGCGCCCCCGCCAGGGGACTGCGCAGCGTCCCCATGGGACTAAACAGCCTTCTCAATCGTGACCTGGAACGGCACCTCCAGCGTGATCTCCGCACCGATTTGGCTGCTCTCGCCGATGCGCACGAACGCCCGGTAGCCGGTGACCCCGACCACGGATGCGCCGAGCGGCGACAGGTAGAGCAATTCCGCGTCGGTGTAGTCGCGCCGGAGTTGCGGGCGCGCCTGGAAGTAGGCCACTGTGTCCTGGAGCCAGCCGGGGAGCCGGCCTTCCAATGCACCCTCGTAGTCCTGCGTCAGGTGCCCAATCACCAGGCGCATGACGACCTGCCAGGTATGCGTCTGGTCCGGCTCGCCGTCGTAGGCCACGCGCAACGGCCCCAGCCGGTTGGTCCAGTACGGGAAGTTGGGGGCGAGGCGCCAGAACTGCGCAAACGCCGCCTTCGTCGCCGGCAGCGCCGCTTTCTGCATCAGCGTGATCCGCTCCAACGCGGCGGCCAGGTCGTACATCACACCGCCCTCATACTCGCTGCCCAGACCTCATCCGTGTAAGCCGCGAGGATCCCCTCGACCTCGTCCGTCGCGTCGGTCGGGAACTGCACCGTCGCCACGCCGTCGTACTGCGTCTGCTCGAACATGCCGCGCCGTTTGTACAGGTACGACGCCCAGCGCAGCGTCGCGCGCTCGATGTCCGGCTCCGGGCGCCACACCGCGATCGCCGTCCCGTTCGCATGGCTCCCCTCGGTCGATCCCCGCGCCGCGCGGCGCACGGTCAACGTCTTCGCCGTGTCATCGGTGGCGAGTATCTCGCAGAACTCATCGTCGAGTTTGACCAGCTGGCCCGCCGAAAAGCGCGGCGCGCGCCCGCGTGTATCCGCGCCCGCCGGCCCGCCCGTCAGGGTGAAGGTGGTCGAGCCGAGTCCGCCGCCTGACGCCAGCGTGTCGGCGCTGCCAATCCAGCCCTCTGTAGGATAGCCGGCCCGGTAGCCCCAAGTTCCGGCAACCGCAATCGCCTCGCGCCAGTCGCCCGACCAGGCGTCCTCCCAGGCCAGGCCCGATCCGAGGATGGCGCGCAGCGCCCACGTAGACAAACGCCCGCGCGGATGCTCGCGCCAGTGCGTGTCCTTGGTCCAGGTCGCGCCGGCGTTGTCAGTCACGGACGCCGCCGCCAGCAGCGGCGCGTCCAGATAGAGCACGTCATCGTCGATCTGGTCCCCGCGCGCGTTGAAGTAGCGCGTTTCGATCCAGGGCGCAAACGAGAAGCCGAGTCGCTGGTCGATGCGCTCCGCGATCCAGCGCAGCGCCTCCAGCAGGTAGGCGTCGCCGCTGGTGTCGGCTTCGTCAGGGACGTTGATCTCCGCGCGCGCCAGCGCCAGCGTTGCGTAGCGGATCGTCTCCATGCGCCGCCCCTGGGGCGGGAGCGCGGCCCCCGCCCCTTACCCTCACACGATGACGTAGAGGCAGCCCACAGCCGCCGCGCCCGCGCTGCCGCCGCCGCTGTCGGCGTAGTCGGCGTACACGCCGGTGTCCTCCGCCAACGGCGCGAACATCTCCGCGCCGTCGAAGCCGGCCACGATGGTGTTCGTGTTGTCGGCGAGGGCCAGGTCGGCGACGAAGCGGTCAGCAGTCATGCCGTCGCCCAGGTCGAGCACCGGGGTCGTGCCGTTGAACCCAGCGGTCGGCGCGACAATCCAGCCCACGATTTGCGCGCCCTTCGGCAGGGTGAAGAGTTTCTTGGCGGTCGTGTCCTGATAGGTGAAGCTGTTCCACTTGATGTTCACCACCCCGCCGAGCTGCGGCGGGCCGAAGCCGTCCGCATCCTTGATGAGCTTCGAGGCATCGGTCCAAAAGTTCCCCATGCCCGCCTCCTAGCTGTACTTCTTCTGGGCGGTCAGGAGCACCGCGCCCAGATGCACCACGTCGGCGGAGCCGCACGTGAGCACGATGCGGATGTACTTCTTCAGGCGCTCCTTCACCAATCCCAGCCGGTCGGTGTAGGCCGCCGCGCCCACGACGCCGAAGGTGTCGGGGTCGCCGGTGGCCGGGTCCACGAGCGCGTCGGCGGGGATGTTCGCCCAGCCGCCGTCCGCGCCGCTTTGCACATTGTTGTGCTGGACGGTGATGGTGACGGTCTTGGTCGTGCCGGTCCCGATCGCCTCAAACATGGCATCCACCGCCATGTTCCCTTCGTACTGGCTGATGTCGGTCCCGTTCAGGTTGTTGACCGTGTCCGTGCGCTCGTCGGGTACGACGAGCAGCGTGCTCTCGGTCTGATTCGGCAGGTCATAGATCATCATGGTCGTTTCCCTCGCTTGTCTAGAAAGCGTCCTTGCGGATCGCCTGCTTCGAACCGGCGGCGCGCCCCTTGGGGACGACGCGCGCAGCAGCGCCGGGCGCGCCGCCGGCGACGCTCAGCCCACGCGCTACGGCCTGACGCCGGTGAGAACCTCGAACGCCTCCGGGTAGAAGACGCCGAAGTCCACGTAGGTGACCGCCTGGATGAGCGTCTGGCGCTCGTTGATGTAGCGGCTGGTGTCGATCACCAGCTCCACGTCCAGGCTGATGCCCACCACCGCCTCGGTCCACACGCCCAGGAAGATGTACGAGCAGTCGCTGTTCGTGCCGACTTCGAGGTTGATGGGCACCTGCGTGGTCGTGAACCACTTATAGCCCAGCAGCGCGTCCTCCTCGCCGCTCTTCCAGCCGCCGGCGCGCAGCAGCGGCTGGCCGTTGGCGTCGGCCATGCCGGTGAAGGTGCGCTTGGTGCGCGGCGCGAATACCCACGCCGTGTCCTCGGTCAGCTCGACGTTGTCGTCCTCGATGCGCCCGTAGGCGTCGATCAGGTCGCTGATCTTGGGCCGTGCGCCGTTGGCTCCCAGGCTGGTCTTGGTCACGGTCGGGACGTTGAGCAGCCCCAGCGGCTCCGCGCCGCTGTGCCCGGTCCCCGGCATCGCGCCCGTGCCGAGCAGGAACGCCTTGTCCATCGCCAGCCGGATCGCTTTGGCGATGTCGTCGCGCAGGCTCTGCTCCAGGCGCGGGTTGGCGTGGCGCAGCGTCCGGTTGTGCACCAGCGTGCGCGCGACCAACTCCTTCGGCTGCAGGTTCACGACGCCCCATTGCGCCTCCGCGTCGTCCACCGTCTGGCCGGCCCCGGCCCAGTACGCGGCGGCCCCAGCCTTCATCTTGCGTACGGTCAGCGACTCGGCGCCCTCGAAGCGCTCCACGCGCGCGCCGGCAGCCATGACCACCTCTTTCGCGTAGAGCGGCTGGATGATCTCGTCCGAGGTGAGGCGGTTGAGCATGTAGCCCCCCGACGGGCCGTCGTTGTAGCCGGCGGCCTTGAGCGCTTTGAGCGTGCGCGTGTCGCCGTTGCAGTGCGCGACCACCAGGTCAGCGATGCCAGAGGGCCGCGCGCCCCGGGTGAAGGCGGCCACGCCGCGCGTCTTGGTCGCCCCCGGCGCGCGCACCAGGTAGGGTAGGCCGTCAGGCTGCGCCTCGGCGGCGCGTTTGGCCGCGGCCTCGCTGGCGCGCCGCAGCGCCTCGTAGTCGAGGCTCTTGGCCGACGCGGCGCTCATTGCCAGCTCCGGCTCTGCCGGGGCGGTGAGCAACGCCAGCACCGCCGCCAGCGCCTCGGCGACCGTCGCCTCGTCGGCGTCCTCGCCCAGCCCCAGCGCCGCCCGCAGCGCCGCCATGTCCACGTCCATCTGCGCCGGCGCCGCGCTCGCGCCCGGCTCCGGCTCCTCGCCGCGCACCTGCGCGATGAGCGTCTCCATCGCGTCGGTAACGGCCCCCTCGGTGGCCTCGACGCCGAGCGCCTGCGCCAATGCATTCAACAGTTCCTCGTTCATGGTTCCTCCTATGTCAGGGTCAAGTGGCGCCGTCGCTTCTTTGCCTTGCGCCTTCCGCGTCTGCCCTTTGCGGGTGGCTGCGATGCGTCCGGCGTTCTCGTCGCTCTGGCCTTCCCTGACAGCATGAAGTCGGGCGGCCTTGAGCGCTTTCTCGAAATGCTTCACGGAAACCGGCCCCAGGGCCGGCTCTGCCGGATTCTCGGTGAGCGACCAGCCGGCCACCGGCCAGAAGCTGAGATACCCGTCCGGCTCCACCTCCAGGTAGTGCGCCAGCGTGTCACTGGAGTAGAAATACTTGCCCGCCTCGGCGTTGGCTTTCGTGCGCGCGAACAGCGGGTGCGCCTCGTGCAGCGCGTGCTCGACCCACACGCCGCGCGGGTAGACCTGCACGGTAAAGCGGTAGCCGATGGGGTCGGGGCCGTAGTCGGGGTGCAGGCCGTGTTCCATCCAGAGCGGCGCGCGGGGATAGTAGTCGAGGAGCGTCCTGGTCAGGCGGTCGAAATACTCGCCGTCCAGGTCCTTGTCGCTCGTGTCGGTGAAAAGCATTCCCCAGCCGACCACCAGGGCCTTCCCGTTTTCGGATTTGATCCCCAGCGCGTTCTTCTTGTTTACCGCGCCCCAAGCGGCCAGGGTCGCCTTCTCCACGTCGCCCGTCTGCGCGTAGGCCTCGTCGAAGGCTGCCAGCCAGCCTGGGTCGTCCAATCGGCTGCGGCGGGCGTAGTACGCGCCATAGCAACGGTGCGCCGCCTCCTCCTCGCTCAGACCCTGGCGCTCGTAGCGGCGGATGCAGTCGTCCACCCAGGCCGCCGGCTTGGTAGGGAAGCCGTGCGCCTCCTCGATGGCGGCCAGCGCGCCGAAGTACGCCTTCTGGTCGATGTAGAGCTTGCCGTCGCCCTGGATGCCTTCGACCTGCGCCGCCCACAGCGCTTTCGCCGCGGTCTCGGCCAGCGTCTCGTCCTGGTACAGCGCGCGCAAGTCGGCGAGGGTCTCTTCATACGTCAGGCCGCCCTTAAAGGCGTCTTTGCGCGCGCCCCAGCAGTACGCGCGGGCGCGCGCCTCGGACATGCCCTCGTCGTGTTGGGCGCGCTCAACACACTCTTCTTCCCAGCCCTTGGCGGGCGCTGCGCCCGCACCCTCGTCAGGCATGGCGTACCTCTGCAACCTGGTCCCCGTTTAATGGGGAAAGAAAAAACCGGAGCGCACCCCTGCAGGTGTCGCTCCGGCTTATGACTTCCTCACCTCGCCGGAGGTGTTGACCGTCCTGTCGCACCGTCCCGGCGTTGCGCATTCCGCGCCTGGGTCGGGCTACAGCACTCCCGAACGGTCGTTCTATAAAGTTGCGATCATTCTAGCATAAGCGCAGGCTTGTGTCAACGACCACCACGCTGCGCAATTCGGTCCCGCTGATTACACCTTCACCTCGTCCACCAGACCGTATTCGAGCGCCATCTCCATGTTCATCCAGAAGTCGTGTTTGAGCGCCTTGCGCAGACGCTTCTCGCTCATTTGTCATCCGCCTCCTTGTGTCCTACGGCCTTCGAGATAAGGATCGATTAGCGTGAACCACAAGTTCTCGACCTCATCGAGCGCAAACTCTGTGATCGCCTCGTACACCGGGTCGTCGTCGCTCTGGATCCAGCCGATGTCCTCGTGGAAGGGCTGCTGGTCGTCGCCGATCACGAACGGCGCGTGCGGCGCGGTGTTGACGACCTCGAAGACGCCGCCCTCATCCGTGAGGTTCGTCTGTACCGCGTAGCTATCGAGCAGCGCGCCGGTGCGCTCCGTCGGGATGCCCCGCCCGAAACCATCGGTGGCGAAAAACGCGCGCTGCTGCCGCCGGCTCTTCCAGCGCAGCGGGTACGGGAAGCCGGGGTAACAGTCCGTGGGCGGCGGGGGCGCGGAGGCTTCCAGCAGCGGCTGGGCGAAACGGGAGACGCGCCGCGCGGCGCTGGGCACTTTTCTTTGAAACAGGTCGGGGGCCTCGTGGAGAAACGCGATCAGGTCCCGCAACATCTGCTCGTCCTTGATGCGAATGGAGCCGGTAATCATGCCGGCGTCGCCTCCGTTTCTACGTGCTCGTGCTCATGCGCGCCCTTTCCGCCCTCTACGAGCGGGATGCGGTCGAGCCGGCCTTGCGCCTTCTCGCCGGGGGCATCGACCAACTCGCAGTCGCACTCAAACCCGCCGCACTCCAGAACATCCGTGCGCGGCAGGATGCGTTTCCTGCGCCAGTCCTTCGCGCGGTGCACCTGGCCGTTGGCGGCCAGGCACGTGCGGCAATGCTGCTCGGTCTGCCCCAGCACCCAGCGCTTCATCATGTTGCCCTCCGCGAACAGCTTCGCGCTGTCGAAGATGCGCTTCAGCCCCTTGTTGACCCACAGGTCGATGCGCCGCAGGAAATCGTCGCGCGCCCGCTGGAACTCGGCGTAAATCTCGTCCGCGCGCCCGCGCAGCCGCGCGCGCTCCTCCGGGTCGCGGCGGGCTTCGGCGTTCAGGAGCACCTGGAGCGCATACTGCCGTTTGGGAAGCGCGTTGCGGTACAACTCGTTCGCCAGCGCAGTCCAATAGCCACGCTCGGCCTTGATCTCCGCTTCCAGCTCGGTCTCCTCATCCTCGTCGAGCGCCTCGGCGTCCACGCCGCCCGCGCGCAGGCCATCGAAGAACGCCGCGCGAAAGGCGGCGCTGATCTCGGCGCGGCCCTTTTCGCCGAACTCCTGCCGGCCCACCGCCGGCTTGCCCGTCTCCGGGTGGGCCCGGAATGCGCTTGCGATGAGATCATAGAGTGCGGCGCGATAGCGCATCGCCGTCTCATTGTACGCCTTGATGGGCATGGCGTGGTGCTCCACGTAATGTTTGCGGCCCAGACTGAAAGCGTCGGCGTCGCCGGTCCCCAGGAGCAGCCGCACGTAGGCCGCGGTGTCGGCGGGAAGCGCCCGGTTCTCGAAACCGTCGGCCCTGTTCTTGCCGGCGCGTTTGCGCCAGACCGCCAGCTCGTCGAGCGCGGCGTCGAGCGCGCGCGCGTCGATTTCCAGGCTCTCCATCTCTGCGCCATCGGTCTTTGCGCCTTCGTCGGCCCGTCCGGCGTCAGCCGGGCTTCGCGCCGCTGGCAACTCCCAGGTAAACAGGGTCCGGTCAGACTCCACGAGCGCGACCCGGTCGACGAGCAGGAGAAGGGGCGCGAAGGGACCGGAGAGCGCTGCATCCCGCGGGCCGCCGTAGGCGAGCGTGACGTGCGCCGTGTAGCTGCCCGGCGTCGAATGCTCGACGACGATGATGCCGCGCTCGGCGAATCGCGCGCAGATCGTCGCTTGCAGACGCGCCAGTTCAGCCGACAGCGTGACCTGTGCGACCAGGCACGGCCCGTTGGGCGTGTCCCAAATCGCCAGCCCGGTCACCGCGACATAGAACGCCGGCCAGCGCTCCAATTCGGGAAACGCGAAGAACTCGGCCACGCGCGCCGGCTCCACGGGCTGGCCGGCGTAGCAAAGCGACAGGTGCCAGTCGTCCGGCTCCACCCATTCGACGCCCTCGCCCGGCCAGACCGCGCGCGCCGCCTGGTCGCGCAGGCTCGCCAGCTGCGCCCGCTCCGCTGCTTCCACGAAAGGGATCAGGAAACCGGGACCCAGATGGTCCGTCCCTGCCGTCTTCTGGCCGGCGATAGGAGTCTCCGGTCGCGGCGGGAGCGGACCCTCGACCTCGCCGTCGCGCGCCATCGCAGCCAGCGTGGGGGGAAGCGCCGGGGCCGCGCCTTCCTCCTCCGGCGGAAGGGTCAACGCCGGCCGCTCGCGTTCGTACAGGGTGCGGAGCTGCTCCGCCGGCACCGGCATCCCGCGCACCAGGTACAGGTCCTTGAGACGTTCATCCGGCTCCGCCACGCCGATCATCTTCTGCGCGTCGTACAGGGTGATGAGCGTGCCCTCGGTTTGCTGGCGCGCCAGGTCGGTCTGCCGCGCGGCCAGCTCCTTGAGGGTGTCGTCGAAGTCCGGCTCGACGCGCCAGCCTGCGCCGATCTCCGCTTCCACCGCCTCGCTGAAGTAACTGGCATAGCGCCGGCAGCGCGGCATGAGCCAGCTTTCCTTCCACCCCAGGCGCTTGTCATAGGCGGCGGCGTAGTTCTCCTCGTCGGACAGCAGCAGCGACAACGGCACGCGCGCCGCCAGCGACACCGCCTGCCGCGCCTCGTGCGTCGATTCCGGCGCGGCGGCCTTGTCGAACTCCTGCTGGAGCAGGATCGCCTCCCAGCGCTTCCAGTCGATGACCGTGCGCCCGGCGTTGCGCGCGCCCTGCACCATCTGCCGGAAAAACGCGACGAGCCTGTTTTTCGCCGGCTCGTCCGGCATGTGGGTACCGCCTGCGTCCGCCGCCGGCTGCAGGAGCAGTGCGGGGATGGCGCGGTTGCGGAAGAAGTGCAGCATGGTTTGCGCCGCCTCTTCCTCGACGCCGGCAAACGAGAAGCACGCCTCCGCCGGCGACACGCCGTCGAAGTCGTCGTTGAAATCGACCTCATGCATGTAGATGGCGTCGGCCATGCTGATGTAGCCGGCCGGCGCGCGCTCGAAGCTGGTCCCCGCGTGGTAGATCTGGAAGCCGCGCAACCCATCGGCGGTGTGCACATCCCGATCCCACAGGTGCGGGTTGAGCCATCGCAGGCCAACCCATTGGCGGTAGGCGTTGCGCTTTTTGACGAGCAGGTTTTTGCCCCAGAAGAAGAGCGTGAGTTCGGTGCGCAGCATCGCGTCGTAGAAGCGGCGCTGGAAGAGGCCGGCGCGCGGATCGCCCTGCGGCAATTCCGCGCCGTCGGGGGAGAGAATGCGCATCCCGATCTGCGCCACGTTCTCGGCCCGGAAGTTGGAGACCGCGAAGATCGTGACCGCCGTCTCATACAGGTCCACCAGTTCGGTCGTGGAGGGCGCGGCGCGCTCGGTCGCTACCCAACGCTCGATGGCCCCCTTGACGCCGGCGCGCGTCGCTTCGTCGAGGACGATGAGACTCATGGCTATTTCAGGCGGAGCAGCGTGACGCTCACCGCCGCCGTGCCGCTCGACCCGTCACGGATCAGCTTGAGTTGTTGCAGGTTCTCAGCGCCGAGGATGCGCAATTCCATTCCCACGTCGAGCTTGTGGCCGACGCTTGTGGTCGGCGCAGTCCCATCGAACCGGAAGCGCACCGCGACCGTCTCGACCGTGAGGTACGCTTCGTCGGCAGCCTCCAGGTCGTCGGCGTCGATGCCCGTCGCGTCGGCCAGGCCGACCGCCGCGCCGGCCACCGAAAGCGTGTCGAAGAGAAAGCCTATGTTCGCGCGTATGTTGCCCATAGATCGCTCCTATGCCAGGGTCGCCTCCCAGCCGGGCGGCCCCATCTCGGTCAGCTTATTGAACGCGCCGGCGGTGGCGTCGGCCTGGTCGCGGTAGCGGCCGCCCGGCAGCGCGGCGAACTCCTCGATGTAATCCCCATTCCACGCGCCGCGCACCAGGCGCACGTTGCCGGCCTGCGCCTGCGCCGCGAACGGCTCCAGGCGCGTGTCCTTGTCGCCGGTGGGGCGGTCGGCGTGCACCACGAAGCCGGCCAGGTCCCGGATCGTGTCCTCCGCGCTCTCCTTACCCCCCGACCCCGGCTCCTGCTCGACCCAGATATGCACGCCGGTTTTACCATGGCGCTCCGCGTCGAGCTGCGCTGTCTGTCTCATGACCGCCTTGCGCTCGCCGGCTCCCCACTGCCCGCGCACCACGTCCTCGACGTAGACCAGGCCGTCGGCGGCGCGCGCCAGCAGCACCCCGGCGGTGAACGCGCCTCCGCCCGGCGTGCCCGCCTTGTCCCAGTAGCGCACGCGCTGGCAGGCAAGCGGCGCAGCCTCGACGATGGGAAACCACGCGCGCCGGAACCACGCGCCCTCGCGGGGTCTCGGCACGCCCTGGTACTCCGCGCTCCAGGCCAGCGCGCCCACGTCGGCGCGCAGCTGCTTCAGGGCCTTTTTGCTGAAGCGCAGCGGGCACAGCGGCTCCCCCGGCGCACGGCCCAACGGGTCAGGCTGTCCGACCGGCAGCCCCAGGTAGGCGTCGTTGGCGTCGCGCGTCTCCCGGTCCTCGGCCAGCGCCGGCAGGCGCAGCACGGTCCAGTCGCCGGTCTGGGTTTGGAGCAGCCGGCCCGCCAGGTCGTCGGCGTGCCAGCGGGTCATGATGAGGATGATCGCGCCGTCTTCCCACACCCGCGTGCGGAAGGTGGTGCGGTACCACTCCCACACCTGGTCGCGGATGGTCTGCGACTGCGCCTGTTTCCAGTTTTCGAAGGGGTCGTCGATGATGCCCAGCAGCGCGCCGTGGCCGGTGATCGGCCCGCCCACGCCTGCCGCCAGCAGGCTGCCCCGGTAGGGCGCGGCCAGCTCCCAGCGGTTGACCGCGCGGCTGTCGCGGCGCGTGGTCACGGTGGGAAAGAGCCGGCGGTACTCGTCGCTCTCGACGATGGTGCGCGCCTGGCGCGATTTGCTGTAGGCCAGATCCGCGCCGTAGCTGGCGAGGATGACCGGGTCATTGGGGCGCTTGCCCAGCCAGTACGCCGGCAGGCGAACGGAGGCCAGCTCGCTCTTGCCGCTTTGCGGGGGAGCGAAGATCATCAGGCGCGTGATCGCGCCGGCCACCACGCGGTCGAGGGTCGCGGCGATCAGCGCGTGCGCCGGCTCGGCGACGTAGCGCCGGAAAGTATGTTGCGTGAAGGCGAGCAGGCTCTGGCGCGCGGCGGGCTGCGCCTCGGCGGCATCACCGGCGAGCATCTCCAGCCCTTCGACGAGCGCCTGCACGTACTGGTCTTTGGCAGAACGCCTTTCACCACTAGTGGGCGTCGCCGGCCACCGCGAAGCGTTCCCGTAGGAAAATGTCGCCACCCGGATCATTGTACTGGCCCCCCGGCCTCAAACAGTGCGCGGAACTCCGCCGCGATCGCCGCCAGCGCCGCCCGGTCCTGCACGTGCTGGCGGATGATGTCGAGCTGCGCCGCCGCCAGCGCCATCAGCTCGCGCGCCGCCACCGCCTGCTCGCCGAGCGCCTCGACCCTGGCCTTGCTCTCCACGAGCTTGCGCCGGCGCTCGATCAGCGCCAGGAGCTGGCTCCAGGTGTCGCGCTCGCCGTCGGCCTGCGCGATGGCCTGGCCCAGCCGGTCGAGGGCCGCCTTGAGCGGCTCCGGCCTGCCGGCCTTGACCGCCTCGACGATGGCGGCGTGCGCTTCCTTGACTGCCTCCCACGCCGGCTGCCCCTCGCCCGTGCCCAGGCGGTCGAGGACCTGGGTCTGCCGCGCGTAGACGAGCGCGATCTCGTCGTCGAGTTTGCGCAGATCGGCGTCGGCCAGGCCGGCTTCGTAGCGGTCGAGGAGGTTGGCCGGCAGGTGCTTGGAATAGCGCCCGTGCCGGAAATTCGGGTGCGCCACGCCGGCGAGCGCCGCGCCGCCGTGCAACCTGCACCGTCCGTTCGGGTACACCGCCGTGTTCTGGCAGGGCAGTTCGACCCGGTGCCGGTGCGAGCCGCAAACGACCCGCCCCTTCGCGTTCTTCTGCCCCGTCCGATATGGGTCCAGGCCGGCTGCGCGGTCGGCGTCCATGCGCGCCCTGAGCGCGGCCTCTTCTTCGGAGGTCATCTCATCGAGCCTCGTCCATAGGGTATCCAGGCGTTCATAGGCTACCCTGTCGATATACAATCGATCCGCGCCAGAATCTGGTCGCGCACGTGCTCGGCGATAGCCTGCATGAAGCGCGGCGGCACGCTGTTACCGATCCGCTGCACCGCATGCCGGTACCCGCCCACGAATATGTAAGCGTCCGGGAATGACTGGATCCGCTTCATCTCCGCCAGCGTGATGAGCCGGTCCCCCTGCGGATGGATCAGCCCCGACATCGAGCCGTAGGCGCTCTTCGTCACCGTCGGCGCGGGCCGGTCCCACGCCAGCCGCCGCGTCGAGAAGTACCGGCCCCTGAAGGCGTAGTCCCCCGCCTTCCCCACCGGCACCAGATGGATGAAGCGCGCCATGTGCGCCGAAATTGGCGGCGCAGGTTCCTCCGGCACGCCGGCCCACGCCTCGCGCACCGTGATCGAGCGCGTCTGCGCCGCCGGGTGCGACGGCTCTACCCCCAGGTCGGCGCGCACGCCGATGAAGATCACCCGCTCGCGCACCTGGGGCACGCCGAAGTACGCGGTATTCATCAATCGTGCACTGACCCGGTAGCCGCACCCCCGCAGCGCGCGCAGGATTTCCACGAAGAGCAGTTTCATCTTGCCGTGCACCATGCCGCGCACGTTCTCCATGACGAACGCTTTCGGCTGCAAGCCTGCCAGCAGGCGCGCGAACTCGCGGAAAAGCTGGTTGCGCGGGTCGTCGAGCTGGCGCTTGCCCGACATGCTGAAGCCCTGGCACGGCGGCGAACCGTCGAGGATATCCAGCTCGCCGGGACGGAGGCCGGTGAGCGCGAGCGCCTTTTCCACGCTGAGTTTTGCGATGTCGCCCTTGAAGATGGGCGTGTCAGGATAGTTGAGCCGGTACGTTTCGACCGCGTTGCGGTCCCACTCTACCGCGAGCAGCATCTTGCCTCCGGCCCACACGTAGCCGGTGGACGAGCCGCCGCAGCCGGCGAACGTGCTCACCACCGTGAAGGCGGGCGGGTCTTGCACCGTCAGCGGCCTGTGCACGAAGTCCAGTGTATGGTGAAGCCCTGACGAACCCTCAGGGAGGGAAGCGGTGTCCACAGGCCGGGCAGGTGACGAGCTCCACCTCGTCGGCGAGGTCCTCGTCGTATTCGGGGAAGTCGACGTCGGCGAGGACTTCATCCGCTTCCGCCTCCTGCGCGCCGGCGAACAGCTTGTCCCACTCCACCTCCGTCCACATATCCGAAGCCGGTTCCTCCGGGTCGCCGGCCTTCACCTGCTCCAGCAGCCGCCGGAGCGCAGCCTCGTCCCACGCCGCCAGCTGCGCGGTGCGGTTGTCGGCGATGCTGTAGCCGGCGTGCGTGAGCGGGTCGTCCTCGACGAAGACGACGGCGACGTGGGTCCAGCCCAGGCGGCGCGCCGCCTCCAGCGTGCCATTGCCTTTCTCGACCGTGTGGTCGCGCCGGTTGGCGACCAGCGGCGTGCGCTGGCCGTAACGCGCCAGGCTCGCCATGATCGCACGGATGGAACGCTCGTCGTGGGTATTGGCGTTGGACGGGTCTTCGAAGATGGTGTCGATGGGCGCGGCCAGCGGGCGCAGCGCCTCGACGATGTATGACAGGTCCGTTTTGGTCACTCACCATGCTGTTCTCTTCCGGGCACGTTTCTTGCACTCCTTATAGGCGGCAGCGGGGCTAGTCCTTCCGGGCACGCCCCGCGGCCTGGGCCTGAGTGTGGCTGCACTCAGGCCCGAACCCTGGAAATGGAAAGCGCCTATCGTTATGATAGGCGCTTTCAGCGTCAACAATTTCCATAACGCTACGAGATTCGTGCGAATTGCGGGTTAACAACCCTCACATGCTGCGTTCGCGGAGGTAGGGCTGACGCGAGAGTGACGAAGATCAAGTGCCTGACAATGCGCGGTCGCGTGTGATGCAGCAGGCGTGAAAATGCTCCGGGAGTTAGTCCTGCAGCGGCGCGCACCCCGGATTACGAAACGACCTTGTGCCACCGCATCTGCTGGCCAAGGGTGCAGCGAGCAGTGAGACGATCAACCGGACCTTGAGGAAGGTCAAGAGCGTGTGGCGGTGCGTAGGACAGTGGATTCGCAGCACCGAAGCACAGAACGTGATCAAGAAAGCGCAGCGATTGCTGCAAATCCGTCAATCTCGTAGTCGAAGTGCAGCGCCGCAAGACTCACGCACGATCAGGCGCGTTTGCAGGGTGACGGTGCGAAACGGCGCGTCCGGTACCGCAATGCGGTGCAGAAGCAGGTGCACCGCCTCCCAGCCTAGCTCATAGGCGGGCTGAGAAACCGCCGTCAATGGCGGACAAAGCTCGGTTGACCAAGGCATGTCATCGAAGCCGACGATCGCTGTGTCATCAGGGACACGGAGGCCCATCTCACGCAATGCGCGCAGCGCGCCAAGCGTCATCAGGTTGTTCGCCACAAACAACGCCCTGGGCGGATTCGGCGATGTGACCAACTCGCACGCCAGGCGGTACCCGCTCTCGGTTTTGAAATCGCCGAACCTGACCAGCGCTTCATCGACCGGGATGCACGCTGTCTCTAATGCACTCTGGTAACCCTGATGACGTTCGCGCCCCGTGGTGAGGTGCATAGCGCCGCCAATCATGCCGATCCGGTGGTAGCCCAGGTCGATCAGGTGTTTTACGGCGATGTGCGCGCCGTGCACGTTATCGACCGTAATCGCGTCCAGCTCGCAGTGGTCAACGCGGCGATCTAGCAGCACAACCGGGATGCCGGACCGGCTGAATTTGGTGAGAACCTCACCGTCATCTACGTGCGTAGGGGAAACAATCAAGCCGGCAACACGCTCGGCTTGCATCACGCGCAGATACATTCGTTGCTTGGCAGCATCCTCGTCGGTATTACATAACACGATGCTCATCTGGTGAGCGTAGGCGGCATCTTCAACGCCGCGCACGACAGAGATGAAAAATGGGTTCTCAATGTCGGAGATCAGCAAGCCGATCACATCGCTGACATTGGCTCGCAAGCGGCGAGCGGCGCGGTTGGGTTGGTATCCCAGGACCTCGACCGCCTCCAAGACTCGCGCGCGCAGGTTTTCTGCGACCGTAGCCCGGCTATTGAGCACCCGCGACACCGTCGCCCGCGCCCTCAAGCGCTTCCGGCAGGGCGATGGCCGGCGGATGCGCCGCTCCCCTGCGCTCCCAGCACCGCGTCCGCTTTCGCCGCGCCAGGCGGTGTGGTTGTTGGTTCAGCCGCCCGATACACTTACCCCTGAGCAGGAAACCTATCGCCAGTTGCTATGCGCGTGTTGTGCGGAGGTAGGCGCGGCATATCCCCTGGCGCGGCGTTTCATGCACATGATCCGTCAACGCGCGGCGGATGCGCTTGACCCCTGGCTGGAAGCGGCGCAGGCCAGACCTGTCGCGCCGCTTCGCAACTTCGCCTTGCATTTGCGGCAGGACTATGCGGCGGTCAAAACCGCGCTGACCATGGAGGGAGCAATGGACAGACGGAGGGACAGGTCAATCGCTTGAAGCTGATCAAGCGCCAGATGTATGGGCGCGCGCAGTTCGATCGGCTCCGCCAGCGCATTCTCTATGACGATTCGTGAAAGTCCACAATTCACAGCACGGAAAATGCGGGAGAACCCGTGCCCGATCCCCGTTGCTCCCGAGCGAGTATACAATGTACTCACTGTGAAGCTCACCAGATGTGGTGGGCCTTTTCCGATATGCGAAGCGGTGGTCGCGGGAGCGACGGTGAGTTAAGAGAATTCCCTGAGAGAAGAGAGGATTGACCTGCTCATTGAGCTCGATGCGGATAGTGTTGTTGACCCTACGGGCGTATCAGCTACCAAAGTGACGAAGATGGCTGCACTCGACTGGCCTGCATTTTCGTGCCCGCTTATCCTCCCGAACTGGACCCGCCGGAGCGGATCTTCGAAGCATCGCGCCGTCAGTAGAGAGGACGGCGTATCGGTCGTTCCAGGCCAGGTGAATGGGGTGTATCGCTTCCTTTGCCAGCTTGCTGCCGACAAGGCGATAGTCAGACGCCCGATTGGCTGGGGTCAAATCCTTGACGCCTTCGCCGCTCTGCCTCGCCCACCAGATTCACGATCTCAACCACCAGGATTGGTATCAGGATAGAGAATTCGCCTCCTCCGTGCCAGATATATCATCGGACTGCTGGAGTTTTGCGCCGCACGACATGCGCACAATCAACTCAGGCGTGAATACCAACCTGCTTGGTTGCCATTTCTCCGGGTTATTGAGACGATCAATCAATAATTGGGCCGCCTGGACACCGTATGTACGAGCGGGTTGGGCCATCACTGTCAGGAAAGGATAGATCACGCTTGCCACTTCGAAATCATCGAAGGATACCAGCGCGATGTCCTCCGGTATGCGTAGCCGCGCGTTGCGCACCGTCTCAATCGCACTGAGCGCCAGGAAATTGTTACAGGCGATAATCGCGGTTGGACGGCGGTCGGCTGGCAAGTTGAGCAGTTGTTCCGTTGGCTCATAGCCGCCGCCACGCATGTAGCGCCCTTCGACGATCAGTTCCGGCCTTAACTCAATGCCATACTCACGCAACATCTCTTTGTAGCCCTGTTCACGTTCTCGAGATTGGGGGTTATTCTTTGGTCCGTTGAGTAACGCGATGCGCCGATGACCGAGATCAAGCAGATGCCGCGTCAGGACTCTCGCCCCGTAAACAGTATCGCTCGTAACAACATCAGTCCGGATACCCCTCAATTCGTTTCCGATTAGAACGAAAGGGTAATTGCGCCTGACCAGGTTGCTCAACGCTTTCCGCGACTCATCGTCAAAAGCGTTAATGAGCAAGCCGTCGGTGCGGTTACTTACCATTGTATGGATAAGTTCACTCTCTTTTTCGTTCGAATGGCCGCTGTCGCCAAACATGATGACATAGCCATTTCGGTAAGCCACCTCCTCGGCCCCACTTGCCACCGCAACCCAGAATGGGTTGATCATGTCCCCGACGATGAGGCCAAGCGTCCGCGTGCGACCCTGCAATAAGCCTTTCGCCAGCGCGTTCGGAACATATCCTAGCTCCTCGATGGCCTGTTCAATCCGCTGCCGGGTCTCCGGCGCTACCCGGTTCGAGCCGTTCAACACGCGCGAGACCGTCATCGCCGAGACGCCTGACCGTGCCGCAACATCTTGAATGGTCACCGCGCTCTTGTTACCCATAACACCAATTGCTCCGGCAATGATAACCTTGGCCCATTCTACAGAATAACAGAGAATTGGGAAAACAGCACAACAATCCGCGAGATATCTTAAGAGAATCAGCGCTGGTGCCGTGCACTGGGCTAACCTGCTTGACTTCTTCCCGATTTTGAATAAGCTATTGAGTAGAAGCATGTTATGGATAACACAAAATCGTGCGCCCGATATTCTCCACGAAAGGGAGATGATCTTTCATCCCATTAAGCGCCAATCTAATGCTGAACAGGAGGCGATTATCGCGGAAAGCTCATTGAGAACGATTCACTTCGTCGAAAGCCAGATGGTTCGTTTGCTAAGGAGGAGGAAATGATGTCGCATATCCGTGCTATGCTGTTTGCCGCAGCCGCCATCCTGCTGCTCCCGCTTCAGCTAATCGCCCTGGCGCAGGACAAGACCGTGGTTGAGATGTGGGCAGAGGATAATGAATGGGGCGAGTGCACGAGTTCCTGGTACACGGACAATTACCCCGGGGAAGAGATCGAGATCCAGGTAGTGCTTCTGCCCCAGTTTGTTGACGCCACACGCACCGCGCTACAGGGCGGCGCGGGTCCAGACATCGTCCAGACCCACGGCCCATCGTTCATGTTGGAGCTGGCAGAGGCGGGTCTTCTGGTTCCACTCGACGAATACGCCGAAAAATACGCATGGGCGGATCGATTTGCGCCTTGGGCGCTGAACCTGGGCACATACGAGGGCCAGCTTTACGGCCTCTCCGATGAACTTGAAAGCATGGTGATGTGGTACAACGCAACGCTGTTCGAGCAGAAGGGCTGGCAAATCCCCACGACGATGGACGAGCTTTTCGAACTCGCTCAGACCATCGAAGATGCGGGTATCGTCCCGTTTGGCCCTGCCTTTGCTTCGGAGTGCCCCCCTTGTCTCGAATGGTACGTCGGCGTGTTCCTGAATCACTATGCGGGCCCTGACCTGGTCTATGAAGCGCTCACCGGCCAGCGCCCGTGGACCGACCCGGCCTTCGTGGAAGCCATCACCAAGCTGAACGAGATGATGCAGAACGATTGGCTGATGGGCGGCAAGGACTACTTCTTCTCCGACACATCCGAGACTGCGCACGCCATGTTCGGGGCAGGCGAGATCGCCATCAACTTCGAGGGCACGTGGATGCAGGGGTCTATGTCCGATTTCTTTGGTCCCGAAGCCGGGAATGAGAACGACTGGGACTGGTTCCCCATCCCCACGACCTTCAGTGAGGATCCCTTCTATCTGATTGGCGTCGGCTCAAGCTGGAGTCTCAATGCCGCAACGGAGAACCGCGACGCCGCCGCCGAAGTACTGGACTACGTGTTCTCACCCGCTACGCAGGCGGGAGTCTTCGAGGCCTGCGGCAAGTCTCCTGCGCCCATGGCTTTTGAAGCCGACATGTTCGCCAACACGGATCCCCGCATGGCCCGGTTCTACGAATCCTTCGGTCAGGCATCGGAGGCCGGGAATGTAGGTTATACTACCTGGAGCTTCTGGCCGGCCAAGACCAATGTCTACCTGTACGAAGGGATAGCCCTCGTCTATGACGGTCAGTTGAGCGTCGAAGACTACCTGGCAGAGATGGACCGCATCTTCCAGGGAGAATTCGCCGAGGGTGCGATCCCTCCAATCCCCGCGCGCTAGGATCGGTGAGTTCCGCCGGCTGCCCCAATAGGGGCAGCC
>DAOTXU010000050.1:0-9149 GCA_034435135.1 Anaerolineae bacterium | reverse complement strand
CACCTCACCCCCCGTCCCCCTCTCCCGGCTACGCCGGACTATAGCCGCAAGCGGAGAGGGGGTGTCGAGCCGCAGGCGAGACGGGGGTGAGGTAGAGAAAGGCCTTAGCACGGCCAGCTGTTGGCGTAAGTTTGAAACAGTTCATTAAAAGCGAGGCTCGACAGGCAAGTCCGTGCGGACAGCGAGCTTCAGCCCACTGGACTCCCTCTGGGAGGCGCCCCTGCTCGCGCATTTGTTCGGCTCGCGGTGCGCGTGGTAACATACCCTCAACGCTGACGACCGCGAGGTTGAGATGATCCCCGTTCGCCTGGAACTCTACAACTTTCTGGCCTACCGCAACCCGCCGCCGCTGGACTTCACCGGCATCCACTTAGTGTGTCTGGCCGGACCTAACGGCGCCGGCAAGAGCAGCCTGCTCGACGCCATCACCTGGGCGCTGTGGGGCAAGGCGCGCGCCGCCCGCGACGATGAGCTGATCCACGTTGGCCAGAGCGAAATGCGCGTGGACTTCGAGTTTGCGCTGGAAGGCAACCGCTACCGGGTGATCCGCCAGCGCCAGAAGACTGGCAAGACGAGCAAGGGCGCGCTCGACTTCATGATCCGCGACGGCGACGACTGGCGCACGCTCAACGAGCCGAGTATGCGCCAGACCGAGGCCAAAATCGAGCGCGCGCTGCACATGAGCTATGACACGTTCATCAACTCGGCGTTTCTGCTCCAGGGGCGGGCAGACGAGTTCACGGTCAAAGCGCCGGCGGAGCGCAAAAAGGTGCTGACCGACATCCTGGGTCTGGACGAGTGGGCGCGCTATGAGGATCGGGCCAAGGAGAAGGCGAGAGAACTGGGGGAGCACATCCTCAGCCTCAAAGCCCAAATCGAGAGCATCGAGCAGGAACTCGGCGAGGAGGACGCGCGCAAAGCGGCGCTGACGGCGGCGCAGGCGCGCCTGATCGAGGCGACGGCGGCGCGCGCGGCGCTGGACATAGAGGTCCAGGCGCTCACGCAGGCGGAGATCGATCTTAAGCACAAACAGAGTCAACGCGCCGATCTTCAGCGCCCCACCGAGAAGGGCCAGCACGAACTCGATTCGGCTCAGAATGACATCGCACGGCTCCAACCGGAACTGGAAGCCGCGCGCCAGCTTGCCGCCGAGCAGGCGGTGATCGAGGCCGGGCGCGCGGCGTGGGTCGAGGCGAGCGCGCAGGCGGAAGCGCTCACGGCGGAAATGAGCAAACGCCTGCATGACGCCATCACGGAACTCAGAGAAGAGGCCGCCGCACTCCGCACCAGCAATGACCGGCTCAAAGCCGAGATGGAAGATCTGCGTAAGAGCCTGGACCTGATCGAACAGGCCGACAAGCCGATCTGCCCGCTGTGCGGGCAGCCGCTCACCGAGGCGCACCGCGCCCAACTCACCGCGCAGTATGAACAGGCCGGCAAAGACAAAGCCGACGCATGGCGTGCGAACAAGGCGCGCGTTGACGCGGCGAGCGCCCAGGTGAAAGCCTACGACGCGGCGCTCAACGCGCTGGCGACCGACGACCCATTTGTGCGGCATCCAGGGCTGGCCGACGCGCTCAGCGGGCTGGGCTTTGACCCGGTAGCCTATCAAGACCTGCGCGCGCGCGTGGCCGGCCTGGCTCCATATGAGAAGCGACTCGCCGATCTGCAAGCCGCTTTGGAGAAACTGCCGCAACTCGAAGCCAGCGCCCAACGACTCGACGAACGCCGGCGGGACTGGGAGCAAGAGCTTGCCGGCGATCTGGCCGCGCTGGCAGCTCTCGACGCGGAACTGAAGGCGCTGGAAGCGCAGGTGGCCGATGCAGCCGAGTTGCGCCGTCGGCACGCCCGACTTGTCAGCGATGAGAACGAGGCGCGCCTGGAGGTCGGGCGGGCCAAACAGTTGGTGGATGTGCTGGACCAGCAGCGCAAGCGCCGCGCAGAACTGCTCGACAAGCAGGCCGAAGCGCGGGAAGCGCGCGCCATCTTCGACGAACTGCGCACCGCCTTTGGCAAGAACGGCGTGCCGGCGATGATCATCGAGGCCGCCATCCCGGAAATTGAGGACGCCGCCAACGACCTGCTCCGCCGGCTGACGGCGGGGCAGATCAACCTGCGCTTTGAGACGCAGCGCGAGAAGGTGACCGGCGGCGTGGCCGAGACGTTGGACATCCTCATTAACGACCCCCTGGGCGACCGCGCCTACGAGATGTACTCCGGCGGCGAGCAGTTCCGCGTGAACTTCGCCGTGCGGATTGCGCTCTCGCGGCTGCTGGCGCGGCGCGCAGGGGCACAACTGCGCACGCTGGTTATTGACGAAGGTTTCGGTACGCAAGACGCCACCGGCCTGCAACGATTAGTAGAAGCCATCAACGCCATTCAGGATGACTTCGACAAGATCATCGTCATCACGCACATCGACGAACTGAAAGACTCCTTTCCCGCGCGCATCGAGGTAACCAAGACGGAGCGGGGGTCGCAGGTCACGCTGATATAGCCGCGCCGCTGTTCCACCAGGCCTGTTTCCCATAATCGAAAATTGTTGTAGAATTGAGCGAGAATTACCCGTTCCATAAGGAGTGTAGCGAGGAGGTCACGCTATGTTGAAAAGGAGTGTTCATCGGTTGATTGTCGTAGCTTTGTGCCTCGCGGCCTTCTCGGCGGCGTATGCCCAGGAAGGCAGAGGAGGCCACAGCGCATCAGGCAACGGCGGCAGGTACGGCAGCCCCGGCATGGCCGGTGCGACCGGCAACGGGCAACTTAACCTCGGCGGCGCAGAGGTCGGCGCAGGTGAACGCCCCGACGTCGGCGGCGCGGCTGGCGCCGGTGAACGGCCTGGGGGCGGCGCTACGAACCGACCCGGCGGAGGTGAGCGTCCCATCGGCGGCGAGCGCCCCGGTCGGGGGAGCGGCGCATGGGGCTTTGCGGGGCGTCCCTCCTCGCCTTCAGGGAGGTTCGACCAGAGCAGCCTGTCGGAGTGGTTCGGCGGCGCGGAAGGCATCCAGAGCCGGCTGAACCGCGCCCGCGAAGAGGGGATGTCGTGGGCCGAGTTCGGCGGCTTCGGCAAGGGCGCGACAAGCGGCGAAGCGCCGCCAGAAGGGGCGACCGGCGAACTCGGCGGCAGGTGGAACCCCTCGGACGAGTTGCCGACCGCGCCAGGCGCGATGGAGTCGATAGAAGAGGCCGTGCGCGCGCAGGCGTCAGCCATCGCCGAAGCAACCGCCGAGGCGCAAGAGGCGGCGCGCGCGGCCTACGACCAATTCTGGGCGGATTACTACGCGGCGGTGGGCTATGCAGCGAGCGCCTACTACGAGGCCGTCGCCGGCTCGGCGGAAGAAGTCTACGCGCTCTACATGGATGCGCTGGCGCAGACGACCGCGGCGGTTGATTACTACCTCGACTATGCCGCCCAGTTTGCGGCGTATTGTTACTACTACCCCTGGGACTGCTACAGCTACGCCTATAACGCGGCGACCGGGGAGTACGAGAACGTCGAATCGAACAGCGACCAGCCGGTCGGCGAGGTAACGGTGGGCGACGTGACCGTGACGGTGACCTGGCCGGAGGCGCTCGGCGCGCCGGCAGGCTCGGCGCAGGCTTACGAGGCGCTGGTCGTCTTCGCCAACGACCAGCTTGGCGCGGTGGTCCAGCCGCTCTACGCCGGCGTCCTGACCGAAGACATCCTGCTGCTGGTGCAGCAATACCTCCCGGACGATCTCGAAGCGTACCTGGCGCTGTTGACGGGCGCGCAGGCGTATTGGGGGATTGTCAGCGGGGGCGTCGGGGCGGTTGCAGTCGGCAACTGCACCGCGGAGGCCCCGTGCGCGCTGGACGACATCCCGGCGGCGCTCTCGACCCTCTCTGCCGGGGCCTTCGCGCTGGCGGTCGCCCAGCCGGCGCCGTCCGACGCGGCGGGCGCGCTCGACCTCATCACGACAGTCTATCCCGCCTTGAACGGCCTGGAATTCTCGCAGATTGCCGATGTCGAGACGGGGTTGGCTTTCATGGCGACCGCCTACGGCGTCGGTGTGGACGAGAGTAATCAGCCTGTGACGGCGGCGAAGTTGATCTATGCGGGCGTGTTGCAGGCGGAGGGCCAGACGGTCGTCTATGCGATGGTCGCTGTGGGTCAGGCGCAAGTCGAGGCGTTTCACAGCCTGTTCGCCGGCGGCGCATCGTGATGGTGACCGGTTCCTGCGACTGAAGTCGCGGGCTAATCTGCCAGAATTGCAGCGGCGCACGGCGATTAACCGCCGACCTTAGTCGGCAGGTCTACGAACAACGCCGGTCGTTCACCTGCCAGAGGGCATGGAATACGGTAGAATCTTTGTAGGAGCCTGGCGTGCCAGGCTCCTACCCCAAAGCGAGAAGAGACCTCAGGAGAACGCCCCCATGCCCACGCTGGAAGACGCGATCCAACTGGCGCTCGACGCGCATCGGGGCCACAAAGACCGGGCCGGCCGCCCGTACATTCTCCACCCGCTGCGAGTGATGCTGCGTATGGACGACGACGACGCGCGCTTGGTCGCCATTCTGCACGACGTGATCGAGGACTCCGCGTACAACCTCTCTGACCTGCGCCACGCCGGCTATCCGAGCCGGGTGCTCGACGCCGTGGACGCGCTGACCAAGCGCGCGGGCGAGGCCTACGAGGATTACATCGAGCGCGTGATCCTGAACCCGCTCGCGCGCCGGGTCAAGGTGGCGGACCTTGAGGACAACATGGACGTGTGGCGCATCAGGAACTTCACCCAAGACGACTTTGAGCGCCTGGAGCGCTACCGGCGCGCGTGGTCGCGGGTGAAAGGCGAGGGGTAGTCGTAGTTGGTGGGAAACCCCGGCTTGCGGCAGTGACAGTGGAGACAAGGATAGACAATGCGGGAAAACGGTACAGACAATCCCGGTAAGGTTAAGTTGCCACAAAAAAGCCGAACCGGGGGTATGTCCGATGCTGTCCAACCCTCAGCACGTGCAGCTGACAACCCATGCAACGAACCGCAGCCGCTGCCAATGCCGCGCTGGTGCGAAGAGATGTGCGTAAACCATGCATTTGGGCCGGCCAACCCGGCTATCTCGCTTCTATGCGGCCTTACACGACCTCAAGCGCGTTCAGCCCTGGCAACTCTGGGAAACGAGCGTGCGGTTCGGCCTGATACCAGAACGCCGTCGAAGCGATGTCGTCCTGCAACGGCAGGTAGCGCGGTGAGCCATCGAGCAGCGTGCGCCACCCCAACGCCTGGATGGTGACGCGCAGGTCCTGCTGGAAACGGATCGGATCCATCACGTGCCAGCGATACATCCCGAAGCGCTGCTGGCTCTGGTACAGGCCGTCGGGCTTGATCACCTGCGGCAACCCGGAGAACGGCGCCGTGAACACGTTGTACCGCCCCTGGTTCCCGTCGAAGTTCCACGCGCCCCCGAAGTAGTCCTCCGTGCCGGTGCCGCAGATGGTGGGCCAGTCCGCGTCGCCGTCGAGGTAGAACTTGATCTCGCCCTCGCCCCACCAGCCGTTGTTGTGTACCCCCCACGCGAGGTACGTACCCACGTAGTGCCCCTGGCCTTTCACCCCCTCCAGCAGCGTGTGCACGTGCAGGTACGGCAGCGGGTTGTTCCGACGCCACTGCGCGTGGAAATAGGCGCGGTCGTCGGGCACGTCGGTGAGCGTGTAGGTGATCTGATAGTAGAAGCCGCGCACTTCGTCGGGGCCGAGGTTCTCGACCGTGAGGTGCGCGTGCTTGCGGAAGGGCATCTCCCAGTAGCTGTTGAAGCCGCTGGCGGGGTTGACCGCCACCGGCAACGACTGCACGAGGCAGTGCTGCCCCCAGCCGTTGCAGAAGAAGTCGCCAAGGGGCGTCTCAATCGAGGGCGTGGCTTCGTGGTCCCAGTAGGCGCGGAGCACCAGCCGGCGCCAGAATGCGGGATGCACGGTCAACCAGATGTGCTGGATCGCGCCCGGCCCGGCGATGTCGGCGAGCGTGGCGGTGCTGGCGCCAGCGATGTTGATGCTCGGCGAGACCTTCCAGCCCTGGCCCAGCTCGCGCGCCGGGACCGCGCCGGTACCCTCGGTCGCCATGCCGCCCCTGCCCTTCTCGCCGCTGAAGTTCTCGGCGCTGAGGGAGCGGGTAAGCGCATTCGAAAGCCGGGACAGGTTGCCCAGGCTCATCCCCAGACCATTGAAGTCGTTCATGGAAGCCTCCTCAGAAGGTTCACGTGCATGGCGATGCGCCGAGAGGGGATGGAACATGAAAGGCGCGCGTGGGTTTTGCCTTTCAAGCTCCTCTCTGCCGCAAAGCCGCACCGCAAGACTTGCGTACTATCAGGTGCGTCTGTAATGTCACCGTGCGCAACGGTGCGTTGGGTTCGGCGATGTGGGCCAGAAGCAAACGCACGGCCTCCTGGCCTAACTCGTAGGTCGGCTGGGAGACGGTCGTCAGCGCGGGGTGAAGCATGTTTCCCACATCCGGCCCACTTCGGGCACTGAGTCCAACAGCAGTTCAGTGTAAGGATGGGTCGGGTTCGTCAAAGTCTGGTCCGAGGCCCATAGTCAGAGGTGGTCCACAATCAGCTGATTCTATAGGGATGCGATTGGCTGTCAAGAATGCTGCGACTGTCGGTGGCATACATGGTAGTAGGTTGGGCTATCCGAAGTTCTTCAACTTTGATCTATAGAAGATCACTCTTGCGTCCCCTCTCGACTTTGAGCAACCCTGTGGCCGAGCGCGGTAGTGCTGGCGTTAGAAAAAGGTTTCCATTATACTCGAAAAGACACAGCGAGCGTTTGGTGAGGCGAGCCGTGGCTGGCGAGTTGATTCTGGTGGTTGACGACGGGCGTGAAAACTGCGAATTCGTCGTCGATTACATCTTGCGGCCCAACGGGTTTCGCACCGCCGTCGCCTATGACGGCAAGGCGGGCCTGGACAAAGCCCTTTCCGAGTCGCCTGACCTGATCCTGCTGGACCTGCAGATGCCGCGTATGGACGGCACCCAGGTCTTGCAGGCGTTGCGCGACGCCCAGTCCAATATCCCCGTCATCCTGATGACCTTTCACGGCTCCGAAGAGATCGCCATCCAGGTGTTCCGCATGGGCGTGCGCGACTACGTGATAAAGCCCTTCACCGTGGACGAGATGCTTGACGCCATTGAGCGCGCGCTCTCGGAGACCCGCCTGCGCCGCGAGAAGGAAGCGCTCACTGAACGGTTGCTGAAGTCGAACCGCGATATGCAGCGCCGTATCAAAGAACTCAACGCGCTCTACAGCATCGGTAAGAGTGTGACCGCGCTGCTCGACCTGGAGCAGTTGCTCACGCGCGTGGTCGATGCGGCCATCTACGTCACCGGCGCGGAGCAGGGCGCGCTGATGCTGCTCAGCGACGGCGAGCTATGGAAGCGCGCTGTCCGCGACCCCGGCGACAGCGCCGCCCGCCCCGTGAACCAGAAGGCCGGCGAGCGCCTGGCCTATCGCGCTGCCCAGACCGGCAAGCCGGTCATGCTCACGACCACCGAGATGGCCGGCCTGGGCGACATCAAAGGGCTGCCCAAGGCCGTGCTCTACACGCCGCTCAAGTTGGGCGACGAGGTGCTGGGCGTGCTGGGCGTGGATAACGTCAACCGGAACATCCCGTTCACCGAACACGACGGGATGCTCCTCAGCGCGCTCTCCGACCATGCGGCCATCGCCATCCAGAATGCGCGGCTGTTCACGGAGCTTCAGGAGGCCAAAGAGCGCGAGAAGCAGGCGATCCGCGGCGCGTTCGCGCGCTATGTGTCGCCCTCGGTGGTGGACCGCGTGCTCGAACAGCCCGAATCGGCCACGCTGGGCGGCGACCGCCACGTCATCAGCATCCTGTTCGCCGACATCCGGGGCTATACCACCTTCTCCGAGCGCACCGATCCTGAAGTCGTGGTCGAAGCGCTCAACGAATACTTCACCCTCGCCGGCGACGTGATCCTGGCGCGCGGCGGCACGCTCGACAAGTTCATGGGCGACGCGGTGATGGCCTTCTTCAACGCGCCGGACCCGCAACCCGATTACCTCTTCCGCGCGGTGGACGCGGCCATGGCGCTGCAACGCGCCGTTGAGGAGCGCAACGCGCGCGCGCCCAGCGCGTTGCGCCTGCAATTCGGCGTCGGCATCAGCGCGGGCGAGGCGGTGGTGGGCAACATCGGCACCGAGGAGCACATGAACTACACCGCCATCGGCGACGCGGTGAACCTGGCGAAGCGCCTGCAAGAGCGCGCCGCGCCCGGCCAGATTCTCATCGAGGAGACGGTCGTGAAGGCGCTCGGCGAGCGCATCCGCGTCGAGCCGCTGGGCGTGATGAAGCTCAAGGGCCGCGACACCCCCGCGACGGTGTACGAGCTGAAGGGCCTGGTGTAGTCCTCCCTCGCTGAGGTGTATTCGGGAGTGGGGAGGCGCGTGGAAGCGCGGGTTTTGTATTCATAACCCGCCGACTAAAGTCGGCGGCTAATTGGGAAGCCTTCGATTCCGCTCTGTAATTCGCCCCCGGCTTCAGCCGGGGGACCTGAAAGAAAATACTGCTCTGAAATTGTCTGGTAGCTCCCAGGGAGCTTGAAGCTCCCAGGGAGCTACTGAATTCCGAACGCACCCTCCCTGCTCGCTATTGCAAAACGGCATCTTACTGTATAATGAATGGCGTCTCCCACCCGCACAGGAGATGCGTAGGGCTTTCCGGTTCTTATGTTGTGCGGGTCAACCTCACCCCTCGCGCTGCCTGGCTTACGCCGGGCAGGCAGCGCAGTCCCCTCTCCATTTTATCAAGAGGGGACTTTCCAGACCTCTGCTCCCCCTCTCCGTTTACGGAGAGGGGGCCAGGGGGTGAGGTAAAACGAGAAACGGAAAGCCCTGGGCCTCGCCAGGGGGCGATCGGGGGGCCGGCGCAGAGGTCAAGGCGAGCGATGGGTTGTCCCATGCCGCGCTTCCGAAGAGCGGCACGGCGCCCCGGTCATACGATGATGGTTTCCACGCCGAACTCGCGGGCAAGCGCGTTGCACAACTCCCGCAGGTACTCAATCGAGGTGTGGCCCTTTTCACGCGGGTGGCCGAAGATCACCGTATCGCTGCCGGTCTCCTGGATGGCCTCTTTGAGCGCCTCACGGAAAACCCCGTGCTTGACCAGGGTCTCGGCGCG
>DAOTXU010000049.1:0-4544 GCA_034435135.1 Anaerolineae bacterium | reverse complement strand
TCAGTATCCTCAGATCGGATCGACTTCCTGCAACTTGCGAAGAGACGCGCTCACGGCTGCGCGAGGAACTCGTTTCAGTATCCTCAGATCGGATCGACTTCCTGCAACCCCCCCTATTTACGCACAAAAAACGTGTCCTGGCAAGTGGTCCCGCAAATGAAACGCTCTGAGGGCTTCCTACGAGGCGAAACCCGGGAGCCTGAGCTTCCCATGTGCGTCGCATCAGCCGACATTTCTCAAACCCTCCGTTGCACCAAATCCCGCCACATTTGCGAAAGGCGCGCTCATACGTCGTTGCAGAACAGCCGGAACTCGCACGCGGCGCACTTCTGCCGGCTCGTGACCGGTGGGGGCATCGTCTCGCGCTGGGTGATGCGTTGCATCTCCACAAGCGCCTGCTGCAAAGCCGCGCGCAACCTGTCGGTGATGGGCACTTCCACAAACCGGCGCAGCGGGATCAACACCAGAAAGCCGCGACGCACCGGCTCGCCCCACGTCTCGCTGAGCATCTCGGCGTAGGCGGTAAGCTGCACCTGGAAGTGTTCGCTCGCCTTCTTGGCGAGTTTGTAGTCCACCGGCACGATCTCCCGGTCCGGCGCCCTCGCCACGACTACTTCATCTACCTTGCCGCTCAGGTTGAGCCGGTAGGAGAGGACGTGCACGTCAAAGTGACGCTCGCCCTCGATCACGCGATAGGCGTCAAGGGACCGCCGCATCGCCCGTTTCTTCTCGTCGTCGCCGGCCTCCACGCCCGCCTGCATCTTATAGGTCGTGGGCCGGACGTGCGGCAGGCACGCCTGGTAGTACAGCACCCTCGGACAGTACATGTACTGCTTCAAATCGGTGACGGTAAAGAGCGACGGCTCATTCGTCTCCGTTGTCTCCATTGTCTCCATCGCGCTCGATCACCTTCCGCGCCTTCCAGTCCTTGTCGCAGATCGGCAGCAGATGCACCTTGCCCGCCTTTTTGCCCAGCAGCTTGCCGACCTTCAGCATCAGTTCCTCCTGGTGTGTGGCCGATAGCTCGCCGGTGAAGGCGCTGTACTGCACCCGGTCCAGGCCGTAGTCGATGCAGGCGTCGGCGATCTTGCCCCGCGCCCGGTCGTCGGTGATGTCGTACACGAGCATCACGCGCATATCACCAGCTCGCCTGGAACGGCGCGTAGGCCTCGCGGTCGCCGCGCAGGAACGTCGCCAGGTGCCGCGCCTGGCTCTGCATGACGACGCGCAGCGGCATCCGCTTGCGCTCGTAGCGCACGTCGGTCTCCAGGTGTGCGAGCACGTGCTCGGCCAGCTTGCGGCGCGTCTCCTGGTCCAGTTTGTCGCCCTCCTGGCCGACCGTGAAGCGCTTGTTCGCCAGCCCGAACACCACCCGGTCCACCGCCTCCTGGCGGAACTCCTCGATCAGGTCGAGCACCAGGCTGGGCTTGCCGGGCCGGTCCACGTGCACGAAGCCGGCGTAGGGGTCCAGCCCGGCCAGCACGATGCAGCGCTCGATCTGGCCGTACAGGATGCCGTAGCCGTAGTTGAGCATCTGGTTGACCGGGTCGGTCGCGCCGCGCCGCTTGCGTCCGGGCCACCCGTACTCCTCTGGGAGCACCTGCTTGACGGCAGACCAGTACTTCTGCGCGGCGCGCCCCTCGACGCCGAGCAGTTCGGAGCGGATCGCGTCTACGGTTTCACCCTCAAGGCGGTCCAGCTCGATTTCATGGTCGAGCACCTCGACCGCACAGAGGTTCAGTTCCTCATGCAACGCGGGGGCGCTCTCCTTGCGCGTCTTCGCCAGGTACTTGAGCGTAGTCGCCTGGTTGCGGATTTTGCCCCTGGCGAAGGCGAGCGCGGCGTCGCGCCCGCGCCGGTTGTCGAGCGCAGCCATCTGCGCGCGCCGGGTGAGCACGGTGCCGGTCAGGCCGGCGGAGTAGAGGCTGGCGTAGGCGGTCCCCTGGCTGTCGATGAAGAACACCGGGATGCCGCGCTCGCAACACGCTTCGAGCGCGTCGGCGGAGACGCTCACGCCCCGGCTGGAGACGAGCACCATCTCCAGGTGCAGCAAGGGCGCTTGCAGCAGCGTCTCGCCGCCGCGCGTGATTTTCAACCGTTCGCTGTACTTGCCGATGTGCGAACCGAACTCGTCGGCGATCAGTTGCCGGATGATGGGCATGGCATTACCCCTGGTGCTGCTATCCTCTGCGCAAGACGCGGATCGATCACTTCTCCCAGATCGCCTGTCACTTTCGTACCGCGACTTCTAGCTCCACAGAAACCGGATTTTTAACCGCGAATAACGCGAATAAGAAAGAATCATTTAGATATACAATTAACGATCTCGCCAGCCTTTGCTGTGCGGGCGGCTTTCTCATTTCTTTTGATTAGCGTTATTAGCGTTATTCGCGGTTTCATTACCTCTTCTCTCAAATGTGCTTGCGCGCGCTGGCTCAACCTCTCTGTGAAAAGTGACAGGCGCTCAGTACTTCTCCTTCACAACCCCATACCAGCCGTTTCCCTTGGTGGCGCTCTTGCCGACGTGCACGCTCTGGCCCATCAGCACCCAGGGCAACAGCAGGCCCAGGTCGCCTGCATAGGACGCATAGCCCACAAAGCCGCCGATGGGCGTGGACCGCCCCAGCCGGCGCGAGCCGCTGTGCACATCGACCCAGTGGGTCCGGTCTTCGACCAGGCGCACCTTTGCCGCCGCATCCACGAGCGCGCGCGCATCGACCGCCGGCCTGCCGCCGCCGAACGTCTCGCTCAGCGAGATGAGGCGTTCCAGCAGGCGTTGGAACAGCGGCCCGAACAACGGCTGGTGGACGAGCCGTTCCTGCTCGACGATGCGGGTAGGCGTCAGGAAGTGCAGCGTCAGCCGGTCGGGAGGCAAGGTCTCGGCGGCGCGGAGCGCCTGCTCCCAGGTGACGGGCAGCGCCGGCAGCGCGACGATCTCCTGCGCTTCGTTCAGGAGGGTCTGCCGCTCGCCGCTGAGCGGGTTGACCGCCTCGATGGCGCGCAGCGCGAAGCGGCCCCGCGCGCCGCCGTTGCGGTCCAGGCGGCTCCCCACTCCTTCGTGACCCATCCGGTCTACGCCGTCCACCACCAGCGGGAGCAGCGCGGTCGCCTGCCCAAACAGGCTCAAGCCAAAACTGAACCGATCTCTCAACTCGTAAGTGCGTTCGCCTTCCAGGGGTGGTTCGATGGTGTAAGGAGCCGGCACCCGGACGCCGCGCTGCGAAGTCGCGTCCTCGTGCGCCAGGAGCCACTGCACGGGCGTCAACGCTTCCGGCGGGGCGGCGGATTCCCCTTCCATCGCGCGCAACACGCCGAACAGCGCGCCTCGCAAGGCCGCCCCCGGTTGTTCGGGGAACGCCAGGGGGGAAAGCACCTGACAGGCAAACCGCAGGTGATGCACTGTGAAGCTCGCCGGGAGGTTAGGGTTCTCTGGCATGTTCGGTCACCCCTCGCCCCAGTCGGCGGGCTGCTCCTCGCGCAGGTATTGCAGGCCCATCTCGAAGCTGTAGGCGGCGTTGACGGTCTTTGGCGTGTCCCTATCGCCCGGCTTCGCCTGACCTTTTCCGAGCAGGCCCATGTAGCGGCCCCACGAGATGGGCACGAGCAATTCACTGGCGCGGATTGGCTCGTCATCTTTGAGGTTTATGTAGTCGTCATACAGTTGTTCTGGCAGCACCTCAACGCTATCAAAAGCCCGGTAGAACTGCTCGGTCAACTCCTCGTTGCTGGCGAACGGCGTCAGCGTCCCCAGCACGGCGCTCTGAAACTCGTTGGCGTGGTAGTCGTATTCGCGCAACCACTTATCCGCGACCTCGCCGCTGTAGATTTCACCCAACCAGTCGCTGACGGCGGCCTCGTCGATGGGGCGGCCGGCTTCGCGGTTCAGGATGTCTAATGTGCGCGCGACCATGTTTTCATCGTAGATATGTTGACCGTCGGCAGGCTCAGCGAACACGTGCACGTCGGCCAGGTCGCGCAGGCGTCCCCGGTTGACGCGGCCAAAGCGCTGGAGCAGCGCCTCCAGCGGAGCCGGGTCGGTATAGATCGTGTCCAGATCGATGTCGAGGCTGACCTCGACAACCTGCGTCGCCACGAGCAGGAGCGGATGCCGCGCGTCGCTGCGCGAGCCGACCGCCTGCTGGATGTTGGCTTCTTTGGTCAGGCGGTCGCGCCCGTTGAAGCGCCCGTGCAGCAGCATGGCGCGTTCGGCTGGAAGGTCACGCAGAAGCGCTTTCAGGGCGTGGTACGCTTCTTGCGCCCGCGCGACCGTGTTACAGCACACCAGCACCGACTTACCCGCCTCAACATCCTGGGCGATGCGCGCCAGACCTGGACCATTGAGAACCTCGCCGGGGAGCAGCCGCAAACAATGGCGGCGGAACTGCTGGAACAGCTCATCAGTCGCCCTCACCTCGGCGCAGTCGTCGCCCAAGGCTTCTTTGATCTTGTCCTTGAGCAGCGGCGGCAGCGTCGCCGTCATGACGAGGAAGCGGGCCGCGTAGTGCTGGCGCAGGTAGGCGATGGTGCTGAGGATCAAGGCCATG
>DAOTXU010000048.1:0-7175 GCA_034435135.1 Anaerolineae bacterium | reverse complement strand
GACATCATGGAATCATGAGCCGATTGACTACTCCCAGATATGGCGTCTGCTCGTTAAGACGTGGGTTTGTTCCCATCCCTGGGATGTATCTCGACAAGGGCGATTCTACGATGTCCTGATTAGCGACACCTAGCTGATGGAAAGCCGTTCCATCTGTCGTAGATCACAGCCACCGCTTCAAGAACGGCCACACCGGTGCCTTATAGAACCGATGCCCGCCGTCGCCGACGTAGATGCCGGTCCGCTCTTCTGCGCCGAGCGCCCGGTACACCGACTGCACCGTCTCGAAGGCGGCGCGCACGCCGTCAACCGGGAAAATGTCGTCGTGTGCGCCGGCCACGAAGAGTTGCGGGCGCGGCGCAGTCAACCCCGCGATGTCGCCACAGTCGGCGATCCGCGCCAGCCCTGGCACGTAGTTGCACGGGCAGTGATACACGCCGTAAATGCTGCGCTCCCACGCACACAGGTAGCCGCTGACCACCGCCGCCTTGATGCGCGGCTCGACCGCCGCCGATAACAGCGTCACCGTGCCACCCCCAGATTGGCCGAGGCAGGCGATGCGCGCCGGGTCCACGTCGGGACGGGCGCTCAGGTAGTCGATGGCGCGTTGCACATCCCACACGCGCTCGCCGAGCAGCGTGCGCCCCAACATGATCGCGCGCCCTGCCGACCCCATACACGAGTAGCCGTGCACCTGGTTCGCGTGATCCTCATCGACGCACTCCCCGAAGCCGCGCATGTCTGGGCAGAAGGCGATATAGCCCTCACGCACCGCCTGCAAGCCGTAGTCCCGCTCGCCTTCGGTAATATGCTGCCGCTCGACGGAGGTCGTAGCGATGCCCACCGGGCGGACCTTGCCCGGCCCATGCCCGTGTAATGCGATGACCGCCGGCCTCCGCCCGCCGCCGCCTTTGGGCAGGAGCAGGTAGAACGGCAGCCAGAAGTCAGCCTCCGTGTGCAGAATCCACTTCTGGCGCACGTGGTCGCCTTGGTCGCTCTCTTCGAGTGGTTGCGCGTCAAGCGGGACCGGCACCGGCATCTCGCCCAGGCACTTGAGCAGTTCGCGGCGCAGGTCAGTCTGCCATTCTTCGACCGAGCGCGCGCCCCGCGCGGTGAAGCTCAGCGTGGGAGGGTGGGCGGCGCGCCAGGACTGATAAAGGTGTTTGGGCGCATGGTTGACCGTGTTCATCGTTTTTCCCTCGTGTGGATAGGCGGTTCATCGACCTGATTGGAACACAGCTTAAAAGTTCAGGCAACCCCTTGACGGATTTCAGGAATGTGGTATACTATTTTAGGTCAGTCTAATTTTGTGTTGGAATTTATACGAAATTGACCTGAGTACTAGGGAAGGTTAGGGATGGAGACACAGACACAAACGCTCGACACTTTAGCGCCCGGCCAGACGGCCATCGTCACCGGGCTGACCTGCGAGGGCCTGGAGCGCCGCCGGCTAATGGACCTGGGCGTCCTGCCCGGCACGGCCATCAAGATTGAGATGAAAAGCCCGCTCGGCGACCCGGTCGCCTACCTGGTGCGCGGGGCGGTGGTCGCCCTGCGGCGCGAACAGGCCCAACACATCCAGATTACATTACAGCCAAAGGAAGGGATATAGCAATGATTAGCACGCACACGACCTCCGCATGTGAGACCTGCCCAATCGGCGCAAACGCGCAGTTGGTCCGCCTCGGCGTCAACGTCGCGGGCTTTGACTACGTGGTCGCGCTCGCCGGCAACCCCAATACCGGCAAGAGCACCGTTTTCAACGCGCTGACCGGGCTGCGCCAGCACACCGGCAACTGGCCGGGCAAGACCGTCACCCGCGCGGAGGGCGGCTTTCTCTACCAGGAGAAGCGCTTCAAGCTGGTGGACCTGCCCGGCACCTACTCGCTGCTTTCGGCGAGCGTGGACGAGGAAATCGCCCGCGACTTCATCCTCTTCGGCCAGCCAAACGTGACCGTCATCGTGGTGGACGCCACACGGCTGGAGCGCAATCTCAACCTGGTGCTGCAAATATTGGAGATCACCGACCGCGCCGTCGTCTGCCTCAACCTGATCGACGAGGCCGAGCGGCACGGCATCGAAGTAGACGCGCGCGCGCTGGCGCGCGACCTGGGCGTGCCCGTGATCCCGACGGTGGCGCGGCGCGGCGTGGGCGTCCCCGAACTGCTGGCGGCGATCCGCGACGTGGCGACGGGCGCGTACAAGACCCGCGCGCACCGCGTCAACCACCGCGACCCCAGGCTCGCCAAAGCGGTTGACGTGCTGGCAGAGGAGATCGAGGCGCAGTTTCCGGGGTTGCCCAACGCGCGCTGGGTGGCGATGCGCCTGCTTGACGGCGACGCGCGCATCATCGAGGCGGTGCACAAGCGCGAACTGGGCGACCTGTCGCGCGGCGCGACGCCGCAACCTGGGCACTATGCGCACGCGCTGGAGGTGGCATGATGGCCGAGCAGCGCGATTTCTCCGCGACGCCCGACGACCTGCTGAAGCGCGCCGACGTGTTGCGTGCGGAGGTGGGGACGGGCTTTCACGACAAGTTGATGGAGTCGATCTACACCGACGCCGCGCAGATCGCCGACCATGCCACGACGCGCGAGGGGCGGCGCGGGCGGCTCTATCTCGACAGGACGATTGACCGCCTGGTCACCAGCCGCGTGTGGGGCTTCCCGCTCATGCTGCTGATGCTCATGGCGGTGTTCTGGATCACGATTACCGGAGCGAACGTCCCGTCGAGTATGCTCGGCGACTTCCTGCTGGGGACGGTCTACGACGCGCTGCACAGCTTCGCGCAGGCGCTCAGCTTCCCCTGGTGGCTGGCGGGCTTCCTGATCGACGGGCTGTACCTGGCGACGGCCTGGGTGGTGAGCGTGATGCTCCCGCCGATGGCGATCTTCTTCCCGCTGTTCACGCTGCTGGAAGACCTCGGCTACCTGCCGCGTGTAGCCTTTAACCTGGACCGGCTGTTCCACAAAGCCGGCGCGCACGGCAAGCAGGCGCTCACCATGATGATGGGCTTCGGTTGCAACGCGGCGGGCGTGGTCGCTACGCGCATCATCGACAGCCCGCGCGAGCGGCTGATCGCCATCATCACCAACAACTTCTCGATCTGCAACGGGCGCTGGCCCACGCTGATCCTGATCGGCGCGATCTTCATCGGCGCGACCGCCCCGCCCGAACTGGCGAGCCTGGTGTCGGCGGCGAGCGTGGTCGCCATCGCGGTGCTGGGGGTCGTGCTGGCGCTGCTGGTGTCGGCGTTCCTCTCGCGGACGTGGCTCAAGGGCGAGGCGTCAACCTTCAGCCTGGAACTGCCGCCCTACCGCCCGCCGCAAATCCTCAAGACGCTGTACACCTCGGTCATCGACCGGACGCTGATCGTGCTCTGGCGCGCGGTGACGATGGCGGCCCCGGCGGGCGCGATCATCTGGCTGCTGGGGAACATCACCGTCGGCGACGCGAGCCTCGCCGAGCACCTCGTAGGCCTCCTCAACCCGGTAGGGCTGTTCTTCGGCCTGAACGGGGTGATCCTGCTCGCGTACATTGTCGCCATCCCCGCCAACGAGATCATCATCCCGACCATCCTGATGCTGACCATGATGGTCGGCGGCTCCGATCTGGTGCAGTCGGGCGTGATGCTCGAACTGGAGTCGGACGCGCAGGTCTACAATGTGCTCGTGGGCATGGGCGGCTGGACGCTGCTGACGGCAATCAACCTGATGCTCTTCAGCCTGATCCACAACCCGTGCAGCACCACCATCCTGACCATCTGGAAGGAAACCAGGAACCTGAAGTGGACGGCCATGGCGGTGGCGCTTCCGTTGGCGCTGGGCTTCAGCGTCACGTTCCTGACGACGACGGTGGCGCGGTTGTTGGGCGTGGTGTGACCTGATGCGGCGTCCAAAGACAACGGCATTGAACCCATCGGGGCGAACCTGACTCAAGAGCGGTTCGCCTTGTTGTATTTCCGGGTGCATTCCAAGTTAGGGGTCATGCTGTGCGCCGCTGCGACCTCACCCCTAAATCCCCTCTCCATGAATGGAGAGGGGACTTACCTGTGCGCTGACTCCCCCTCGCCATTTATGGAGAGGGGGTAGGGGGCTATAGTCCGGCGAAGCCGGGGTGAGGTCAAACCGGCATAGGCAAGCCTAACTGAATGTCGCCCCCAAAACGGAATGCACCCGTATTTCCAGGTAAATCGTTTGCCGCCGAGAGTTTGCCGTGTACAATGGGGATAAGGGAGTGCCGTTGTCGGGAAGCGAGGCAGGCGATGTCGGTAATTGAAAAAACGTATACTGCCGAAGACCTGTGGGAGCTTTCACGGGGAGGCGTGCGCCTGGAACTCATCGAGGGAGAGCTTGTCGAAATGTCGCCAGCGGGGGACACGCATACCGAGTTGGTTTCCTGGCTGAACTATCTCATTTTTGAGCATGTTCACAAGAACGGGCTGGGAGCCGTCAGCAGCGCCGACGGCGGCTACACACTTCCCATCGAACCGCCGACCGTGCTGGCCCCGGATGTGGGGTTCATTTCCCAGGCGCGACGCACGCCCCGGACCGGTAAGTTCTACACCGTCGCCCCAGACCTGGCCGTCGAGGTGGTCTCACCCACCGACGCGGCGCGCGAGATTCGCAAGAAGGTGAACCTGTATCTGAAAGCCGGGACGCGGCTGGTGTGGGTGCTCTACCCCGATGACCGCCTTATTGACGTGTACACACCTGAGGAGCGCCCGCTAACGCTTCAGGGCCAGGATGTGCTGGACGGAGGCGCTGTCCTGCCCGGCTTCGCTATGACGGTTGCCGAGGTGTTCAGGCAACTGGATGCGTGATCGTGCGGGGGCGGCCCGGCGACCCAGGCCGCCCCGAAGCGAACCTCACTGCCCCATCGTGGTCTCGTAGGTGATGCCGGGGAACTGCACGGCATCCGGCGCGAGTGCTGCGGCTGCGTCGGCATCGCCATACATCTCCGCCAGCAGAAACGCTGTCACGAAGTGATCGGCTAGGTCGTTGGCACGGTCTTTATCCCACACGGGATCGAAGCAGTTCCCGAAATTGGCTGGTGCGGCGGCCATGGCCGGGCTGCACCGGCCTAATACAACATGCCCCGCATGCTCCAGCGTAACCATGATTTTGACTGGGCTGCCGCTGTACAGCCAAGCTCTGTCGGCGTTGTATTGGGGTATGGCCACCTGATCATTGCCTGCGCGCAGGATCAGCAGGGGGACCTGGACGCTGGCGAACCCTTCTTCACTGACCAGTGGCGTCCCGCCGCCTGGCATAAGCGCTACAATGGCATCGATACGCGGGTCACCCAGTGAGGGCCAGAGCCGCCCTGGCGCTGCATTCACGCCGGCGACCTCAAGCAGGTGTGCCTCCATCGCGGGCAGGTCTGAGCTGTGCACCTTGCACATCACATCTGTGAGGATGCTGGCATACACGCCCTGTGCACACAACTCCGCCAATGAGCTGAAATCGAGCTGGGCGCCTCCTGCCATCACCGCCGTAAACCCGCCGTAAGATAGGCCCAGTGCGACGACACGATCCATATCAATCACGCCGGCCATGTCTCCCTCGGGCCCGGCGAGTACCGCGGCGTAGTCCAGTGTCTGGGTGATATCCCGCGGGCGCAGTACTAGGCTGTCAATCATGGCCTGCCTGAGGGCCACCTGCTGTTCCTCGGTCTGGGCCAGTAAGCTGTCGCGGGCGGTGTTGCCTGGATGGTTCATGGCCATTACCACAAAACCGTATGACGCCAGATGCTCATATAGGTATGAGGTGAAGTATGGCGTTCCATTGAGTCCATGCGAGCTGATGACCAGTGGGTATGGTCCGCCTGCCGTGTCCGGCTCTGCATCCAGGATCGCGCGACCGGGCCACTCGCTAAGCATCGGTAGCAGATCGGCCACGCCCCAATCGTAGATGATGGCTTCCTCGACCCCTTCCGGGTTGACGGCCGGGTACCAGATTCCGCCTTCCATACGGCGCGCTTCTATCCCATCGGAGAAGGTCGTGAATCCCACCGGGTACGGTCCCCGCACACCATACGGCGGCGCGTCAGGGCGGAAGCCGGTGCGAGGCGGGCCTTCCGCTTCCTGCGCGCTCACAGGCAGCGCCGCGACGACGAGCAGCGCAATCACAAGCACAGTCAACAGTCGATACAGGTGTTTCATCGAGAACTCCTCCTTTGCTGGTGAAACACAGAAAACAAAAAGCCGAAAGTGCGATCTTTGCTTATGCAAGATGCTTTCGGCAGCAATGGTGAAGCTGTTCTGTTTTCCGCCGCTTCGATGTCATCAGTAGCGGCATGTTCATTACATCACAAATAATAAATTTGTATGTGGATGGGTAATTCTTGCAGGTGCGTTCGGAATTGGGGGCAAGTTTTTTTCAGGTCCCCCGGCTTCAGCCGGGGGCGAATTTCAAGCTGGACTCAATGATTTCCCGATCAGCCGCCGACTTTAGTCGGCGGGTTAGTAATACAAAACTCCAACAACCAACTCCTTTTTCCCCAAATCCCGAATGCACCCGTGCAGACGGCTTCTCGGAGGTTTTGGGTTGCCTCGACCCGGTGTGGATTATGGGAGCGGCCAGGGCAAAAAGCGCAGATTGAGATTGATGAAGTTCGGTTGAAGCCGTTCGCGCCGCCGCGCCGGGTCACGCGAAATGGCTTCAACAAGGGACAGTGGGCTTAAGCCCACTGTCCTTCCTCGTCTTGCTGCTCAGTATTCCGATAATGCACGTCGCTCAACTCGCGCAGCCGCGCCGCCGCCTGCTCAGCGGTGATGTCGCGTTGGGGGGTGGCGAGCATTTCATAGCCGACCATGAACTTGCGCACGGTGGCGCTGCGCAGCAGCGGTGGGTAGAAGTGCGCGTGCAGGTGCCAGTGGGGGTATGCGCCGCCATCGGTGGGCGTCTGGTGGAAGCCCATCGAGTAGGGGAACGGTGCGCGGAACAGGTTATCGTAGCGCACCGTGATCTGATGCAGCGCGTCGGCGAGGCCGTGCACGGCGTCGGCGTCGAGGTCGAGCAACCCGCCCACGTGCGCCCGACTGAGGAGCAGCGTCTCGAACGGCCACAGCGCCCAGAAGGGCACCACGACCACAAAGTGTTCGTTGGCGTAGACCACGCGCTCGCCGCGCTCAAGTTCCACTTTCGCATAGTCACACAACAGACACACGCCGC
>DAOTXU010000047.1:0-29129 GCA_034435135.1 Anaerolineae bacterium | reverse complement strand
GGAGAGGGGGTGTCGAGCCGCAGGCGAGACGGGGGTGAGGTAGAGAAAGGCCTTAGCGCGGCCAGCTGTTGGCGTAAGTCTGAATCAGTTCAATGATAGTGGATTGTGAATTAGGGTAATATTAGAATATTATTTATATTCTCACGACGCGGGCTTGGGTCCGTTCGCGCTGCTCTCCGCATCCACCGCCACCGAGAGATAGAACGTGCTGCCCTGTCCAAGCTGGCTCTCGACCCAGGCGTCGCCGCCGTGCCGCCGCGCCACGCCCCGGACGATGGCAAGTCCCAGCCCGCTGCCCTTGACGGCCATGTTCTCGCGTTTGCGCACCCGGTAGAACTTCTCGAACAGGTGCGCCTGGTCCGCCTGGCTGATGCCGGGGCCGTCGTCGGCGACGGACACGACGATTTGCGAGTTGTTCAGGCGCGTGGCCACGTGGACGTGGCCGCCCTGGTGTGAATACTTGATGGCGTTGTCCACCAGGTTGGTGACCGCCTGGCGTAGCATGTGCGCGTCGGCGACAATGGCCGGCAGGTCAGGCGCGACCTCGCTGGTGAGCGTGATCTCCTTGGTGAGCGCCTGCGCGCGGTGTCCATTGACCACGCTCGTCACCAGGTCAGCCACGTTGCACTCGTCGCGCTCCAACTCGCCGCCGGATTCGATGCGCCCGATGTCGAGGATGTTCTCAATCAGGCTGGACATCTGCTCGATGCCGACGATGATCTTCTCGGCGAATTTCTGCTGTTTCTCGTTGAGCGCGCCCACCATTGTCAACATGGTGGCGTAGCCGCGCATGTACGTGAGCGGCGAGCGCAGGTCATGCGAGACGGTCTGCACGAAGTCGTTCTTCAACTCGTCCAGTTCTTTGAAGTGTGTGACGTCGTGCAGCGCCACCACCCGCCCCGAAACCGCGCCGTCGGCGGTCTTGAGTGGAGAAGCCTTCGCCTCGTAAGTGCGCCCGTCGTGGCCGGTGATCTCGGTGGTCTCCGGCATGACGATCTCGCGCTCAAACAGGGCGGCGAGCGCGGGCATATCCTTCAACGCCTGTTTGACCACCTGGCCCCGGAGCGATTCGGGGCCGCATTGCAGCGGCGCTCTGACGGCGGGGTTCACCATGACAAGCCGCCCATGCCGGTCGGCGACCAGCACTGCATCGGAGGTGCTGGCGAGGACGATTTCCAGTTGCTCGCGCCGGCTGCGCGCTTCCTCAAGGAGCCGCACCTTGGCGATGGTCACGGCAGCCTGGCTGGCGAGCATCCCCATGAACGTGAGTTCCGAGTCGGCGAAGTGATGGGGTTGGGTGTACCCCAGCCACAACACGCCCAGGTACGTCTCCTCCTGGCGCAGGGGCAACGCCGCGAGCGACTCAAGTCGCAGCGCCAGCACCGAAGCGTCGATGACGGCCTGCGCGCGCGAAAGGCGTTCAATCACCAGGCGGCCTTCGTCGTGGACCACTTCGAGCACGCGACGGTCCAGGGCGGCCATCGCGCTGGCGGCGGGGCCGGCGGCGTAGGCGGCCGGCTCGTCGCTCTCGCCATTGCTGAGTACGACCCGCGCGCCAGCAGCGTTGGTGACACGGAGACAGCCCTTGAGGATGGGCAGTATGGCGCTCGGCAGGTCCAAACCCGCCGACACCGCCTGGCTGATTTGCAGCAGCAACGCCTGCTCGTCTAAGCGGCTCTTGAGATTGGTCCGCATCCGCTCAAAGGACGCGCCGAGACGGCCAATCTCGTCCCTGCTGGCGACCGGAATGGCATGATCCAGATTGCCGCCGCTGACGCGGTCGGCGGCGTCGGCGAGTTGCGCCATCGGGCGGGTGATGCGCGCGGTTGCAAGCGCGTAAATCCAGCCCAACGCCAGCGCGCCCAACACACCGAGTAAAACCACCAGCGGCGCAGCGATCTGTACGGCGCGCTCCAACACGACCGCGTTGGGCACCACGATGACCACCGACCACTGATCGCTGCCACGCGCCGGCTGCACATAGACCAGTTGGAGCGCGCCGTCGCTCCCCTGGCGGCGGTAGGCTGCGCCGTCTGCCTCTGACGCGATAGACGCGGCGGTAGCGCCGAGACTAAACGATTGCAGGACGCGGCTGGGATCGCTGGGGTGAAGCAAGATGTTGCCATTTTTGTCGATGACGAACCCCTCGCCGCGCCCACTGGCGATGTCGCGCAGATTGCCCACGACCGGCTCCATAATGGGGTTGGCGTCCAACAGAGCACGTCCCAGCAGCACGCCGGTCGGGTCGCTCCTGGCGTCCTGAACCGGGACAATGAAACTGACGATGAGACTGTCAGGGCCGGTAGGGAAGATGGCGGCGTCCTGGGGCATATCGGTGGCAAGCGTCTGCGCGACGCGGTTGAGTTCGTCCGCGGTGATGGCGGGCAGGTCGTCGGGCGAAGGCGGGTGTTGGTACGCCGGCGTTTCGGGTGGCGCGCTATCCACTTTCTCATAGTACAGAATGTGCGAGAAGAAAGCCACCGCGCGCGTGCCTTCTCGGAGCGTGGCCTCAATGTCTCGGTCAGGCTCGGCGAGAGCGTCGGCCAGGTCGCGGATGAGCGCCGAGCCGGTCTGGATAAAGACGGGGATCGTCGAAGCGGCGTTGTGGGCGTCGCGCGCCATCTGCGCGATGATCAGGTCCACCGCCGCGTTGTAGCTGAACACCGTAACGGCGCCGATGATGACAATGGCTGCGAACAGCGTAACCGGCAGGAACGTATACAGCAGGCGCCGGCCAATGCTGGTCTGCCAGGGTGCGGGCTGAAGCGGGCCGGTGTTAGGCCGCCAGGCGGGCAGCCGGTGATAGACGACCTCCACGGCGATGCCGCCAAGCAGCATCTCGAACATCGCCGCCGGCAGGAGAGGGCCGGCGATCATCCAAACATAATCGAGGCTGGCGAGCGAGGGCGATGGGTGCTGTAGGTAACAGCTGACCGCCGTCAGCGGCCAGATGAGCGCAGCGCTCAACGGGCCGGCGACGCCAGGTCGCCGGATCAAGGCCATCAGGCTGCCGTGATAGCGCTGGCGCAACAGATAAGCAGCCAGGGCAGCGATGAAAGCAAACTCAAACGGCTGGGAGAGCATGTGAGCGCTCCAGCCGGCGCGGGCTGCGCCGCTGACCAGACCCGCTATCGCGGCAGGGCCAACGCCCAGCCATGCGCCGCTCAGCAGGATGAACACGCTGCCCAGTAATGAGATCGCCGGGCCGGCGGGCGCTTCAGGAAGGCCTGGCGGCGTCGGAATCGCGAACGTTTCAAGGCGTAGGGTGAAAACCTGCGTGGACCCCGCCGACGCCAGCGTCAGGGCTGCGAACACCAACCAGCGTCCACGCGTCAGCTCGCGCCATTCGCGCCTGGTCCGCCACAGGATGACGGCAAGAACCAGCGCGTAGACTGCCATCAGCAGCGAGGCTTCGGCGCGCAGTTGCGTATGGAGGTAAAACCCACCTTGAAAGCCCAGGGGTTCAAACGTCATGGCCGGTTTCCTGGGAAGACCCTATCCACCCCAGCCGCCATTATAGCATCAGTGCCCTCATCACATAAAGCGCTTTGCGCCCTGCCTCAGGTGCGAAGCTACTCCGATCCGAAGCTCTTCTTGCCGAGGCCGAAGACCTTTGCGCCCAGCTTGAAGCCATGCTGTTCAAGCTGGTCCATGAACCGGGGCCGGAAGCCGGTCGGTTCCAGCGTGCCGCCGCCGACGTGAGAAGCGCCGGGGCTGGTCTGGCCGGGTGTGCGATAGACGAAGAGGTCTTGCAGCGTGACCGACTCGCCCTCCATGCCCTGCACCTCGGTGATGTAAGTGACCTTGCGCGAGCCGTCGTTGAGGCGGGCCTGCTGAATAATCAGGTGGACGGCTGAAGCGATTTGTTTGCGGATGACGAAAACCGGCAGGTCCATGCCGGCCATCAGCGCCAGGGTTTCCAGGCGGGCGATGCAGTCGCGGGGGGAGTTGGAGTGGACGGTGGTGAGCGAGCCGTCGTGGCCGGTGTTCATCGCCTGGAGCATGTCGAGCGCTTCGCCCGAACGGCACTCGCCGACCACAATGCGATCCGGGCGCATCCGCAGGCAGCCCTTGACGAGGTCGCGGATTTCCAGCTTGCCTTTGCCGGCGCTGGTGTTGGGGGCGGTTTCCAGCCTGACGACGTGTCGCTGCTTGAGTTGAAGCTCAGCCGAGTCCTCAACGGTGATGATGCGCTCTTTGTCGGGGATGAACGCCGAAAGCACGTTGAGCAACGTCGTCTTGCCGGAGCCGGTGCCGCCGGAGACGACGATATTCAGGCGCGAGACCACGCACGCTTCCAAGAAATCCGCCACTTCTTGCGTAAAGGAGCCAAACCGGATCAGGTCCTGGACAGTGAGGGGCTTTTCGGGGAACTTGCGGATGGTGATGGTCGTGCCGCACAACGCCGACGGGGGCATGATGATGTGCACGCGCGAGCCGTCGGGCAGACGGGCGTCAACCATCAGGTTCTCGCGGCTGAGGGGGCGCCCCATCGGCCTGACGACGCGCTGCGCGGTCCACTGCACGTGGTCTTCGTCGTCGAAGACATACTCGCTCTCCTGAATCTTGCCCTTGTACTCGGCATAGATAATGTCGGGGCCGTTGACCATGATCTCTGAGCAGTTTTTGTTCTGCACCAGCGGCTCAATGGCGCCGAAGCCCAGCACGTCGTTGAAAATAGCCTCGCGCAGCTCTTGATATTCCGGCTGGGAAAGCTGAATGTTGTTGCGTTGGAGCAATACCCTGAGCCGCTCTTCAATGATGCTCTCGTATTCGGGCGTGCGATTCCAGCGGTCCGCTTCATCGGGCGTCGCCAGGACGCGCGGGCGCAGTTGTTTGCGCAACTGGGCGATCTTCGGCGTGGTGCGCTGTTTCGGAGGGACGCCGGCCTTGCCGTCAGGCGTCGGTTCCTGGAGCTTTTCTGCTTCTTCGACCTTGGGCGCTGACGCTTCCCTGAGCGTGTCAACGGCGATGGCGCGCAGCCCTTGAAGCGCCACGCCAGGGTCTTCGTCGGTTTTATCCTTGCTTTCCTGCAAACGCCGGGAAAGAAACGACCCCATCGTCTGTACTCCTCCGCCTGGGTAGCTTGAGATCATTTACACTCTATCGAGTTTAAGGCAATTATGTGCGGAATGCAAGCCCCAAAACCGGTTATCACGTCGCGGCCCGCAGTCTGGAAGCTGAGCCGCCTTCTCTGGTCGGGAGGTCGTCAGGGTCGAGGGTGGCGAGGTCACCGCGGTGGCCAACATGCAGTGCAGTTCGGCGCGTTTATAGTTTACGCCCGGCAGTATACGCCTGGCTCACTGGTCCTCGTGAGGGTGAGGCTCTGGCACGGGCGAGGCGTCGGGAAGGGTAAAGCAGAAGCACGCCCCACCAAGCGGGCTGTCCTCGATCCAGATGCGCCCGTTGTGCGCCTCAATAATGTGCTTGGCGATAGAGAGGCCCAACCCGCTGCCACCGCCTTCGCTGCGCGCGGGGTCGCGCTGGTAAAAGCGCTCGAAGACGCGCTCGCGCTCTTCAAGCGGGATGCCCGGCCCGCTGTCGCTGACGGCGACGATGATGGTATCGTCCCCTTCGGCGTTGCCGTTGGAGTCGGTTGAAGAGGGAACCGACGCGGCGCTGATCTGAATGCGCCCCTCTTTCGGCGTGAACTTGACTGCGTTGTGGATGAGGTTGGTCAACACGCGCCCGATCTGCCCCGGATCGACCAAGACCAATATCTTGTTGGAGATGTCCACCGTGATTTCGAGCTTGCGCCGTTCGATCTCCTCGTCCAGATGGTCGAGCGCCTCATGGACCAGCGCCAGCAGCGGCGTCTCGACCAGGCGCATAATCGCCTGACCCGACTCGATCATCGCCAGGTCGTGCATCCCGTCAACGATACGCTGGAGGGCGTCCACTTGTTTCCCGATCTTGCGCAGGATGGCCCTCCGCCGCTTCTTGCCGAGTTCCTGGTAAACCAGCGTGTCGCGCAGGAGGCGGATGGCGGAGATCGGCGTGCGCAATTCGTGCGAGATGTTGGCGACCATCTCGCGGCGGGCGCGGTTGAGCCGCATCAGTTGGGTGATATCCATCAACGCCAGCGCGAGATAACCTTCGCCGTCGGCGACCAGGCTCTTGCAGCGCACGCGGTAGAACCGGTTACCGGCGGCGAACTGGCCCTCCGGGCAGCCCTGGTCCGCTTGCGCGCAGGCGAGGAGGTCGATCAACTCAGGGCTGTCGAAGAGGGCGTCAACAGGTTGGCCGATGGGATCGTTGTTGGGGAAGAGTTCGCGGGCGGCGCGGTTGGCAGAGACGACCCGATAGCGTTCATCAACCAGCAGTAACGGTTCAAAAGCGGTGTCGGCCAGAACGGCCTGCAACATATCGGGGAACATTCATCCCTCGAAGCGATACCCGATCCCGCGCACGGTGACAATGCGGGTCGGGTTGGAAGCATCGGTTTCGATCTTCTTGCGCAGCCAGCGGATGTGAACGTCCACCGTGCGCGGGTCGCCGAAGTAATCCTCGCCCCACACCTTCGAGAGCAGCAAGTCGCGTGAGAGGACTGCCCTCTGGTTGCGCATCAACTCGGTGAGCAGGTCGTACTCCTTGAGGCTGAGGTTCAGTTCTTCGCCGTCCAGGTATGCGTGGCGTCCGGTCAGGTCAAGGCGCAGATTCCCGGAAACCAGCTCGTCCTGGACCGACGCCCGGTTTGGGACGCGGCGCATCACGGCGCGCACGCGCGCCAGAAACTCGCCCAGCCCAAAGGGTTTGACGATGTAATCGTCTGCGCCGCTTTCCAGCCCAACAATCTTATCGACCTCTTCGCTGCGCGCGGTGATCATGATGATCGGGATGTGCGCGGTGGTCTGGTTGCGCCGGATCATGCGGCACAAACTCAGCCCGTCGAGTTTGGGCAACATCACATCCAGCACGACCAGGTCGGGCTGCTTCTCGATGATGCGCTGATAGGCGGTCTCGCCGTCGGCGACGGTTGTGGCTTTGTGTCCCTCGTTCTCCAGGTTATCGGCGAGGGTCTCGGCCAGCACGGTATCGTCTTCAACAATGATGATCTTTGCCATAGTCCCTGTTATAGCGACTGTCGGATAGCACCATGAGTCCAGCTTGATGTTACAAAGCGCCTAGCAAATTTCCTTTAAGCCGAGGGCAAAGTATCGTTAAGGCAATAAGCGCGACTTTTAAATCTATTATAAACCATTTTTAACCCCACGTGCGCCTTGACGCTACAATCACGCTTCGTTATATTCTCAACCGAAAAGTTTTGTCAGTAAGCATGTGGCAGCCATGAACGACCCGGAACAAACCCTTCTTGACGCGCTTCGCGCGCACGGTTACAAGCTTACCCAGGCGCGCCGCACGGTGATCCACGCCCTGGCCGCCTCGAGGGTGCCGCTGTCCATCAACGAACTGCACGTGCAGGCGCAGCAGATCAATCAAGATGTCGGTCTGGTGACGGTTTACCGCACGCTTGAATTGCTCACAAGTCTTGGCGTGGTCCGCCCGGTGCACTTGGTGGACAACTGTCATGGCTACACCCTCGCCACGCCCGGCCACACCCACCACCTGGTATGTCGAGAGTGCCACCGTGCGGTCGAATTCCACGGCTGCGACCTGGAACCGTTCTTAACGCAAATCGCTGAGCAGACCGGCTACCACATCATCGGGCACTGGCTGGAACTCGAAGGGCTATGCGACCGCTGCCAACAGGCCGTCGGAGCCACCTAAACTGCACTTGACGCCAGCAAGCAACGTGCTATACTTCCTAATCGAAAAATTTTTTCAATACTACTGAAAGATTCTTTCAGTTGCGGAGGAATACGCATATGAAGCGCAAGCTGGTGGTTGTCGCTGCCCTGGTCGTTGTGTTCAGTGCAGTATCGTTCATCTGCGCAGCCCAGGAAACGGGACACCCGCAGATTGTGGCAAGCTATTCCGTTCTTGCCGACGTGGTAAGGCGCGTCACCGGGGATGCCGCCGATGTGACCTCACTGATCCCGGTGGGCGCGGACCCGCACAGCTTCGAGCCGACGCCGCGCGACGTAGCCTCGCTGGCCGACGCTGACATCGTGTTTGTCGTCGGGGCGAATTTCGAGGAGGGATTGCAGGGCATCATCGAGAACGCGGCGGAAGAGATCAACATAATCCCGGCGTCGCAGTGTGTGGAGATATTGCCCTTCGGAGCAGGCAACGAGGAGCATGGAGATGAAACGCACGTGGGCGAAGAAGAACCTGCACAAGAAGGCGAGTTACAGGAGAGCGCCATCGCCGCGCTGTGCGAAGCTCATCACACGGAATTAGCCTCCCTGCGTGGCGGCGCGCCGGAGGAGCACGAACACGCCGTGGAGCCGCTTGGTATGCTCTACGCGATTGACTGCGGCGCCAGCGAAGACGAACACGAAGAAGAAGACGTCGAGCACGCTCATGAGGCTGGAAGCTGCGACTCGCACGTGTGGCTCGACCCGCAAAACGTGATGCTCTGGGTCATGTTGATCCGTGACACGCTTAGTGAGATCGATCCGGCCAACGCCGAGGTATACAGAGCCAACGCCGCCGCTTACCTTGAGGAGTTGAACACGTTCGTCAACGACGAGATGATCCCCCTCATCGAGACCTTGCCGGTCGAGAAGCGCGTTCTGGTGACAGATCACGAGATTTTCGGCTACTTCGCCAACGCTTATGGGTTCCGCATCGTCGGCCTGGTCGTGCCGAGCGTCAGCACGGCGGCGGAGCCGAGCGCCGCCGCGGTCGCCGCGCTGATCGACACCATCCGCCGGGAGCAAGTGCCGGCCATCTTTGTCGCGTCGGTGGTTGATGCGGGCCTCGCCCAACAGATCGCCGAGGAAGCCGGCGCGAGGGTCGAGACCGTATACACCCACTCCGTCGCCGGGCCGGGTGGGCAGCCGATGTCGTATATCGATCTCATGCGCTATAACGTTCGGACCATCGTCGATGCGCTCAACAGCGAGGAGGCTTGATACCACACGCTACCGCTTTGCTTCCGGCGGGCGAGCCTGCTACAATGCGCGCATACACGCACACACGCGAGGCAGCTCCACATGCCCGGCGAAACCGTGCTCGTTGTTGACGACGAGAAGCACATCATCGAACTTGCGCAGATGTATCTGGAGAAGGAAGGGTTTCGCGTCCTCAGCGCGCGCGACGGCGCGACCGCGCTCCAGCGCATCGCGCAAGACCGACCCGCGCTGGTTGTGCTTGACCTGATGCTTCCCGCCGTCGATGGCTGGGACGTGTGTCGCCGCGTCCGCGCCGATAAAGAGGTCAGCGACACGGCCATCCTCATGCTCACCGCGCGCGACGACGACATAGACAAGATCGTCGGGCTGGAACTGGGCGCGGACGACTACCTCACCAAACCGTTCAATCCGCGCGAGCTGGTGGCGCGCGTCAAGGCGATTCTCCGCCGCTCTGAGCGCGCCAGGCCAGAGACAGGAGAGGCGCTGAAAGTGGGCGATCTTATCATTGACCCCGCGCGCCGCGTCGTGACCGTCGCCGGGCAGCCGGTGGACCTGCGCAGCAAGGAGTTCGACCTGTTGCTCATGCTGGCGCAGAACGAGGGGATCGTGTTCAGCCGCGAGCGTCTGCTCGATGTGGTGTGGGGCTACGACTTTTACGGGCAGACGCGCACCGTCGATGTGCACATCGCGCACCTGCGCGAGCGGCTCAAGGGCAGCACGGTCAGCATCGAGACGGTGTGGGGTGTAGGGTATAAATTGGTTAGCTGATTGGTTGAGGCAAGGCAGCCTTGCCCCGTTCTCACCGAGGAGGGAACAGGCGTGGAACTGACCACCGTGACCATCGAGAAGCCGGAGGCGGTGAACTTTATCCTGGGGCAAACCCACTTCATCAAGAGCGTAGAAGACATCCATGAGGCGCTGGTGACCGCCGTGCCGGGCATCAAATTCGGGCTGGCGTTTTGCGAGGCGTCCGGCGCGTGCCTGGTGCGGACCACCGGCACCGACCCGGCCATGATCGAACTGGCGCGCCAGAACGCGCTCGCCATTGGTGCCGGGCACAGCTTCATCATCTTCCTGGGCGAAGGCTTCTACCCGGTCAACGTGCTCAACGCGGTGAAGATGGTGCCGGAGGTGTGCCGCATCTTCTGCGCCACCGCCAACCCTACTCAGGTCCTCATCGCTCAAATGGAGCTGGGCCGGGGCATCCTCGGCGTGGTGGACGGCTGCGCGCCGAAGGGCGTCGAGGGCGAGGACGACGTCGCCTGGCGGAAGGGCTTCTTGCGCAAGATCGGCTACAAGCTCGGTTGAACCCGGATTTAGTAACCACGAATAACCAATCACAGCAATTCCATCCCTCCAAACATCATCAGATTGCGCTATTCGCGTTATTCGTGGTTAAAATTCTCCTCTGATAGCCCTCGCGCTGAGCCGAATAGACTGGGGAAAAAGCGAGCGCGTGAAACTCACCAGGGATCACATCGCCGTCTCTATCGCGGCGCTCACTTTCGCGCGCGTCGTCGTGAACATCACCCGCCGCTTCGCCTACCCCTTCCTGCCCGCGATTGGCCGGGAACTGGGTGCGCCTCTCACCGATGTGCAGGGCGTCGTGGCAGGGCAAAGCGGTATTGGCATCCTCAGCCCGCTGCTTGGCCCGCTCGCCGAGCGCTACGGTCGCAAGCGCGTTTTGCTCGCTGCGCTGGCGCTGATCGCCGCCGCGAGCGCGCTTGGGATCGCCGCGCCGCAGTTCGGCCCCTTCCTGGTGGCGATGTTGATCTTTGGCGTCGCAAAAATGACCTACGACCCTGCGATGCAAGCCTACATCGGCGACGCGGTCGCTTACGCGCGCCGCGCCCGCGCCATCGGGGTCACGGAGCTGGCGTGGTCGTTTGCCCTGGTGATCGGCGCGCCGCTGACGGGGTATCTGCTCGACACATCGGGGTTACGTGCGTTGTTCGCCGCGATATTGGGCGCGAGTCTCGGCGCGCTGGTGGTGCTATGGGTAGCCTTACCTGCGGACCGCCCTCACGCCACGACGCGCGCCAACAACCTTCGGGAAGCATGGCGCACGATGCGCAGCAGCCGTGTCGCGCAGGCAGGCGTCGCTTTCTCCGTGCTGTTTGCGGCGGCGAATGAAATCCTGGCGATTAACTACGGCGTCTGGATGGAACGCTCATTTGCGGGCCTGAGCCTTACGAGCCTCGGCGCAGCGACGGTCACGATTGCGCTCGCAGAGGCCGTGGGCGAGGCGCTGGTGACCGCCTTCGCAGACCGGCTGGGGAAGCGTCGCCTGATATTCGGATGCATACTGCTCGCCTGTGTGAGTTATGTTGTCCTCCCGCGCCTGAGCTTCAGCCTCAGCCTGGCGCTTGCCGGCCTGTTCATTTTGTATCTGTGCGTTGAGACCGCGATTGTCGCCTCCATCGCCCTGTTCACCGAAGCGCTACCCCAGGCGCGGTCGGTGATGATGAGCAGCAACGTGGGCGCGTATTCCCTCGGGCGTCTGGTGGGCGCGCAGGTGGGCATCCTGATCTACAGCATGTCCGGCAGTTTTGAGATGGTCGGGGGCGCGGCAGCGATCATTGGAGCCGTATCTGCCGGCGTGCTGTGGGCGCGCTTTGACCAGGATTAGGCGTTTTCCCCCGGTCGCGCCGGCGAGTGAATCCTGAGCAACGAGGCGGCTTCTTCATCGAGAAAGAGCCGGCAATCCCTGTGCCGCCGCAGCGCCGACGCGGGACACGCCGGCGCGACCGGCCCCTCCAGCGCGCAACGGACCGCCTCCGCCTTGCGCCGGTCCGGGACGACGCACGAGATCGTCCGCGCGCGTAAGATCGCCGGGATGCTCAGCGACAACGCGCGTGTTGGCACATCCTCATATCGGGCGAAGTACCCCTCGCCCACCTGCTGGCGGCGGCACGCCGCGTCGAGCGTCACAATGTGGACCAGCTTCGGCGTCTCGAAGTCGGCGGGCGGGTCGTTGAACGCCAGGTGTCCGTTCTCGCCGATGCCGATGCACGCCATGTCGATCTCCCGCGCCGCGAGCAGCGCCGCGTAGCGCGCGCACTCGGCCTCCGAGTCGGGGGCGTCGCCATCCAACAGGTGCACCGCGCCGAACGGCAGGTGATCGAACAGCCGTTCATGCAGGTAACACCGGAAGCTGGCCGGGTGATCCGCCGGCAGGTCCAGATACTCGTCGAGGTGGAACGCCGTCACGCGCGACCAATCCACCCCCTGGACGCGACACAGCGCCGCCAGGAACTCGTATTGCGACGCGCCGGTGGCGAAGATCGCGTTCGCCTCGCCGCGTGCGTCGATGGCGCGTTGCATCTGCGCCGCGACGAAGGCCGCCGCCGCTTCGCCAAGCGTGAACTTGTCCATAAAGACCTGCACGTCGATCCCCGCCACTTTGAACCGGCGTTGAGGGTGATGCTCTTTCATCGTTACGCCCACGCCCGCTGAATCTTGCGCGCTGCGGCAACAATGTCGTCCATGTCGCGTCGGTCGCCCAGAAAAGCGTGCTGAAAAAGCCAGATCGTCGTCTCGGCAGCGCGCTCGGCGACCGGGCACGCTGGCAGTTCGTCGATGCCGAACAATTCAGCCATCGTCCGCTGGACCGCCGGCGTGCGGTTGAGCGGCACATAGCCCGCGCCGCACGGCTCGATACCTTCAGCCTTCCATGCGGCGATGAACTCATTGAGAGAACGCCCGCCGAACGCGCCGGGGTCGTACCGAACGATAAACAGGTGGCGGGCGTGCTGTGTCACACGCGGGTTGGCCGGCAGAGGCGTCAGGCCCTTCACTTCCGACAGCGCCTCGGACAGATAGCGCGCGTTCGCATCCCGATTGGTCATGTGCTCCGGCAGGCGCTCAAGCTGGACGAGCAGGATCGCCGCCTGCCACTCGGTCATGCGCAGGTTGCCGCCGAGGATTTCGTGTTGATACCACGCGCCGGACCGGACCCGGCCCACGTTATGCAGTGACCAGCACAACTCGTACAGGTCGGGGTCGTTGGTGAGCACGATGCCGCCCTCGCCGGCGCTGATGTTCTTGCTCTGCTGGAAACTGAACGCGCCCAGGTCGCCAATCGCGCCCACGCGCCGCCCGCGCCACGCCGCGCCCCACGCCTGGCAGGCGTCCTCGACCACGCGCAGGTTGTGGCGGCTGGCGACCGCCATCACCGCGTCCATGTCCGCCGGCTGGCCGCCGATATGCACCGGCACGAGCGCCTTCGTGCGTGGCGTGATTGCCGCCTCGATCTTGGTCGGGTCGATGTTGTACGTGTCCGGGTCGATGTCAACAAACACCGGGCGCGCGCCGACCGTCAGTGCGGCGGTGGCGGTGGCGACAAAGGTATACGGCGTGGTGATGATCTCGTCGCCGGGGCCGATCCCCAGCGCGCGGTAGGCCAGCTCCAGCGCCAGGGTGCCGTTAGGCACGCACACGCCGAAGCGCGCGCCCTGGAACGCGGCGAACCGTTGCGCGAACGTGCGGACCTTGTCGCCGCCAAAGATGCCCCAGGAGCCGGAATGCAGCACCTCCAGCAGGGCGCGCTCTTCGCGTTCGTCAAAGACCGGCCAGGCAGGGAATGGATGAGGGCGCACGGGTTGACCGCCGTCAATTGCAAGTTTTTCCGTCATGGCTATTCGTTCTCCCTGTTATGCGCTTTTGGGTTTGTCCGTGAGGCGGGCGTTACACACATTTTTAACACATTGCGCCTATAATACCTGCAAGAGGTTGAACATGAACAGTTTGCGCACCCGGCTTTTGCTTTCCTACGTTCTTCTCATCGTCGTCACACTCGCCGTGATCGGCGTCGCGCTGCTGGTCGCGCTGCGGGGCCAGGCGTTGCCGCGCGCCAGCGCCTACCAGCGCCTCACCGACGTGGTCCAGGGTTTGGCGGCGCTTCCGAGCGCATCGGGCGGCCAACTGCTGCGGGAGACGCCAGCCCAGGCCTTGCGGAACCTGCGCCAAGTCGCGGAGGCGGCTGAACTGCGCGTGCTCATTGTAGAGCTGGTCGATGGACAGCCGCACGCGGCGTTCGACTCACGGGACAAGCTGGCTCCCGACGAGCCTTTACAGGATTACCGCGTGGAAGCGTCGCAAGGCCAAGGCCCAGGCAACCGGGTGCGTGGGGCGTTCCACGATGCTGAGGGTGAGTGGCTGTTTGTCAGCGCGCCGCGCCTGTTGGATCGCTTCAGGCCGGAGCGAGAGGGAAATCCCCAGTTGATCCTTTTCGCCATCCCAGCGCCCAGCCCTAACCTCAGCGCGGTGTTCACCTGGCTCGGCGAGAATCTGCTTGTCCCTATCCTGCGCGCCGGCCTCGTGGGGTTGGTCGTCGCGGTGGTGCTCTCCGTGCTGATCGCGCGCTCGGTGGCGCGCCCCTTGCAGAGTGTGGCGCGCGCCGTCCAATCGGTCGCCAGGGGCGACTTTGACCAGCAAGCGCCGGAAACCGGCCCCGACGAGGTGCAGACCGTCGCGCGTGCCTTCAACCACATGACGCGCCAGGTGAAAGCCAGCCAGCAAGCCCAACGCGATTTCGTCGCCAACGTGAGCCACGACCTGCGCACGCCGCTCACATCGATTCAGGGGTTCTCGCAGGCCATCCTGGATGGGACCGCCGCCTCGCCCGAAGGCGCGCACCACGCCGCCTCCGTGATCCACGACGAGGCCGCGCGCCTTACCCGCATGGTTGAAGCATTGCTGGACCTGGCGCGCATCGAGTCGGGGGAATGGCGCATGGAGCGGCAGGTCATCAACCCCGCCGCCATCCTGCGCGCGGTCGGCGAGCGCTTTACTCTGCGCACGCAGGAGGAGGGAATCATGCTGCGGGTGCAGACGCCTGACCTGCCGAACACGGTCGGCGACGGCGACCGGCTGGCGCAGGTCTTCACCAACCTGATCGACAATGCGCTCAAACACACCCCTGCTGGCGGGACGGTCACGCTCGACGGCAGGCGCGCTGACGGCGGTATTGAACTGGTCGTCTCGGACAACGGCGAGGGCATCCCGCCGGAGGACCTTTCCCGTATCTTCGAGCGCTTCTACCAGGTCGATAAATCCCGCCGCCGCGACGCAGGCCGCAAGGGGGCCGGCCTGGGGCTGGCGATCAGCCGCGAGATTGTCCAGGCGCACGGCGGCAAAATCCGCGCCGAGAGTGTGGTGGGCGTGGGCACGCGCTTTGTGGTGTGGTTGCCGCTGCCTCAGCCGACTGACACGACCGTCGCCCGTTCCCGGCGCGGCGGGAGTCGCTAGCAGTCGAACAAAGGCGACGCCCGCCAGGGTATGGCGGGCGTTTTCAGTTATGCGCTTCGCAAATCCTCGTCCCTGACCGGCAGCCGCCGGATTCGCTTCCCCGTCGCCGCATAGATCGCGTTCATAATGGCGGGGGTAGCCGGTGGGTTGCCCATCTCGCCGATGCCTGTGGGCGCGGCGTCGCTGGGCACGATGTAGACCTCGACCGCCGGCATCTCATCGATCCGCGTCAGCGGGTAGTCGTGGAAGTTGCTCTGCTGCACACGTCCATCCTTGAGCGTGACCACGCCGTACAGAGCCGCAGTGAGGCCAAACACGATGCCGCCTTCCATTTGCGCCTCGACCATGTCCGGGTTGACCGCCGTGCCGCAATTCACCGCGCACACGACGCGATGCACCCGGACCGCTATAGGCCGGAGAATCGGCGCGAACGCATGACAAAAGGGGAAAACCGGCAGTCTTGTATCACAAAAGGCGGGCTTAAGGTCCGTCTCCAAGCGGGCAGCAACAGGGCTTTCGCGTATGAAAGGGTTAGCCGCGAACAACGCGAAGTGTGCCAATAACCGATGCGCTTATGAACTGATTCAAACCTTTGCCAACAGCTGGCCGTGCTAAGCGTTTCTCTACCTCACCCCCGTCTCGCCTGCGGCTCGACACCCCCTCTACGCAAGCGGAGAGGGGGACGGGAGGCGAGGTCGCCCGCAAACACGACCAGCGCCACCGCATCGGTGCTGTTGGCTCAAAAGCTTGAGAGGCCATTTGAGAAGTCGGGCCAGGTAAGTTTATTCAGTTTCCGCCGACTAAAGTCGGCGGCTAATCGCCGGAAAGCCACGGCACGGTGGGGAATTCACCCCCGGCTGAAGCCGGGAGAACCCTTTTCCAACGGCCTCTAAAGCCCACTGTCCAGCAAGGAGTTGCCAAGAAAGACCATCTGCGGGAGGACAGACACCAACCGAAAGGCAGAAAATGGGGTCACGACTTGAAGAGGCGCGCGCGGCTTTTGCTGAAGGCGACCGGGAAGCGTCAGCGGCGGCGCACACGCCGGAGCGCATCGCGCAGGCGGCACGAGAGGAGCATGGCGGGGCGGGCCATCAGTATATCGGCGAGTTTGTCTACGGCGGGCTGGACGGCATCATCACGACGTTCGCCGTCGTGAGCGGTGTGGCCGGGGCGGAGCTGGGCGCATCGGTCGTGCTGATCTTAGGCCTGGCGAATCTGTTGGCGGACGGCTTCTCGATGGCGGTTGGCGCCTACCTTTCCTCCAAAAGCGAGCACGAATACTACGAGCGGGAACTGACGCGCGAAACCTGGGAGATCGAGCACTTCCCCGAAGGCGAACGGCAGGAATTATACGAAATCTACCGCGCGCGGGGACATTCGGAGGCAGACGCGCGCACGCTCGTTGAAATTCAGTCCCGCGACGCCAGGCGCTGGGTCAAGGCGATGATGGTTGAGGAGCTTGGGCTGCTTGCAGACGAACGCAAGCCCTTGCTCAACGGCCTCGCCACGCTGGTCGCTTTTATTGTCGCCGGCGTGGTGCCGCTGAGCGTCTACCTGTTGGGATTGCTGGTTCCCATCGATCAAGGCGTGGCGTTCCCTATTGCAATGGTTTTGTCGGGCGCGGCCCTCTTCGGGTTGGGCGCGGCGAAGGTCCTGATAACCAGGATGAACTCCCTGCGGAGCGGGTTGGAGATGTTGGTTGTCGGCGGCCTTGCTGCGTTACTGGCGTATGCGGTCGGCGCCTTGCTCAAAGGTCTCGTCGGCTAGAGCGCCGTGACGCCAGCCGTCGCGCCCGCCGGCTGATTGCACGAAGGCCCAAAACAGGCGTCGCATCGCGGGGACGGTGTCCACCAGTTCTTCGGGGTGCCACTGCACGCCGAGCGCAAAGCGCCGCGCCGGGTGCTCCACGCCCTCGGTCAACCCGTCAGGGGCGTGCGCGACCGCGCGCAGCCCCTCGCCCAGCCGGCTGACCGCCTGGTGGTGCAGGCTGTTGACGGTTGCGCGTTCGACGCCCAGGGCTGCGTGTAGCAAGGAGTCTGTTTCCACGCTGACCTCGTGAATCGGGGAGGCGCGCTGCGTAGCGTATTCGTGGTCGTGTTCCAGCGTCGTCGGGAACTCGTCGGCGATATGCCGGTAGAGCGCCCCGCCGAGCGCGACGTTGAGCACCTGAATCCCCCGGCAGATGGCGAGGATCGGCTTATCGTCGCGCACGGCCCACCGGCACAGCGCGATCTCGGCGGCGTCGCGGACCGGGTCTTCGCCATACATAGAGGGGACGCGCTCGACCCCATAAGCGCTGGCCGACACGTCGGCCCCGCCGGGCAGTAATATCCCATCCAGCCGGCGGAAGAGCGCCCCCAGCGCGTCGAGTCCCAGGTTCACCGGCACGATCACCGGGACGCCGCCGGCGATCTCGACCGCGCGCACGTATGAGGGCAGCAGGGTCAACTGGTTGCTGTTCTTGTCTTCCGACCAGCGTTGGCTACAGGTCAGGCCGATCAGGGGTTTGAGGTGCATCGGTCACCGGCGCTTACGCAGTTAGTTTCGGCGCACGTCCTTCAGACGCGCGGCCTTGCCCGTGCGCCCGCGCAGGTAGTACAGCCGGCTGCGGCGAGCCTTCGCGCGGCGCACGATCTCCACCTTTTCCAGGCGGGGCGAGTGGATCAAGAAGGTGCGCTCGACGCCGATGCCGTGCGATGCGATGCGGCGCACGGTGAAGTTTCGGTCGTTGCCGCGACTGCGTATACGGATCACGGTGCCGGAGAACACCTGGACACGCTCGTTGTCGCCCTCGACGATGCGGAAGTGCACTTTGACTGTATCGCCGGCGCGGAACTCCGGCAGATCTTCGCGCGGGGGCGCTTGCAGGCTCTCGATCAAGTTGCTCATCTCCGAAACCCTCAACGGTGAGTTCAGTTTGCTAACACAAGCAAGGCGGCCTGAGAGGGCCGCGTCGGAGCATTATATCACAAAGGGCAGGGGTTTCCAACAGTTTTTTCAGCCGCCGGGCTGACGTGCAGGCGCGTGATAGTCGCCGCTCTTGCCCCCGGTTTTGGTGAGCAGGCGCACCGAGCGGATCTCAATGCCGTGCGCATATTGCTTGTGCATGTCGTAGATCGTCAGCGCGGCCAGACTGGCGGCGGTCAGCGCTTCCATTTCGACCCCGGTCGCCGCCTTGCATTTGACCCGCACCTCGATGCGCAGCCCCTCTGGCTCGAAGCCGTAGCTCACGCTCACGTGCGTCAGCGGGATGGGATGGCAGAAGGGGATGAGGTCCCAGGTCCGCTTCGCGCCCATGATCGCCGCGGTCCGCGCGACTTCCAGCGCATCCCCCTTCTCGGTCCTGCCCTCTCGGAGGATGGCTTTCACGTCTTCCGGCATGACCACCCACGCCTCGGCGACGGCCTCCCGCAGCGTGTCTGACTTCGCGCTGATGTCCTTCATGCTTCCGCCTTGCTGTCGTCCCTGACTTGCAGCGGCACGCCTTCGAGATAGCGGCTCACGCCGTCCGCGTAGTGCTCTTCTTTCCAGATCGGCGCGCGCTGCTTCACTGCGTCGATGGCGTAGCGCGCGCCGTCGAAGGCCTCCGCCCGGTGAGCGGCGCGCACCACGACGATCACGCTGGTCTCGCCAAGCTGCATCGGACCGATCCGGTGCTGAACCCGGCAGCGGCGCACCGGGAAGCGGTCGAGCACCTCCGCCTCGATCTCGCGCAGGACTTTCTCCGCCATCGTGACATGCGCCTCGTAGGTCATGCCGTTGACCTCTTGCCCCTCGTTCTCGTTGCGCACCGTCCCGCAGAAAATGACCAGCCCGCCGCACGCCGGGTCCTCCGTTTCGGTCAGCAGCCCGGCCAGATCAAGCGGCTCTTCACAGATCCATCGGCTCATCTTTCTCTCCTATCCTCCACTCACCGGCGGCAGGAACGCCACCTCGTCGCCGTCGTACAGGCGATAGTCCGGCCCGACCAACTCGTCGCCGGCCGCGCAGGCTACTGACTCCAGCCGGGCGTTCAGCGCCGCGTAGCGCTCCGCGAGCAGCGTCTTGAGTTCGCCGACGGTGACGGAGTCCTGGGGCAGGTCGAGCGTCTGCGACTTCGCGCCGGCCGCCTGCTTCAACACGCCGTAGAAGACGATCTGCAACTGCATGGAAGCCACTCCGCCGGTTAGCCGCCGATGTGGTACATCTCGACCTTGCGCGCGCGCGGGTGCGTCAGCGAGGTGCGGATTTCGCTATAGCGATCCGCCCGCCGGCGCCATATGCCCTGCACGATCTGCTCAATCTCGTCGTCGGAAGCGCCGGCGCGCAGCGGCTCTTTCAGGTCCGTGCCGGCGTTGGCGAAGAGACACGTGTACAGGCAGCCCTCAGGCGAGAGCCGCAGCCGCGTGCATCCGCCGCAGAAGGGCTGCGTCACCGAGGCGATGACGCCGATCTCGCCGCCGCCGTCGCGGTAGCGAAACCGCGTCGCTACCTCACCGGGATAGTTGGGCGCGATCGGTTCCAGCGGCATCGCGGCGTCGATCATCGCCACGATCTCGCGCGCGGGGACAACCTGATCCATCGACCAGCCGTTCAGGTTGCCTACATCCATATATTCGATGAAACGGGCGATGTCCCCGCGCGCTTTCGCATAGCGCGCCAGATCGACGACGGTGTGGTCGTTGACGCCGCGCTGCACCACCGCGTTGATCTTGATCGGGTGGAAGCCGGCGCGCTCGGCGGCTTCAATGCCATCCAGCACACGGCGGACGCCTGACCGGTCGCCGTTCATCCGGCGGAACACGGCGTCGTCCAGGCTGTCCAGGCTCACGGTGACGCGCCGGAGGCCGGCCTCTTTGAGCGCCTGCGCGTTCTGCGGGAGCAGGTAGCCGTTGGTCGTCAGCGCCATGTCCTCGATCCCGTCGATCTGCGCCAGTTGCGCGACGAGCTTTTCTAGCTCCTGGCGCACCAGCGGCTCACCGCCCGTGAGTCGAATCTTGGTCACGCCCAGCCGGACGAAAATCCGCGCCAGGCGGGCAATCTCCTCAAAGGTCAGCAACTCGGTCTTGGGGAGATACTGGTAACGCTCGCCGTAAATCTCCGCCGGCATACAGTACGTACAGCGGAAGTTGCACCGGTCGGTGACGGAAATGCGCAGGTCTCTCAGGGGGCGGTGGAACTTATCGACGAGCATAGAATGGGGCTGCAACAGCGTTCATAATTATACACACCTTTCGGAGAGAATTATACTAAAAATGGCTATAATTATCAAAGGCGCGGTGCCGCGCCGGAATCGACCTTACGGGCTTTCTTCGGAGGTGTCGTCGATGAACCATTGATTTACAGCCGTGTCAAAAACCAAGTGAAAGTAAGGCGTAGGGTGCTGCACGACTTCCCCGCTCTTCATGTAATAAGCCAGTTCAGCGTATACAATCGCCGTACTTTGCGTCTGTGATACTGTATATATGTCGCCAATCTCCACCCACTCGACGGATTCCCACCAATTATTCACGTAATCGTTGTACCATGCATCATAATTATTCCCATACACTTCTAAATACCTTTCTTCTTTAAAATCATCGGTCAGCAAATTCCAGTATCTGTTCACCTTGTCTGCCCTGTGCGGCACCGCACTGTGTTTTTCGCAACCCGCCGACTTTAGTCGGCGGCTAATCGCAAAATAGCGCCGTCAGAATTGCGAATTCACCCGCGACTTTAGTCGCGGGAGCCATAAGGTGAACAAATACGCCGCAGCCGCATGAAAGCTCATGCCACCGTAACAGGCCGCCCTATGCTATACTGACCTGCAACCAGAACACTCTGATGTAAGGTTGGATTCCCCATATGGGCCGTTCCGTCGCACAGCCGACGCGCATCCTGGTCGTCAAGCTCGCCGACATCGGCGACCTGCTCACCGCGACGCCTGCGCTGGCCGCGCTCCGCGAGACCTTTCCCGCCGCCCGTATTGATCTGCTCGCCACCGCGCACAGCGCGCCGGTGGTGCGCAGGACCGGGCTGGTTGACACGATCATCACCTTCGACAAGTTCGCCTACGACCACCCCCGCGACGCGCTCCGCCCGGCCAACCTGCTGGCGGCGCTGGCGCTCGCGCGGGATTTGCGCGCCCGCCGCTATGATACCGTCGTGATCCTGCACCACCTGACAACGCGGTTCGGCGCGCTCAAGTACGCCGCGCTTGCGCGCGCCGCCGGCGCGCGTCGGCGCCTCGGCCTCGATAACGGGCGCGGCTGGTTCCTCACGCACACCGCCCCAGACGGCGGGTTCGGCGCGCGCCACGAGGTCGAGTACTGGCTGGATGTGGTCGCGTTGCTTGGTGCACACACCGATGATGTTTCTCTTCGCGTCAACGTAGAGGCGAGGCATGTCTTGCCCCTACCCCCTCAAGCCGAAGGCGGCGGCCCGCTCGTCGTCATCCATCCGGGCAGCGGCGGCTATAGCCCTGCGCGCCGCTGGGACCCGGCCTCGTTCGCCGCCGTCGCAGAGGCGCTGCACGCCGAGCGCAACGCGCGGATCGTCTTGGTCGGCACGGCGCAGGACGACGTTGGCGCTGTTGTGGCGCACATGGCGCACGCGCCGCTCGACCTCAGCGGGCGGACCACGTTAGGGGAGCTAGCCGCGTTGCTGCGCGAAGCTGATCTCTTCATCGGCGCGGATTCGGGGGTGATGCACCTGGCTGCTGCCGCCGGGACGCCAGGCGTCGCCATCTTCGGGCCGAGCAACCACCGGGCGTGGGAGCCATGGTCGCCGCGCGCGCCGTTTCGTGTAGTGAGAAGTGCGCCCCCGTGTAGCCCCTGTTCTTACGTCAATGGGCGCGTGGGCCTGCGCGAAGGCTGCCCGCCACGCACGTGTATGCGCATGGTCACGCCGGACGACGTGCTGACGGCGGCAAACAAGGTTTTGGAAGAAGTTGATACACCCATATCGGTTGTAGGGATAAAACATGCTGTGCCCGTACACTCTCCCTCTCCTGCTTTGCGGGAAAGGGGGCCGGGAGCTGAGGGCCGCCGCGCGGTGAACATCCTCGGCGTGCCGGTGGATGACATCACCTTCGACGAACTTCTCGACCAGATCGGGCGCTGGGTGCATGAGGGTGGCCCGGCGCGGCAGATCGCCACCGCCAACCCGGAGTTCGTCATGATTGCGCAGCGCGACGTGAATTTCTACAACATCCTGCGCCGCGCGCCTCTCGTCATCCCCGATGGGGTCGGCTTGCTGTGGGCGGCGCGCCTGCTGGGGAAGCGCCTGCGCGAGCGTGTCACCGGCTCAGACGGCGTGCCGCGCATCGCGGCGCGCGCCGCGCGCGAGGGCTGGCGGCTGTTTTTCCTCGGCGCGCGCGAGGGCGTTGCCGAACACGCCGCGCACATGCTCATGGAACGCCATCCGGGGTTGCAGGTGGTCGGGAGCTACGCCGGCTCCCCTGCCGGCGAGGAGGAAGACGCCATCGTGGCGCGCGTCAACCGCTCTGGCGCGGACATCCTCTTTGTGGCGTATGGCGCGCCGGCGCAGGACAAGTGGATCGCCCGCAACCTGCCGCGCCTGAAGGTCTCGGTAGCGATGGGTGTGGGCGGCGCGTTCGACTTCATCGCCGGCGTCGCGCAGCGCGCGCCGGTAGGGATGCAACGCCTGGGCCTGGAGTGGCTGCACCGCCTGATCCGCGAACCGTGGCGCTGGCGTCGCCAGATGCGCCTGCCGCGCTTTGTGATCGCCGTCCTGCTCAGCCGGCGGCGATACAGTAAGACTTAAAATCATAAGATAATTAATCTGTCCGTTACCACCTGGCACGTCTCTTGCACCGTCTGGACTCTGTAATCTGAACTCTGGAGTCTGTCAGGAGGCGTCGGGTGCTGGCATACTATCCTCCCCACCAACTGCTGCAAATTGCCATTGCGTGCTTTCTGTTCTTGCTCGGTTGGGCCGTGACCATCCTGGGCGTGCGTTACATTCTTTCGCGCGACGTCCGCACCGCCGTGCAGCGGACCTCCGCGCGGAGCGCGGAGGTCACGCAAAAGGCGTTTGTGGACGTGAACCTGGCCCCCTCGCTCGAGTCGGCCTCGCAGTTTGTGGACGCCATTAACCGGCTGATCCGCACCGCTGTCGGCGTGGGCGCGTTCCTGTGCCTGACCGGGGTCGCTCTGTGCATCATCGCGTTCTTGATGCTGGCAGGAATCGCGGCATGACGACGACGGCGATACAGTCCAACTGGCGGCTCGTCGAGGCGGAGGATGGGTCGCGCCTCGACGACCTGGCTCTGGCGTTGCGGCTCTTGGAGCGGTTGGGGGCTGGCGACGAGAGCGCAAGCGCCGGGGAAACGCTCGCGCGCCTGCGTCTGTGCACCTCGCTGTGGGAAGGGTTGCATCACGAGCCGTGTTTGGCGGCGACGCTCCCCCTTCTCATGGAGCGCAGGCCGGCGGATTGGGCGATGGCGTGTCTGCGGGCCATCGTCGAACAGGACGGCGACGCCTGGCTGGAAAGCGACGGCGGGCCGTTGCTCGATTGGGCCCTGGACAGGCATCCGATCGACGCGCTCCCCAGCCCGCAGGCCCTCGTAGCGCGGCGGTGGGCGTTTGTGCGACCGCTCGCGCTGGCGCGCGCGCTCCGGCAGATCGATAGAGCCTGGCCTGAGGTGATCGCCGCCTACGGGCCGGCGCTCGCCGCGCAGCCGGACGCGGTCATCCTCCTTGCAGGGCTGGCAGACCGGTTGCCCCCCTTGCTGTCAGCCCTGCTGGAGGCCGGCCATGCTGATCTGGCCGCGCGCGCTCTGGCCGCCAATCTCCCCGCCGCCGAGGTCGTGGCGCGCGCCCACGAGATGCGCTTCACAGCGGCGCACCAGGTTTCACTGAGCCGCGCGCTGGCCGCGCTGGGTTTTGAGGGGCACGCCGCTGCCGTCGCGCACGCCGAGCCTACACCGCCGCCGATCACCCCGCCATCCGATCACGTCGGGGGTGTGGCCGTCGCGCTTGCGGAACGAGTCAACGCCGCACTGCTGACAGCAGGACGCGGCCAGCACGCCGAAGCCCGCCACGCCCTGGCCGCCGCGGTTAAGGCGGCGCGCGCGTTGACCGGGGCGCTCTCCGCGACTCTGGCGGACCTGGCGCGCGAGGGTGAACTCGCTTCGTCTGAGGCGGCTATCCGCGCGGCAATTGAAACTGCGCCGGATAACCCCACCTACCTGATCCGGCTGGCCGCCGTCCAGCTCGACGCCGGCCGCCTGGACGAAGCGCTGCGCACCCTCGCGCCGGTCCTCGCCGGGTGTCCCGACGCGGAGGCGCATCTGATCGCCGCCCGCGCACACACCGCGCTGGACGACGCGCCCGGTGGGATCGAACACGCGCGGCTGGCGCTGTCGCTGCCGCACACCGGCGAGCAGGCGCTAATGGCGAGTCGAATTCTGGCGAAGGCCGGCGACCTCAAAGGAGCGATCGCCGCTGCCGGACGCGCGACGGCCTTCAAGCCCTGGGACTCGACCGCCTGGGTGGAACTGGGAGAGCACTATCGCGCCGGGGGCGACCACAGGGCCGCGAGCGCCGCTTATGCACAGGCGGCGACGCTCGCGCCGACCGCGCCGGGCGTGCGCGCTGCCCTTGCCGAGTGTTTGGCCGCCTGTGACCGTCCCGAAGAAGCCGAGCGGCAGTTCATGGTGGCGGCGGCGCTCGCGCCGGGGGATGCACGCGCAGCGGTAGGGCTGGCGCGGTTGGCGCTCGCCGCCAGCGACCCGGACAAGGCCGCGCAGATTGCGCGTGAAGGGCTGAATCACAACCCGGAAGACGGCGCGCTGCACGATGTCCTCGGCGCGGCGCTGGAGGCGCTCGACAGGACGCAGGAGGCCGTCGGTCACTACGCCGAAGCGACGCGCCTCGCCCCAACGCTGGCGCGGCCCTGGCTGAGATTGGCCGCGCACCAGCGCGCCAACCGTCAGCGCGACCAGGCGCGTGCCACCCTCGAAGCCGCCGCCGAAGCCGTCCCATGCGACACACGCATCCTCGCCGACCTGGCAGATGTGTATATCGCCGCTGGCGCGTATCAGCTGGCGCGCGACGCGCTCGCTCGCGCCCTGACCTTCGCCCCGGCGGACGGCCGGCTGCTCACACGCTATGGATCGGTGTTGCGCACATTGGGCCACCCCCGCGAGGCGCTGGGGGTGCTCCAGGCCGCCGCCGATGACTCCGAGGGCGAGGCCCGCGCCGAGGTCGCCCACGAGATGGCGCTGGCTTACGAGGCGGTGGGCGAGCGCGGCTCGGCGCTGGCGGCGGCGCAGATTGCCGTCGAGGGCCGGCCCGATCACACGCTCTATCAGATCACGTTGGGGCGCGTAGCGCTGGCCGCTGGTCGCGCGGACATCGCCGTCGATGCGCTGAACACGGCGCTCGCCGCCACCGACGCCGACCCCGACCTGTACAACCTGTTGGGGCGCGCGCATCGCGCTCTGGGTGACGCCAGGCGGGCGATGGATACCCACGCGCTCGCGCTGCGGATGCAGCCCGACAACCTGGACTACCAGTACGACTTCGCCCTCGCCGCGCGCGACGCCGGCCAACACGAGCCCGCGGTGGTGGCGCTGCGTGAGGTGGTCGCCGAGCGCCCTGACCACGCCGAAGCGCAACTGGCGCTCGGCCTCTCGCTGGAAGCGCTCCGGTGCTGGAGGGACGCCTACGAAACGCTCACGACCGCGACCGCGCTCCTGCCCGACGATCCTACGCCTTACCGGGCAGTGGGACGGGTGTGTATGCAGCTCAAGAATCCCGAAAGCGCCATCACCGCGCTTGGCTGTGCGCTGGAACTGGACCCCGACGACGTGGAGAGCTACCGCCTGTTAGGAGAAGCTTACAGCGCGCTCGGCGAGGTCAGGGAGGCGGAGCGAGCCTTCCATATAGTGTTGGAACGCTGCCCCGACGACGCCGGCCTGCACATCGTCATCGGCACGGCGTTGGTGGAACTGGGCGCACACGCCGAAGCCGTCCCCATTCTGGAACGCGCCCGTGCGCTCGCCCCGAACGATGCAAGGGTATGCAGTATGCTGTGCCAGGTCTATCGCGCGCTGGGTCAGGACGAGTCCGCCCTGGAGGCCGCCCGCGCCGCTGTCGCGTTGGAGCCGGGGAGCGCGGCGTACCACGTCATGTTGGGCGAGTTGCTGCTCCCGGTGGATAAGCCCGCCGCCGCCGACGCCTGGACCATCGCGCTCACGCTCAACCCGGAAGACGAGGGGACGCGCTGGCGGCTGGTCGAACTGTGCGAGGCGCTGGACCGGCCCGGCGCAGCGCTGGAAGTGGCCGAGCCGCTGTTGGTGGACAAGCGCGCTGACCAAGCTCTGCTGCAACGCGCCACGCGCTGGGCGCTGGCGGCGGACAATACCGAGCACGCAGGCTATCTGATCGCGCTGGCGCTGGCGTGCGACGCCACCGACCCGGCGCTCCACGCCCTGGCCGCCGAGGTGTCGCTCGCCTCCGGCGAGCCGTTGCGGGCACTGGCGGCGCTGCGCTACGCCGTCGAGCTAAACCCGCGCGATCCGGCTTACCGGGTGCGCCTCGCCGAGCTTCTCCTTGGCCAGAATCGCCCCGCCGAGGCGCTCGAAGAGGCGGAACAGGCGCTCGCGCTGGGCGTCACCAGCGCGGACCATCTGCTCGCTCTGGGACAGCTCTACAACACGATGCGACTCTGGTCGTCGGCGCTGCCGCTGCTGATGCAGGTCATCGAGCGCCGCCGCGAGGACCCGGTCGCGTGGTTGGAGATCGGGCAGGCGCGGGTCGCGCTGGCCGAGCGCGCGGCGCAACTGGCCGACGCGGGCATAGCGCGTGAACGATTGCCGCGCCGCGACTTGCGCGCCACGCTGCGCGTGATCGAGCGCGCGATTTCGCTGGGCGCGAGCGGGCCATCGGTCACAATGCTACACGGGCAGGCGTTCAGCCTGCTGGACGATCACGCGCAGGCGATCACTCTGCTGGAGGAAGCCTACCGCGCCGCGCCCAGCAGCCTCACACGGCTGGCGTTGGGCGTGGCGCATCTGCGCGCGGGCGACCTGGTCGCCGCTGAGCGCTACCTGGCCCCTGTCAGCGATCAACCGCACCTTGAACCGAGCCGCCTGACGGCGTTGGGGACGCTCTACCTGGCGCGCGGCGACGCCCGCGCCGCCTTCACCGCTCTCAAGGAGGCGGCGACCGCTGCGCCGGGCAACCCGGTCGCGCACTACCACCTGGCGCAGGCGGCGGTCGCGCTGGATCGGCGCGCGACGGCGGTCCAGGCGCTGACGCAGGCCATCGCGTTGATCTCGCGCGCCCCGGCCTGGCACCATCAACTCGGCGAGCAGTTGCTGGCGATGGGTCACGCGCCGGAGGCCGTCGCACAGTTTGAGCAGGCGGCGGCGATGGAACCGGAAGACCCTGACTACCTCGTGAGCCTGGGCTGCGCCCTCCGCGCCGCGGGCGATCTGGCGGGAGCCGTCGCCCGGTTCGAGGAGGCGCTGCGCCTCGCGCCGGATCGGGCCGACTGGTGGACCGAGCTTGGCGCGCTCCACGAGGCGCACGACGTCGATGGGCAGACGAACCAGGCAGCGCAATCCTACAAGCGCGCGCTGAGTCTCGACGAGGCGCACGCGCCGGCGCTGTTGGGGCTGGCGCGGGTTTGCCAGGCGGCGGGCCGCGTTGACGAGGCGTTCGCCTACGCGCAGCGCGCTGCCGCGCTCGCCCCAGAGGACGCCGACGCCCAGGTCATCCTTGCCGAATGCGCTGCCAGGCTCGACGACGTGGAACAGGCCGCCTGGCACTACGAACGCGCCGCTGCGCTGTCAGCGACGCCGGGGCCGGTTTTGCTGGCCCTGGGGCGGCTTTACAGCCAGGCGGAGCAATGGTCGAAGGCGGTTGACGCGCTGCGCCGCAGCATCGACGCCGGCCCCACCGACGCCGCGTTTGCGACGCTGGCACGCGCCTATGAGCGCCTGGATCAACTGGAGGCCGCCGCCGAGGCCGCGCAGAACGCCGCCGAATCAGCGCCCGAACGGGCGGCGCACTGGGCTTACCTGGGGAAGCTGCACCGGTTGTTGGGTCAGCAAGACCGAGCGCTTGAGTATCTGGAAAAAGCGGTCGCGCGTGACCGGACGGACGCGGAGACTCACCGCGAGATGGGGCTGGTCTATGAGGCGCGCGGGCAGTACGCCGACGCGCTGGAGGCCTATCAGGAGGCCATCCGCCTGGCGCCAGACCAGGCGGAGAGCTATTTCCGGGCGGGCGTGGTGTTCAAGACCGTGAAGGATTATCGCAGTGCGATCAAGGTGTTCGGCCAGGCCGTGCGCCTGGACCCCCAAAACGCCGAGGCGAACCGGCAGTTTGCGGCGGTGAGCGCGCTGGGCTTTGTAACCAGCACGCCGGTGGAGTAGAGGAAGAGTTCAGAGTCTAGACGTATTGGTACATCGTAGCTCCCCACGAGCCACCAAGCTTGTGGGGAGCTTCTTGCACGCAACCCTTCTTGCAGGCGGGACGGGCTAGCTACCGGACGCTGAACGCATGTTTGAGAAAAAGGCTCTTGTATTCTCTTACCTCACCCCCTCGCCCTTCGGGCACTCCCCCTCTCCAGTATTTGTTCACCTTATGGCTCCCGCGACTAAAGTCGCGGGTGAATTCGCAATTCTGACGGCGCTGTTTTGCGATTAGCCGCCGACTTTAGATGGCAGGTTGCGAAAAACGCTGCACAGCGCCGCACAGGGCAGACAAGGTGAACAGATACACAAAGGCTTAACCGCGAACGGTGCTGGCAGCGGGAATATTAGAACCGTTATGAGGTGTCCACGTCAATGACGGGCCTGCCCTATTACCGGATCGAGCGCGGGTCGAGCGCGTCGCGCAGGCCGTCGCCGATGAAGTTGATGCCCAGCGTCGTGAGCACGATCATCAGGCCGGGGAAGAACCACAGCCA
>DAOTXU010000046.1:0-4235 GCA_034435135.1 Anaerolineae bacterium | reverse complement strand
GCCGAAGACCGACGCGCGGCTGGCCGCCGAGCGGTGGGGGCTGCGCGCCTGGGCGAGCGCGGGCTCTGGCCCGGCGCGAGCGCGGCGCACGCCCCTGCCCGAGAAGGCCAGAGTCCGGGCCTCCTGAGGGCGGACATCCGTTGCGGGTGAAGGAACTCCCGCCACCCCGGTGGCGGGGGGTGCGGAGGGGGTAGCGGAGCCAGCGAGAACGAACACAAGCGGTGATCGAACAGGATTTGTGCCCACCCGGGAGTTTCGGGATCGGTTCAACTTTTGGCGTCGGCCTCCGATGTCTTGTCGTGGTCGCGCCGAATGCGCGCCGCCATGCCGGCTACCGCCTGCGCGAACTGCTCGGCTTCCTCCGGGAACACGAAGATCGTGTTGCGCTCCCGCTCCCCTTCCTCGCCGGTGAAGCGGCTCTCGGTGATGCGCAGGTACGGCTTCTGCTCGTTGGTACGCGCCACGTCGAGGAAGTACGTCCGCTTGCCGGCGCGGATCTGCACGCTGTCCTCTTCGATCATCGGCGTCATCCCCTCTCCCTTGCGCACGCCCAGCGGGTGCTTGTACGTCCCCAACTGCTCGAGCCGCCCCGCCAGCTGCTGCGCCAGCGCGATGCAGTCGTCGATGGTGGCGAAGGGTTCAGGCGCCGGGGGTTCCTCTCCCCCTTTCGGTGGGCGTTGGCGTTCTTTGCTCATCCTGTTCCGGTTTCCGGAGGCCCTCCGCCTCCTTCCGCCGCCTCCTTGGTAATTGATAAGCTCTCGGTTTCTCGGCGTCTCAGGTACGGGTATGCGATTGATGCCGGTGGTCTGCGGTAGGGTGTGTGCCGCCGTTTCTTGAGACAGGCGGGGTTATCCACACCCCCCTTTAAGAATACCCCCCGCAAACCCCTTCTTGCGCTGCGCGCAAGCGTCTGTTATAAAACTATTAAGATAATGACCGTTTTATAACGAGACAAGAAGGAACTCAAAACGGCGCCTGGGGAGACCCAGGCGTTGTGGTTTCCTGGTCTCCCCTGCCCGACCTTTTTCACCGGGCAGCTTCAAGGGCAGCTATTCGTGGCCCACCGACCGGCAACCTCCTTCGGATCCCGCTCACAGCGGGACGGCGCGCCCCCACTCCGTATGCCTTCAGAGCCATAGCGCGGCCTGGCGGTGGTGGCGCGCAACCACACAGATCATCTGGGTTTATCCGACGCACCACCTACTTCAGTTGCCGGATTTGCGAACGTACACCCCCAGCTAAGCAGATGCAGAATGGCCTGTCAAGCCGGCCTTTTCTTCGGTATCACGGTGTCGTGGTAGCATGGTGTCACGGTATCGTGGTGTCGTGGTATCACGGTGTCACTCGTTGAGCTTCGCCAGCATCTGCGCCAGGAGGCTGTTCTCCCCGTTGCGCCGGTAGTCTTCGATCAGGGTGTTGATGGCGATCCGGGTGATCTCATTCTCGCTCGTCCTGATCCCCTGCTGCTTGTAGGTGTACACGATGTCGGCGACGGCGCGCTTCTCGGCCAGGCTGAAGCGGTGCGTGGCGGCTTCCTTGCCGGGTTCCCGGACCGCCCTGCGCACCGACTCGATCAAGTCGCTGTCGTCATCGTGGTGTGGTATCACGGTATCATGGTGGCTTGATACCGTGGTATCGTGGTGGCGCGGTGTCAGGGTATCACGGCTTGTTGCAGCCTTCGGCATCGGTTCGGGCGCGGGTGGGGGAGTACCCCGGCGAAAGAAGCCGGAGGCGCCGCGGAGTTCGTTGACGATGGCAGTTTCGTTGAGTTGCTTGCTCACAGGTTGAGCTCCTCGATGAGGCGCAGGTACGCCTGCGCCGACTTGGATTGCGGGCTGAAGGTGAAGATGTCCTGCTTGTTGAAGTGGGCGTCGCGGATGTCGGTGTTGCGCGGGATCACGGTCCTGAACACCTGGTCGGTGTAGGTCTGCCGGAGAATCTTGAGCGACGTGCGGCTGTTGACCGTTGGATCGCTCATGGTGAACAGGTAGCCCAGGAGCTTGAGGTCGGGATTGAAGATCTCCCGCACCTCCTCGATCGTCTTGCTGATCTGCACGATGCTATCGAGCTCGAAGTAGCCGGGGGAGACGACGACCAGCACTGCATCGGCGGCGGTGAAGGCGTTGATGGTCAGCCACGAGAGCGTCGGGGGGCAGTCGACGATGATATGGGCGTAGCGGTCGCGGATCGGGTCGAGTTCGCGTTTGAGTCGCGCCTCGCGGTGGTCCTTGGCGGTGGTCAGTTCGATGTCGGTGTTGGAGAGGAGGATGTGAGACGGGACGATCTCGACGTGGGGGAACGAGGTCGGGTGCACCGGCAGCGGCTCGCGTTGAAGCACGGTGCGGTAGATGGTCTGGCTCTTGGCCAGCTGGGGGTAGTCCGGGAGCGCGACCTTGGAGGCGTTGGCCTGGCTGTCGATATCGACCAGCAGCGTCCTCTTGCTTCGGCTCCCGAGTCCGGCGGCGAGCGCGAGGCTGGTGGTGGTCTTGCCGGTGCCGCCTTTCTGGGACGCGATGGCGAGGATCATGTGTGCCTGCAACGTGCTGAAAGCCGGGTGAAGGGTGTTTCAGCGTGTTGGTAACAGTCACAGTATGAATAACGCGCCGACGAAAAGCAAGCGCAAGTGCAAAGCGGGGAGGGGATAGGGGAGAAGGCGGGGTGGGGCCCAAAACGGCGATTACGGGGCATCAGAGCGCGGAAAAAGCATACGCGCCAACTCGGTGATGGTGGCGACGAAACCGGGGTCTTTCCCGTGGACCTCGCGCCACTTCGACCAGAAGTCGATCAGGCTGCCGCCGCCGCAACCCGCCCAACACGACCAGTAGTTTTTCTCCCGGTTGACGCCGAAGCTCGCGTGATGATCATCGTGGAACGGACACAGGCCGACGCCTCTCTGGTCCAGTTGGACGTACTGGCTCACGAAGTCGAAGACGCTGATCCGGTGCTTCAGCCGCTCGGAGAGGGTCTCGCCGAGACCCGCGTCAGGCAGGAGCACCAGGCGGGGAGTAGGGGAGGCTGCTTCCGGTGTGGGAACTCGCGCCACGACCTGGTCGATGAAGGCCTGGGGCACGCGCGCGGGTGCGCTCAGCAACCTGACCTGTGCGCGCACGGTGGGCGCGAGCGGCTCACCGGTGCACGTGATGAAGTGATACCGCTGCCGGGTCAGGCGGTGCCGGCCCAGCGGCAGTCGCACCAGCGACCCCGGCCCGGCCTCCAGTGCATCCTGCCTGGGATACAGTTCCACGTCCTCAAGCTCGTGCTCGACAAGGAGTTGCCGGCCAAACCGTCTTGCCTGCGCGCCATCCTGCGGTTCAAAGAACAGCCACAGGTGACCGCCCCGGCGCGAGGGTTCCCGATACGGCGCGACCGCTTCCCGCTCCAGGTATGCGGCCATCGCCAGCAGCCGTTGCCACTGCTCGCCATCGTCGGCGTCAAAACACACCCATCGCGCCTGACTCTGCGCATCCAGGGCATAGGCTCCCAACGTGATCAACCCCTTCAGGTGCGCGGTCACCAGGTCGAGGTGCAGCTGCCGCTTGCGCGTCACGTAGCGCCCATCGGGGAGTTGCAGCGGGTACCGGTCGAAGCGCGGGATAAACGTCGCGGCATACGCTGCGACCAGACCAGGGTCAAGCTCGGCAGGTGGCTCATGTTCTCGCCCCATCCGAATCATTGTACAATCGCCACAGGGCAGCAGATAAGTTTCAGGAGCGGAGGGCGATGGTTGACCACGCCAAACAAACCGTGATCCGCATGGCGGAATTGCACCGGAAGCTGGGCCAGGTGATCCGCAAGGTCGCCGGCAGCGACGCGCATTTTGTCGTCGAAAAGGGCGGTGTACCGGTGGTCGCCTTGCTCTCCCTGCCGGAGTACGAGAGACTGATAGGCCAGGCGGCGCGGGGGGAGCGGTTGCGCCGCTTCCGGGAGCATGTCCGCGCCATTGGGGAAGAGGCGGAGCGGCAGGGGCTGACCGAAGCGCAGCTGATGGAGGAATTGCAGCAGGACCGGCGCGCTGTCTATCAGGAAATCTATGGCAATGCCGATGAGAAACGCGCGGACAGCGCCGGGCAGGAGTCGGAGGCGTAGTGTGGTCCGGGTGGTCGGTCGTGGTATAATTTCATAAATTCATACTTTGGGCATTCTAGAAGTCAGATGGAGGGCTATGCTGGTGGCCAAGAAAGCGTACACGATCCAGGAGAACGGGCAGATCACGCTCCCGATCGAGTTCCGGCGCA
>DAOTXU010000045.1:0-2089 GCA_034435135.1 Anaerolineae bacterium | reverse complement strand
TCGTCGCGCGTCATGTTGGGGAGCGCGCCGGTGAGCACGAAGGTCAGCCCGGCGAGCTTGTCGCTGGCGGGGCGAACCGACGGTTCGCCCCTACCGCCCACTTCGAGACGGACGCCCGCCGCGCGCAGCTTTTCGATAACCCCCCGGTTGAGCGGCTGCGCGAACCACTCGACCACCGCGCGCGCGATCTCCGGGCCGACGCCGGGGATGGTCATAATCTCCTCTTCGGAGGCCTTTGCCAGCGCGTCCACCGAGCCGAACGCCTCCGCCAGCAGCCCGGCGACCACGCTCCCCACACCCCGGATGCCGAGCGCGCTCAGCAGGCGCGGGAGCGGGCGCGTGCGCGCGGTCTCGATGGCGTTCAGCAGGTTCTCGACCTTCTTTTCGGCGAAGCCCTCCAGTTCGAGGAGCGCGTCCTTTTTCGTGTGCAATGTGAAAATGTCCGCCTCGTCGGCGATGAGGCCCTTCTCCACCAGCAGCGCGACGATCTTAAAGCCCATGCCTTCAACGTCCATGGCGCCGCGCGAGACAAAGTAATCGATGTTGCGGAACACGCGCTCCGGGCAGGCGGGGTTCGGGCAGTAGTAGGCGACCTCGCCCTCGTAGCGCATCACCGGGTCGCCCGACGCCGGGCAGTGCGTCGGCGGTTCGATAGGGCGCTCGTCGCCGGTGCGGGCGTCCGCGACCGGGCCGACGACGTAAGGGATCACGCCGCCGGAGCGTTTGATAATCACCCGGTCGCCGATGCGGATGTCCTTGCGCGCGATGTCGTCGTAGTTGTGCAGCGTGGCGTTGCGGATGGTCACGCCGCCGAGGAACACCGGCTCCAGTTCGGCGGTGGGGGTGAGCACGCCGGTCCGCCCCACGTTGACCTCCACGCCGAGCAGCTTCGTCGTCGCCTCCTCGGCGGGGAACTTGTAGGCAATCGCGCCGCGCGGGTCCTTGCCCACCACGCCGAGTTCCGCCGCCGTGCGCAGGTCATCGATTTTAATGACCAACCCATCCGCCTCGTAAGGCAAGGCGTCGCGGCGGTCCTGCCAGCTTGCAAAATAGGCGATCACCTCCTCCAGGTCGTCGAAGCGCGCCGCCACCTCCGAATCGACCAGGAAACCCAGCGCGCGCAGGTATTCCAGCGTCTCCCGTTGGGTTGTGGGGACCGGCCCATCCGCGTAGACGACCCCGTAGCAGTAGCACGTCAGCGGGCGCGAGGCGGTGACACGCGGGTCGATCTGCCGCAGCGCGCCGGAGGCGGCGTTGCGCGCGTTGACGTAGGGCGGCAGCCCGGCCTCGACCTGCTGCTCGTTCAACTTAGCGAAATCGGCCTTGAGCATCATCACCTCGCCGCGCACGACCAACGTGTGCGGCGGCTGCGGGCCGTCCGGCGCGACCGGGATGCGCCGGGGGATGGTGCGGATCGTGCGCACGTTGACGGTCACGTCGTCGCCCTGGTCGCCGTCGCCGCGCGTCGCGCCGAGCGTGAGCAGGCCGTCGGTGTAGGTGAGCACCACCGTCAGCCCGTCAAACTTTGGCTCGACCGTGTAGCTGAGCGTCGCCCCGTCGGGCAGCAGCCGGCCGATGCGCTTGCGCCACTCGCGCACCTCCTCCGCATCGAAAGCGTTGCCCAGGCTGAGGATCGGCGCGGGGTGCGTGACGGCGGCGAAGCCCTCGGTCAGGTCGGAGCCGACGCGCTGCGTGGGCGAGTCGGGCGTGACCAGTTCCGGGTGCTCGGCCTCAATCGCCTTGAGTTCGTTCATCAGCCGGTCGTACTCGGCGTCGGTGATGACCGGCGCACTGAGCACGTGGTAGCGGTAGATGTGGTAATTCAACTCGGCGCGGAGTTCAGCCGCGCGCTCGGCGGGGGATTTCACCTTTTGATCTGCGGCGCTCACGATAAAACCTCGCTATCCTTAGTACTACAGCCGCACTTAAGGCGGCAACTGCGCCAGGCGACGGCGATAGTGACAGGCTTTGGCGCGTGCCTGGTGGCGTCGCCGCCAATACGACCAAGCGAGGATGCTCTCAACGGAATGCACCACTTTCCAGACCAGGGTGCTCAAGAGCCGGCGCACCTCGGACAGCGGCAGCAGGG
>DAOTXU010000044.1:0-3235 GCA_034435135.1 Anaerolineae bacterium | reverse complement strand
TGGCTCAGCAGCGAGCCGGGGTCGGCGGTCTGCGCGGCGACGTTGGCGGTCGTATAGGTTTCGGGCGGCAGCGTCTCGCAGCGCGTGCCGGCGGTGAACGCCGCGACCGGCGGCGAGTCGTCCCACTGCATGGGCGTGCGGATGCACTCGTCGGGCTTGCCGCCGGCCATGCCGATCTCCTCGCCGTAGTAGATGAAGGGCACGCCGGGGTTGGTCAGCAGCAGCGCGGCGGCGACCCGCGCCGCCCCTTCATCGCCGAGGAGCTGGGTCATCACGCGCGGCTGGTCGTGGTTGGTGAGGAACGCGCCGTACTGGCCCGGCGGGAAGAACTTGAGCGCCTGCCCCTGCGCGCGCATCGCCGCCGCCCGGTCGCTGGAGCCGGCGCTGGAAAGCATCGCCCCGGCCAGGTCGAAGTCGAAGCCCATGTCCACCGCATCCTTCTCGACGTACCTGGCGACGGCGATGCTCGTGGTCCAGATTTCGCCGACCGTCAGCGCGTCGGGGTTAACCGTGTCGATGAAGTCGTCGAAGCTCGCCAGCCAGCCCAGGGTGGAGCGGGTATCCGCCTGCGCGCGCCCCTCTTCGAGGATGTAGCGAATCGCGTCGAGGCGGAAGCCGTCCGCGCCCAGGTCTTCCAGCCAGAAGCGCGCGATGTCGCGCATCGCGTCGGCGACGGGCGGCAGGTTGTAGTTGAGGTCGGGCATCCCCGACCAGAAGACGCCGTAGTAATAGCGGTCGCCGAGCGGGTGCCACACCGTCTGCCCCCAGGGGCCGGGGTAAGCAGGATATTCGTTCGACCAGATGTACCAGTTCTTATATACCGGATCGCCGGCCTGCGACGCGAGGAACCAGGGGTGCTGGTCGGAGGTGTGGTTCACCACCAGGTCCACGATCACCGCGATGCCGCGCGCGTGCGCTTCCTCCACAAGCTGCCTGAAGTCCTCGTTCGTGCCGTAGTCCTGCTCGACGGTCCGGTAGTCCACCACGTCGTAGCCGTGATAGCTGGGCGACTCGGCTATGGGCATGAGCCAGATGCCCGTGACGCCCAGATCTTCGGTGGTCGCGGGGTTGCCGTCATTGAGGTAATCCAGCTTCTCGATGAGGCCCCGAAGGTCGCCGATCCCATCGCCGTCGCTGTCGTGGAAGCTGCGGACGAAAATCTCGTAAAAGACGCGGTCGTTCCACCAGGGTAACGCGGAGTCGCCGCCCTCCGTCTGCGCCGACATGGGCGGAGTGGGCAGGCTCAGGCCAAGCAACAGGATGAGCACAAACGCGGCGCGTTTCATCGGAGCTTCTCCTCTCCTAAGAATTCTGAAAGCCATCCTTACTCAAGCGCGCCGGCCACCGCGTTGAGCAAAGCCATCACCGCTGGCGTGACCGTGCCGACGTGCACCACATGCACCACGCCGTCGGCGTCGATCAGCAGGCTGGTCGGGATGGCGATGAGCGACAGGCCGGTGTTCACCTGGTCACCGGCGTCGATCACCATCGTCAGGTCGGGGTGCCGGTTGGCGAAATCCGCGAAGGCGTGTTCGTCGTCCCACACGTTGACGAACACCACCTCGAAGAGCGCGTCTGTGTCGCGTGCGGTCTTCGACAGCAGCGGGAACTCCTCCGCGCACGGGCCGCACCACGTCGCCCAGAAGTTGACCAGCTTGGGGCCGTCGATCCGGTCCAGGATCACGGGACGGCCAGCGACGTCGCGCAGGGCGAAGCCGGCCATCTTCTCGCCGTAGGCGATGTCGGGCATAGAACCTTGCCCGTTGCCCAGGTTGCCCCCGCGCCACTGCGTAAAGTTCCCGTTTGCCGCGTTGTCCTGCTCCACCGCCGCCGCGAGCGCGCGCAGGTCCGTCTCAGGGATGGGAGTGGGCGTCGCGCCTTGACGCTCTGGCGCGGCCAGGCTCAGCGCCGCCGATGCCAACAATGCGCAACTCCCCAACGCGACCCTTAACACGCGCAGGAATCCTTGTTGAGCCATAGCCGCCTCCACAGCATTGATGCCAATGTTGCTCAAGTATGCGGGGTTCGCGTGGTCGTGTCAAGCATTGCCGGGGCATCGGCGCCCTGTTATCATCGGCGCATTGAAGGGGGAAAATGATGAGCAAACCGGAAACATTCGCCATCCGCAGCCGGCAAGCCGACGATTGGGCCGATATTTACGAGATTTTGCGTCACGACGAAGTAGCCCGTTGCTCCACTCTCGTCCCCTATCCTGAAGCCGACCGCCTCCGCAAGGAGGTCCCCGAGCCGCCGGAGAACACGCGCTACCTGGTCGCCGAGGCCACGCGCCCTGACGGGAGCCGGCTCGTCGTCGGGCAACTCAGCTTGCAGACTTTTCCCACGCGCACGCGCCGCAAGCACACCGGCCACCTGTCGGTCGTCGTGCACCCGCATTACCGGGAGCAGGGTGTGGACGCCGCGCTGCTGGAGGCCGCCGTCGATCTTGCCGACAACTGGCTCGGCCTGCGCCGCCTGCAACTCGAAGCCTTCACCGACGACGCGCCTCTGCTCGTCCTTTGCGAGCAGTTCGGCTTTGCGCGCGAGGCGACGCTGCGCCGCTACGCGCTCCGCGACGGCGCGTTCGCCGATGCGTACATGCTCGCGCGCATCAACGAGCGGCTGGGCGGGCGGCGCAAAACCGACGACGAGTCCCCGGTCCCGCTGCGACCGCGCCCCGCCGCGCGCCCGGAGGTGGTCGTGCGCGGCGGGCGGGTGAGCGATTGGGAGGATCTGTACGAGGTTTTTCGCACGCCGAGTGTATACTTCAACACGATGCAGCTCCCCTACCCGTCCGCCGATTTCATCCGCGAGCGGGCCGCCAACCCGCCGAAGAACTTCTTCAACCTGGTCGCGGAGGTGGACGGGCGCGCGGTGGGCAGCCTGGGCCTGCACCTGTTCGAGGCCCGGCGCGCGCACGTCGCCGGGCTGGGCATGATGATCCACCCCGACTACCAGGGCGTGGGCGTGGGGAGCGCGCTGATGCAGGCCTGCGTCGATCTCGCCGCGAACTGGCTGCAGGTCCGCCGGCTGGAGCTGGAGGTTTACCCGGACAACGCGCCCGCCATCGCGCTGTACGAGAAGTTCGGCTTCGCGCACGAGGGCCGCTACCGTGACTTCAGCTTCCAGAATGGCCTGTATATCGATGCGTTGGTGATGGCGCGCCTGTTTGATTAGGAGGGAGCGATGAACAGGCGATGGTCTCTAGTGATCGCATCTGCACCTGCTCAACATAAGG
>DAOTXU010000043.1:0-3520 GCA_034435135.1 Anaerolineae bacterium | reverse complement strand
CTGCCGGTGGCGGATTCACAGCCATCGTCAGCCCGAAGCGAAGCCGCGCGCGGGTAGAACATTAGTCGAATGTGACGCTGCCGGATTAGACTGAAAACCATGAGAGAGGAGGCTCCGGGATGGAAAGCGCGCCGAAACGTGTCTTAGTCATCGACAACGACCCCGACGTTTTGAAGTCGGTCAAATTCAACCTGACCATCGACGGGTATGAAGTGCTCACCGCCAGCACGCCGGAAGAAGCGCGGCGCATCCTGGCGTGCGAGGTCGTCCACCTGGCGATTGTCGATGTGCGGCTCCGGTATGAACGACGCGCGGACGACCAGAGCGGCTTCGAGGTCGCACGCGCGTTGCCCAAAGACATCCCGTTTATCATCTTCACGGCTTACGAAGACCGCGCTGTGCTCAAACGGGCGTTGGTGGAACTCGGCGCGAAAGAGAGCCTCGATAAGAAGAGCGAAGAGGATGCGTCGCGGCTGGTGGAAGTCGTCGATGACCTGTTCGCCAAGCACGTGAAAGTCAATTTCAATCTGGAGATTGAAGGAACAGTCAGCCTGGAAAGCGTGGCCCGCGAGATCGAGACGCCCCAGGACCAGGCCGGCCCACCCACTGTTGCACATGTGCGGCAGGTGTTGCAGGCCCTGTTTCATCAGGCCTCCGGCGTGCAGCTTTCACCCTTGCTCAGACCGGAGCAGGCGCCGAGCCTTTCCCAGTCCGGCTCGGTCGTTTTGAAAGCGCGCCCGCGCTACAACGTCTGGGGCGCGCCGCTGGTGGTCAAGTTCGGCGCGCAGGGTGAGATCGCGCGCGAGGTGGCGAACTACGAGCAGATCAAGCGGTTTCTGAAGGGGCACAGGCTGGCGGTTCTTGAGACTGCCGCGTATTCCTGCCAGATCGGCGGGCTGGTCTACCGGCTGATTGGCGCGCACGAGTGGGAGGGCATCCACACGTTTGAGGAGGCGTATCATCGAGAGAGCGCGGAAACGCTGATCGGCTTACTCGACCGGTTTTTCAGCGGCGCGTTCGAAGAACTCTTTGCGCAAGCGTCTCACGAACCGGTTGAGCTGATGGACCTCTACACCGCGCAGTTGAGCCTGACGCCCGAAAAGCTGCGCAAGGCCATCGGCGAACTCTACGCGGGGGGTTTACCTGAGCCGCGTGTGCAGTTCAAGCAGGTGGATGGCTCCTTCCCCAACCCGGTGGCGTGGACCCTTGCGGATGGCAAGTTCCGCCCGATTGAGGGCGGGACAGGGTCGCGGAAGTGCCTGTGTCATGGGGACCTGCATAGCCGTAACATCCTCGTCGATACCGAAGGTCAATTCTGGCTGATCGACTTCGCACGCGCGGCGGAAAGTCACGCCTTGCGCGACTTCGCTGAACTGGAGACCGACATCAAGTTCAACCTGCTATCGGAGACCGACGTGAGCCTGCTGCTTCCGTTGGAGCGGATTTTGCTTGCGCCGGCGCGCTTTGGAGAGGAACCACCGGCGTCTTCTTTGGGCAGCGAGTCGCTGGACAAGGCGTATCGGGTGGTCTCAGCGCTGCGAGCCATCGCGGGGCGGCTGTTAAAGCTGGAAGGGTGCAGTATGCGCGAGTATTACGTCGCGCTCCTGGCGCACACCCTAAACGTGATTCGCCTGCGCTCCATCAGGAAAGCGAAAAAGGAGCACGCGCTCCTTTCGGCTGCCCTCATCTGTCAACGGCTGGATGAGGGGACCTGGTGAGGGGGTGCGGCTCAGTTGAGTATGCCGCTCAGTTTCAACAGCCGCAGCCCTTCGAGGTGCAATACTGCTGGGTAGACGGCCTTGTAGATGTTGCAGTAAGGGGACTTCACGTCGTATCGCCCTGTCGCGCGGAAGGTTTGCACCGGGCAACCGCCGGCGCACCAATACTTCCATGTGCAGTCGTGGCAGCCCTCTTTTTCTTCAACGCTGAGATTCTGAACGCCAATCTGGTCGGCCCGGATCAGCGCCAGCGGGTCGTCGGCGTATACGTCGGTGACAGGTCGCTCGGCCTCCATTTGGCACTTGGCGATCTGGCCGTGGTGATTTACGATCAAGTAGGCGTCGCCCACGCCGCAGGTTTTATCGTGCGCCTGATCGAACTGCGCGCGATCCATTAACGAGCCTAACAGGCTGTGCGCCGGCAGTCTCGATTCAATGACGGCGAACGTCTGGCGCAGCGCTTCAATAAGGCGGTCGTTCCTCAGCCGCAGGTCGTCGCGCGGCGTCGCGCAACCATGATCCCGATAGAAGTTGAGGTTGAACGGCAGGCCGCGATCCAACACATAGCCGACCGTTTGGGGCAGCCCTGTGACGTTGCGGTCCGAGACCGTGATGCTGATGAACGGCTTGACGCCCTGGCTCGCCAGCCGGTCCAGCGTGCGTTCTACCCAGGCGAACGAACCCCTGCCGTTCACAAACGGGCGCTGGCGGTCGTGCATCGCGCCGACGCCGTCCAGCGAAATCATGATGTGAATGCCGCGCGCCTTTAGCTGCTGGATGGCGCGCTCCCCCAGGGCGATGCCGTTGCTCAAGAGCACGGCGCTGAGCGCGATCTCCGCCTGGGCCGCCTGTTCCTGTGCATAAGCGTACAAGTCGAAGACCAGTTTGAGGTTGAGCGTCGGCTCGCCGCCGGCGAACTTGAGCTTGATCGACCGGATGCTGTTCTTCATTGCTGATCGCATAATCGCGTCGATAGCCGCGCGCCCGATTTCAAGACTCATGATTTCGTCGGTCTTGTTGATGTAGCAGTAGCGACAGCGCAGGTTGCACTCGTTGGTGACATGCATCCACACGCTGAGGGTGCGCGGCGCGTTTTTCACCGGCAGGGTTTTCTCGCCGACTGGCTCCAACAAACCGGCAGCGACCATCTCCGGTGCCAGCTCGCGGCTATGATTGCCGCGCGCCGACTGAGGCGTCTCAAACCGTTCCCAGATTCGGCGCGCAGGCGCATTCAAAACCGCGACCCCGCCCTCGTGGCGCGGATTGAACATCAACGTATGATGTTGCGGCAACGGCTGGATATGGAGATCGGCGCAGCGCAGGGGCGCCTCCGCCGAGACCGCTGGTGTGGACAACGACAAGCCGTTATCCGGGCAGGCGCAGTCGCATTGATCCTCATAAAGAACGTCGTTCTCTTGCCGAAAATGCCTCGATAACAAGATAATCGGCTTGATGTCATTTATCATGGCGTTCTCTTCAGACCATTAAGGTAGGCGCACCGAGTCCCTGTCCTTTTGATGAGCAGGACAAGAAAGTCTTTGCTCAACAACCAACTGCCACAGCTTCTGCACCATCTCACGAGGAATCGCAACCCGTATTGTCGCCTCAACCACTACCGGGACGCTCCCGTTCAGCGCAGCTTTTTCCTCTGATGCGGACGCGACAATATTGATCACATCGTTAAGCTCAATGGAAGCTCCACCTTCTGTGTTGATTTTGCGCGATTCGCCTCTTAGATCGTCGCCCATCGCCGGTACCTCAGCGCTCATCCTGAGAGCGCCCACCTTCACGGGATTTATAGC
>DAOTXU010000042.1:0-12019 GCA_034435135.1 Anaerolineae bacterium | reverse complement strand
ACTTGCAGGGGCACAGCATGGGCTACCCGCAGTGCTGTGCCCCTGCTCTTGGCTTACACTGAACTGATTCAAACTTACGCCAACAGCTGGCCGTGCTAAGGCCTTTCTCTACCTCACCCCCGTCTCGCCTGCGGCTCGACGCCCCCTCTCCGCTTGCGGCTATAGTCCGGCGTAGCCGGGAGAGGGGGACGGGGGGTGAGGTGTCCGCCAACACGACAAGCTCCACACGCACCGGGGTCGTTGGCTAAAAAGCTTGAATCACTTCAGTGATGGCCGGGTAGGGACACGGCAGCCGGTTCTCGTAAAAGGGACGCCGCGCCCCTCCTTTTCCACATCAACGCCGCGAACGACCGCGCCCTTTCTCATAAGGGTACATATCGATGATGTAGCTGCGCATGTAACTGCCTTTCGACTCTGTATCGCGCAACCCCTCAAACACGTCCGGCGGCACATCGAAGTAGCGGTAGACCCCGGAATTGTGGAAAGCGACTTCCAGAACCTGTTCCGCCGGGTCGTAGCGAAAAGCGCTAATCATGCTGGAGTCGGCGTCGATCCACTCTCCAGGCCCCTTCAATGCTTCAACTGCCGGTGCGCCCTCAACCTTGACGCCTGCTGCCAGCGCCAGCGCGATAAACTCGCTTGCGTTGGCGATGCTGATGCGCACCATCTTGTCGGACTCATCGAAAGCGACGGTGAACTCTCTTACCCTGTAATCGTAGAGCGCGCTCTACTCCATCCCCAGGAAGATAGTCAGAGTATCCGAATCCGGATCATATCGAATAGCCATTCCACACCTCCCTGACTTAAAAAGCTATCCGAATAATCGTTTCTCCCAGCTGGACAAGGGGCTTAAGCCCCTTGTCAGTATCTTCGGGTAGCTCTTAATGCCGGAAGTGCCGCACGCCTGTGAAGACCAGCGCCACGCCGCGCCGGTCCGCCGCGGCGATGACATCCTCGTCGCGCACCGAGCCGCCCGGCTCGACCACCGCCGTCACGCCGGCCTCGGCAGCCGCCTCCACGCCGTCCGGGAAGGGGAAGAACGCATCCGAGGCCATGGCCGCGCCCCTGGCGCGCTCCCCGGCTTTCACCGCTGCGAGCCGCACCGCATCCACGCGGCTGGGCAACCCCCCGCCGATGCCGACGGTCGCGCGGCCCTGCGCGAAGACAATCGCGTTGCTCTTGACGTGCGCTACCGCCTTCCATGCGAAGCGCAGCGCGGCCATCTCCGCCTCGGTGGGCACGCGCCGGCTCACCACCTGCCACGCCTCGCCCTGATCCGCGTCGAGCGTCTGCGCGAGCACGCCGCCGCGCACCGCGCGCAGTTCATACGCGGGCGCGGGCTGATCGCCCATCTCCAGCAGGCGGCAGTTCTTGCGGCTCGCCAGCGCCGCGCGCGCCGCGTCAGTGAAGGCGGGCGCGGCAATCGCCTCGACGAACAGGTCGCCGAGCGCCTCGGCGGCGTCGTGGTCGAACGGCGCGCTGGCGGCGATTACCCCGCCGAACGCCGAAACCGGGTCGCTGGCGAGCGCCGCCATGAACGCCTCGGCCAGCGTTTTGCCCTGCGCCACGCCGCACGGACTCAGGTGCTTCACGATGACCATGGTGGTCCCGCCGAAGTCGGTCGCGCAGCGCCACGCCGCATCGAGATCGAGCAGATTGTTGTACGACAACGCCTTGCCCTGGAGCAGCGCCCCGCCCAGCGGCCCGACGCCCGTAGGCGCATAAAGCGCCGCCTGCTGGTGCGGATTCTCGCCGTAGCGGAGCGTCAGCGCTTTGGGCAGCGCCAGGGTCAGCGTATCGGGCAGCGCGTCGCCGTCGGGGGCCGCCGCGCCGAGATAGGCGGCAATCGCGGCGTCATAGGCCGCCGTGCGCCAGAAGGCTTTCAGCGCCAGGCGCGCGCGCGTCGCTGGCGATGTGTCGCCGCTGGCGCGCACTTCATCAAGCACAGCGCCATAATCGTCGGGGCTGACCAGCACCGTCACGCGGGAGGCGTTCTTGGCCGCCGCGCGGATCAGCGCCACGCCGCCGATGTCGATCTGCTCAATCGCCTCGGCGCGCGTCACACCGGGCCTGGCAATAGTTTGCTCGAAGGGGTACAGGTTCACCACCACGAAGTCAATCGCCGCCCAACCCTGCGCGGCCAGGGTCGCGGCGTCCTCGTCGGTCGCGCGCGCCAGGATGCCGCCGTGAATCGCCGGGTGCAGCGTTTTCACGCGCCCGCCTAAGATCGTCGGCAACCCGGTCAGGTCTTCGACCGTCGTCACCGGCAGGCCGGCCTCGTGCAGCGCCTGCGCGGTGCCGCCGCTGGCGATCAACTCGACGCCCGCCTCTGCCAACCCACGCGCGAAGTCCACCAATCCGGTCTTGTCCCACACGCTCAGCAGCGCTCGCTTGGTCATGGGTTGTATCGCCTCCTCAGTTCTTCGGCCACATCGCCCGGCTCAAGGCCGCAATCGGCGAGCAGCACCAGGCAGTGGTAGGTCAGGTCGGCCAGTTCCTCGATCAACCGCGCGTCGCCCTGCCCCTTCGCCGCCAGGATGACCTCAATCGCCTCCTCGCCCACCTTCTTGGCGATCTCGTCGCGCCCGGCGGCGAGCAGGCGGTTGGTGTAACTCCCCTCTTTGGGGTTCGCTTGCCGGTCTTTGATAACTGCAAACACGCGGTCAATCATCTCATCCATAGGCCCTTCGGCTATCCGGGTCGCGATGTAACACGCAGGGCATAATAACATGAGGGGCAGCGGCGGTGCAATGGATGCGCTGCCTGCAACGCATCGCCTGCCATTCGTCGCGTTCCGGCGTGTCATCTTGCACTGGTAAGCGGTGACATAGGCGCTGTATAGTAAGCCTTAAACAGCGGAGCATGACTATCTGTATCCTCTTTTATCGGGGAGGCTGATTGATGGATACATTGACGCTCGCCCGCCTGCAATTCACGGTCACGACGGTGTATCACTTCTTCTTTGTGCCCCTCACCCTGGGCCTGGCGCTGCTGGTTGCCATCATGGAGACCGCCTACGTCCGCACCGGAAACGAGGACTACAAGCGCATGACCCAATTCTGGGGCAAGCTTTTCCTGATCAACTTTGCGATGGGCGTGGTGACCGGCATCGTGATGGAGTTCCAGTTCGGCATGAACTGGTCGGAGTACGCGCGCTTCGTCGGCGACGTGTTCGGTGTGCCGCTGGCGCTTGAGGCGTTGCTCGCGTTCTTCCTCGAATCCACGTTCCTGGGCGTCTGGATTTTCGGCTGGGATCGGTTGCCGAAGGCCGCCCACGCCGCTGTGATGTGGCTGGTGGTGATCGGCTCGTCGCTGTCGGCGTTGTGGATTCTGATCGCCAACTCGTTCATGCAAGAACCAGTAGGGTACACGATCACCGAGGGGCGCGCGCGGATGACCGACTTCGGCGCGCTGCTGGCGAACTCGCATGTCTGGGTGCAGTTCCCGCACGTGATTACTTCCGGCATGACGACGGCGGCGTTCTTCGTGCTGGGGATTAGCGCGTACCGGCTGCTCCGCCGCAAGGAAGGCGAGGACGTGAGCCTGTTCCACCGCTCCTTCCGTTGGGCGACCGTCTACGCGCTCATCGGGGTCTTCCTTGTCATCATGGTGGGGCACCAGCAAGCGCAGCACATGGTGCGCGCCCAACCGATGAAGATGGCCGCCGCCGAGGGGCTATTTGAGAGCGAGGACCCGGCGTCGATGTCCCTGTTCACCATCGGCGACGAGCCGGGCCGGCGCGAGGTGTTTGCGATTCGCGTCCCCGGCCTGCTCAGCTTCCTCGCCTACAACCGGTTCGAGGGCGAGGTGCAGGGCATCAACCCGCTGAACGCGCAGTACCGGGAGCAGTTCGCCGACCGCTACGGCCCGGACGCCGACTACGTGCCCCCGCTGATGCTCTCGTACTGGTCGTTCCGTCTCATGGTCGGCGCAGGGTTCCTGATGCTGTTCCTGGCGCTGTACGCGCTCTACCTGGTGTACAAGAACCGCTTCGAGGACAAACGCCGCTTCTTGCGCTGGTTGCCCTGGGCCATCGCCCTGCCGTACCTCGCCAACACGACCGGCTGGCTGCTCACCGAACTGGGCCGCCAACCCTGGATCGTCTTCGGCCTGCAACGGATCGAGGAGGCGGTCTCGCCCAACGTGACGAGCGGGATGCTGGTTGCGTCGCTCGTGCTGTTCACACTGATTTACGCCGTGTTGATCGGGGCGACGGTGTACCTGATGCGCAAGTACGCCGCCGTTGATCCCAACGCGCCTGAAGAAGAGCCGAAGCTCTCCATCGAAGGCGCGTTCTAAGGCGAAGGAGGGGACAAACATGGAACTCAGTTCGGTCTGGTTCTTCCTGATTGCGGCGCTGTTCACAGGCTTCTTCTTCCTGGAAGGGTTCGACTACGGCGTGGGCATCCTGCTCCCCTTCCTCGGCAAGGACGACCGCGAGCGCCGCGTCATCGTCAACACGGTCGGCCCGCACTGGGACGGCAACGAAGTCTGGCTCATCACCGCCGGCGGCGCGATGTTCGCCGCGTTCCCCAACTGGTACGCCACCATGTTCAGCGGCTTCTACCTGGCGTTGCTGGTCATGCTCCTGGCGCTGATCGTGCGCGGCGTGGCCTTCGAGTTCCGCAGCAAGGTTGAGAGCGTTAACTGGCGCAAAGCGTGGGACTGGCTGCTCTTCGTCGGGAGCCTGGTCCCGGCGCTGCTGTGGGGCGTCGCGGTCGCCAACATCGTGCGCGGCGTGCCCATCGACCAGAACATGACCTACACGGGGGACTTCTTCGACCTGCTGAACGGCTACGCGCTGGTCGGCGGGCTGGTGACGCTGAGCGTGTTCACGTTGCACGGCGCGCTTTTCCTCAGCCTCAAGACCACCGATGAGATCATGGAACGCGCCCACAAAGCCGCTGCCCGCCTGTGGCTGCCGACGGTGATTATCGTCGTGGTCTTTGTGGTGCTCAGCTACGTGGAGACCGACATCTTCCGGCAGATCGGCGTCAACCCCGGCCTTGATGCGCTGGGCGCGGGCATTGCGTTGCTGGCGGCGGGCTGGTTCCTCCGCGAGCAGCGGCACGGGTGGGCGTTCATCATGACCGGGTTGACCATCGTGCTGACGGTGAGCACGGTGTTTCGGGGGCTGTACCCGCGCGTGATGGTCTCCAGCCTCAACCCTGACTGGAGCCTGACCGTCCACAACGCCGCATCCGGCGAGTACACCCTGGGGGTGATGCTCCTCGTCGTGCTGGTCTTCCTGCCAGTGGTGCTGATCTACCAGGTGTGGAGCTACCGGGTGTTCTGGGGGCGAATCCGGCGCGAGGAGCGGCTGGAGTATTGAGAAAAGTCAGGCAGGGGCTTCAGAGGCCGTTTGCAAAGTCGGGCAACAGAAGTTTTTTCAAGCTCCGCCGACTGAAGTCGGCGGTGAATCGGCGGAAAGGCGCTGCACGGTGGAGATTCACCCCCGGCTTTAGCCGGGGGAACCCTTTTCAAATGATCTCTCAGCCCCCTGTCGGCAATGGAACGCACGGCTGTAGGCCGCTCACCCCACCGGGTTGAGTTGCACTTGCGGCAGGAATCGCTCCACGTCGGCGCGGCGGCAGTCGGCGGTGCCCGGCGTGAGACATACTGCCGTCGCCGCCGCGAACGCCAACCGCAGCCCATCCTCCGCCGGCTTGCCTTCTGAAAGCGCCGCCGCCATGCCCGCGAGCACCGCGTCGCCCGCGCCGGCGGGGTTGACCACTGCGACCGGGATCGGCGGGATGTGGTACGCCCGGTCGGCCATGACCGCGAGCGCGCCCTCGCCGCCGAGCGTCGCCACGACGATTTCCACCCCGCGCGCCAGCACGTCGCGCGCGGCGGCGAGCACATCCCCCCGCGTCGGGAGCGCGCGCCCGGCCAGCGCCTCCAGTTCGTCGCGGTTGGGCTTGACCATCGTGGGTGCGGCTTTCAGGCCGGTTGTGAGCGCCTCGCCGCTCGCGTCATAGATCATCGGCAGCCCCTTCGCCCGCGCCTGGTTGATGAGCGCGACGTTCAGCGCCGCGTCCACACCGTCCGGCATTCGACCCGCCAGGATCACGCATGTAGCTGCGTCGAGCGCGCGCGCATACCGGGCGCGCAGGTCATCCACGTGCGCCGGCGCGACCTCCAGACCCTCAGCGGTGATGGTGGTATGCGTGCCGTCCTGCTGGCCGATGATGACGGTGTTGACCCGTGTTGAGCCGCCGGTCCACGTGAAGTCGGTGCGCACACCGCGCGCCTCCAGCATGTGCTGCATGGTGCGCCCGGCCTCGCCGGCGGCGAAGCCGAGCAGGAGCGAGGGATACCCAAGCTCACCCAGAATCCACGCCGCGTCCGAGGCCTTGCCGGCCATGCCCCACACCGATGCGGTCGCGCGGAGCGTCCGGTTCCATTCGACGCGCGGCACGAACAACACGCGGTCAATCGCGGTGTTGGGGTTGACGGCGAGGATATATCGGTTCACCGGATGCACTTATCTTGTGTTTTGGTGGCCCGCCGGCTGAAGTCGGCGGCTGATTGCAGAGCCAAGTTATGAGCGAATTCGCCTGCGATTTCCGTTACGGGGGTAACACCATAGAATAGCGTGGAGCGTCCATGCGTGGGGCGCAGAGCGCGTCTTTTAGCCTGTTTCAACCGTCCGATGGGTGGGACAAGGGGCTTAAGCCCCTTGTCCTGTTTCCAGACGGGACAGTAGCGCCGGACCACGTTGCCTTGTGGAGCTACCGTTGCGGGAACCCGACGAGACAAAGAAGGTAAGCCCCTTGTCTTTACTCAACCAGCTTGCCGAGGATGGCGCACATCGCGTTCACGTCGGTCCGCTCCACCACATCGAAGGCGTCGGCCAGGTCGCGGCCCATCGCAATCATCCCATGCGTGGGCAGGACTACCGCCAGGCCGTTCTTCTGGAAGCGCTCGCGCTGCGCCAGCATCGCGGCGACGATGTTGTCGGCCAGCTCTTGTGAGTGCGACGGCGCGAAAGGGATCGCTTCAATCGCGCCGAACTTCTTGGTGTATTCCAGCACCGGCGGGATCGACCTGCTCACCGACGCGAACACAGTCACGTAACGCGGGTGGGCATGGATGACTCCGCCCGCCTCCGGGAAGGCTTTGTATAATCCCAGGTGCGCCCGGCCCTCGCGCGAGAAGCCCGGCGTCTTCTCCGCGTCGGGATCGAACAGGTCCACCGCGACGATCTGCTCCGGCGTCAGGCTCCACTGGAACTTGCTGCCGGCGTAGCGCGGCGAGAGATACACCCGGTCGCCGACGCGCACGCTCAGGTTGCCGCCGGCGGTGTTGGTCAGCTGGCGCGCGAAGAGCAGCCGGCCATAGTAAGCGATGGCCTCCCGCGCCTCGCGTTCGGTCATCGTGTCCGTCTTTCGCGTGATGGTGATGTCTGCCATGATTCACTCGTATCTACCCGGTGCGGGTCGCTGAATTTGCGAGTCAGTATAGCCTATCCATTGGATTTTAACCACGAATAACACCAATAACACGAATGAAGAAATAAAGACTTGCGTTATTCGTGGTTTAATCTTCTTTTCGCTCCACCGCGCGGCGGACGAACCCGCCGGCCGCCTCCAGCCGCGCCCGCGCCGCCGCCGCGTCGAGGCCGGTCAGCCCCATCACCACGGCGGTCTTGACATGCCAGCCGGCGGCCTCCAGCCAGGCGCGCGCGGTCTTCTCATCCGCGCCGGTCGCCCCACACACGATGCGCACCGCGCGCCCGTGCAGCTTGACGTTGGTCGCCTGCACGCCGACCATCAGGTTGCCGTACACGTGGCCCAGGCGCGTCATCACGGCGGTGCTGAGCATGTTGAGGACCACCTTTTGTACGGTGCCGGCGCTCAGCCGGGTGGAGCCGGTCAACACCTCCGGCCCACTCACAACCGGGATGGGCCACTCCGTCGCCTCGGTGAGCGGTGAGGGATGGTTGCCGGCCAACCCGACGGTAAATGCGCCGCGCGCGCGGGCTTCTTGCATCGCGGCGACGGTGTACGGCGTGCTGCCGCTCGCCGCCACGCCCACCACCGCGTCGGCCTCCGTCACACCTGCTTGGGCGATGTCCCGCCGCGCGGCATCGGCGTCGTCCTCCGCGCCCTCTACCGAACCGAGCATCGCCGCGTCGCCGCCGGCCACGAGCGCGAATACCAGAGTCGGGGGTACGCCAAACGTTGGCGGGCACTCAATGGCGTCGAGCTTCGCCATGCGCCCACCTGAACCCGCGCCGACGAAGATCAAACGCCCGCCGCGCCCCATGCGCTCGGCGATCCGGTCTACTGCCCCGGCGATCCGTTCCAGCGCGCCGCCGACCGCCTCCAACGCGCGCACGTCTCGCCGGTGCATCGCGCGCACGATCTCCAGGCTGGTCATCTGGTCCAAGTTCATGGTGTCGGGGTTGCGCGTTTCGGTGGTCCGCTCCATCACAACGAGGCCTTTCTGCACACGAAACTGGATGCTGGAAGCTAGAAGCTGGTTCTCAGCGGCTCATGCGCGCCGAGCTACAACTTTTCCAACTTGGCGAAGCTCGCCATCAGCTTCTTGATGCCCATGTCCGCGAAGGCGATGGTCACCATCTCGTCGCCGCCGCTCAACTCGCTCTCCACCACCACGCCGATCCCGAAGTTGGGATGATTGACGCGCTCGCCCGTCTTAAACTGCGTCTCCTGCCGCGTGGCCGGGGCCTCGCTCGGCCTCCACGTGATCGCCTGCCGGTAACTGGCGCGTTCTTGGGCGGTGCTCAGATTCAGACGCGCGTTGCCCTCGACCAGATCGATGGGGATGTCCTTCAGGAAGCGCGATGGCTCATTCACGGCGTCATTGCCCCAGCGCGTGCGCCGGAAGGCGTAACTCAGCGACAGATGATCTTTGGCGCGCGTCACGCCCACATACATCAGGCGGCGCTCCTCGGCCATCGCCTCCGGGCTTTCTTGCGAGAGGCTGTGCGGCAGCAACCCTTCCTCCAGACCGACGATGAAAACCACCGGGAACTCCAGCCCTTTCGCGGCGTGCAAGGTCATCAGGCTGGGCGCGTTCACGTCGTCGTCGCGCGTGTCCACGTCAGAGACCAGCGACACCTCCTCCAAAAAGGCGCTCAGCGGCAGGCCCTCGTAACCGAAGGCGATGCTGCGCAACTCCTGCACGTTCTCCCAGCGCTCGCGGCCTTCGACCGTGCCGTCGTTGATGTATTCCTCGTAGCCCACCTGCTTGATGATCTGGTCCAACCACGCCAGCGGCGAGAGGTCGGCCTCGCGCTGCGCCTGCCATCCCGCGATCAGTTCCGCGAACGCGCGGGCGCTGCTCGCCGCCTGCGGCCTCAGCTGCGGCGGCTCAACGCCCTTGTCGGCGCCGCTCAAGAGCGCCAGGAAAGCGCGGTAGAGGCTTGTCTCGTACAGGTCGGCCCATTCTTTGAGCGCGGCGATGGTTTTGTCGCCGATCTTGCGCGGCGGCGTGTTGACGATGCGCATCAAGCTGACCGAGTCATCCGGGTTGTAGGCGACCCGCAGGTAAGCGATCAGGTCCTTCACCTCGCGCCGGTTGTAGAAGCGCGTGGCGTTCACCAAGCGGTAGGGCATCCCGCGCACCATGAAGGCGTCTTCGAGCGCGCGGCTCTGCGCGTTGGTGCGGTACATCACCGCCACGTCGCGCGGCTCATACTGCTTGTTTCGGCCCTTTGTCAACTGGTAGATGGTCTCGACCACGAAGGCGGCCTCGTCGTTCTCGTTGTAGGCGTCGTGCACGGTGATGAGCGGGCCGCCCTTGCGCTCGGTGAAGAGGCGCTTGGGCGTGCGGTCGGTGTTGTGGCGGATGACCGCGTTGGCGACATCCAGAATATGCTGTGTCGAGCGGTAGTTCTGCTCCAAGAGAATCCTGGTTCGCTCCGGGAAATCTTCCTCGAAGCGGCGCACGTTGCGGTAATCCGCGCCCCGGAACAGGTAGATACTCTGGTCCTCGTCGCCGACCACAAACAGGTTGCGGTGCCCCTCCGCGTGGGTGAGCAGCTTGAGCAGCGCGTACTGCGCCGTGTTCGTGTCCTGGAACTCATCGACCAGCGCCCAACGATAGCGGCGCTGGTAGCGCGCCAGTACGTCGGGGTGCTCGCGGAAGAGTTGGACCGTGCGCACGAGCAGGTCGTCGAAGTCCATCGCATTGTTTTCGACGAGCAATTCCTGGTAGCGCGCATATAGCCGGCCCACGACCTCTTCAAAATAGCTGCCGGCCTGGTACTCTTCAGGGGAGATCAGTTCGTTCTTCGCCGCCGAGATTTTGGAGTGCACCAGGTTGGGGCGATAGCGCTTGGGGTCAACGTTGAGGTCGGCGAGCGCAGCCTCGACGACGCGGCGCTGGTCGTCGGTGTCGAAGATGACGTACTCGCGCGTGTACGGTGTATGCTCGGCCTCGATGCGCAGGATGCGCGCGCACGTCGCGTGAAAGGTCCCGATGCGCGCGCCCTGAAGCGTCCCGCCCAGCAGCCGCTCGACCCGGTCGCGCATCGCGCGCGCGGCTTTGTTCGTGAACGTCACCGCCATAATGTGCTCCGGCAGGACGCCGTGTTCCCTTATCAGGTACGCCACGCGGTGGGTGAGCACGCGCGTCTTGCCGCTGCCCGGCCCGGCGAGCACCAGCACGGGGCCGGGGCCGGCGGTCACGGCTTCGCGCTGCGGGGGGTTCAACCCTTTCAACAGCGGTGATTCGCTCACGGGTCGCCTCGTCAAGTGCGCAGTCTACTGGACCAAGTGTAGCCAAGCCGGGGGCGGGGGTCAATGGATTGGTTTCAATATCGAAAGCGGCTACGGCCTCATCGAACGGGAAGACGTTTCGGAACAGGCCGCCACCTGAGCGACGATGCGCAAACCCCTGCATTCCTGGAATCGCCGCCGAAGGCTGACGCTCCTGCTGAGCCATCGAAAGCCTTTACTTGTGACAAGCGTCCTCGCATCACATGACATGTGATCCTTCTCACAAGATTGCATCAGCACTACACTACATTCAACATTCAGGATGTTGAATGTGGACGAGACGAAGGACTACAGAGAACAGGCGCAGCTTTTCAAAGTCCTGGCGCACCCGGTCCGGCTGCAAATCCTGGACATCTTGCGGCGCGGCGATGAGTGCGTATGCCATATGGAGGCTGTGTTGGGCCGCCGGCAAGCATACATCTCGCAACAGTTGATGAGCCTGCGCGACGCCGGCCTGGTCGATGCGCGCAAGGAAGGGTTAAACGTCTTTTACCGCCTCACCGATCGGACCATTCTTCCCCTGCTGGATGTCATCCTCGGCCCGTCGGAGCCGGAATCAACCCGTCGCAACGTGTCTGATTGCCCCTGTCCGAAATGCTCGCCTGTGTTTGTACTGCGGTTGGATTCCTGGACAGTTTTACACCGGATTTAGTAGTGGGTCAATTGACATGAACATAGCCATTTCTCTGGCGAGAGCGCCGGGGTATGGGGCGTCGGGTGTAAGCGGCAGCGCCACCCAGCGCATGACGGCGTTCGCGTGCGCGTTGGCGGCGAGCTTTGCGTTTGCCGCCCCACACGAAAGGCGTGGGGGGCGCATTCCAGCCCTGCGCCGTGGCTTCCAGCCAGGCGATCAGTTCGCTGACGCTTTGGGGGTAGCGTCCATCGAGCGCACGTCGTTTGATGATGCGCTGGATCGGCTCCGCCAGGTTGAGCCAGCTGGCGCCCAAAGGCGTGTAAAGCGGCACGCTCCGCGTCCCGTGCGCAAAGAACCAGAGGACAAACGCGGGCGTGTGATGCCCCTTGAGGTTGTCCATCACCAGGAGCATCCGTAAGGGCGGCAACGCGGCGGGCAGGGTGACTGTGTGGCGCAACCCCTCGCGCCAGCTTTCCCAGATCGCGCGGGTCGCTTCCGGGCTCAGGCGCGGCGGCGGTTGGGGTAAGGTCGCCAGGATGGCGTTCAGTTGCGCTTTGAGCCAGGGATGCAAGACCGCATTCGTCGCACGGGTCACGCCCTTGACGCGCAGCGCCCCCGTCGCCGGGTGGAAGAGGGT
>DAOTXU010000041.1:0-3151 GCA_034435135.1 Anaerolineae bacterium | reverse complement strand
GGGTAGCGATGGCGGCCTCGGCGGCCTCGGTCTGCCGGATGAAGAAGTTCACAATCGCCTCGAACGTGGCGCGCTCGTTGGTCGCCTGGATGTTGGGGGTGGGGGTGGGCGTGTCGGTGGGGGTATGTGTGGCCGTCGATGTTGGGGTGACAGTGGGGGTGTCGGACGGCGTCGGTGTTTTCGTCGGCGTATCGGTGGGCGCGCTGGTGGGGGTGTCGGTCTGTGACGGCGAGGCCGTCACGGTCGGCGTGCGCGTGGGCGTATCCGTCGCCATGCTCGCCACGGCAGTCTGTGTATTGAACACATCCAGGACCGCCTGAAGCGTGGCGCGGATGTTCGTGGCCTCAAGGTCAGGCGTTGGAGTGAGGGTATCGGTCGGCGTGTTTGACGGGGCCGGGGGCGCGGTCGGCGTGCGCGTCGGTGTGTCTGACGGCGCTGCGGTACCCGTCGGTGTGTCGGATGGCGCGCGGGTCTGTGATGCGGTCGGCGTTGGCGGCTCGGTCTGAGTCGCTTCCAGCGCTTCGGTCGGCGAGGCGGTAGCCGGCGGCAGAGCGGTGATGATGGCCCCCTCCGTTTGCGCGACCTGGGTGTTTTCAGCGTAGGCGATTTCGGTCTGTTGCGCGGCTTCGGTTTCAGCTTGGCGCATGGCGGCCTGCGTCCCGACCTGATGGACGACTTGCGTCTCGGTCTGGAAGGCCGCTTCAATCGCGGTCTGCTGGGCGGCGACCTCGAACGCCTGGGTCATGCGCCGGGCGGTCGCCGTGAGGTCGCTATCTGAGGGGCCGCGTCCGCCGCCGAGCAGGAGCGCGCCGCCGACCAGAATCGTCACGGCGACCAGCGCGATCACGCCGTAGAGCAGCACGGGCGGACGCGCTTTGGCGGGCGCGGCTGCCGGCGCAGGGCTGGGTTGGGTCGTCCCCGCGACGGCGGCGGGCGCTTCGGCGAAGGTTTCCGGCGTCGCCGCGACGGCTTCGGGGATCGCGCCGGGCTGCGCCGGCATCTTGACCCCGGCGAGGGCGCTCAGGTTTTGCAGGTCCTTAACCATCGCGTCGGCGGTCTGGTAGCGCTCTTCCGCCTTCTTCGCCATCGCCTTATAGATGACGACTTCCAGGCCGCGCGGGAGGTTCGGGTTGACGCTGGTGGGTGGGGGCAATGGATCGTTGACATGCTTGAGCACCACCGCCAGCGGCGTGTCGGCCTCATAGGGGAGCTTGCCGGTCGCCAGTTGGTAGAGCATCACGCCGAGCGAGTAGATGTCGGCGCGGTGGTCGCCGGACTGTCCAAGGCCCTGCTCCGGGGCCATGTAGGAAGGGGTGCCCATCATCACCCCGCTGGCGGTGAGGGTGATGCCGCCGCCCGCGATCTTGACGATGCCGAAGTCGGTGAGCACGACGCGCCCGTCGGAGTCGATCATCACGTTGGCGGGCTTCACGTCGCGGTGGACCATGCCCTCGCGTGTGTAGGCGTATGAGAGCGCTTTGCCCACGTCGGTGGCGATGCGCACCGCCTCTTCGACCGGCATCAGCCGTCCCTGCGCCGCCAAGTCGTCGATGTGCTGGCGCAGGGTCGGCCCGTCGATGAATTCCATCACCATGTAGTACAGGCGATCTTCGACTGAGTAGTCGAAGTCGTACACCTGCACGATGTTGGGGTGCCGCAGGCGCGCCACCGCGCGCGCTTCGCGCTCAAAGCGCTCTCGGAAGCGCTCGTCGGTCGCCAGGAAGCTATGCATGAGCTTGAAGGCGACGAGCCGGTCGAGCTGGAGGTGCCGGGCCTTGTAGACCTCGGCCATGCCCCCGCTGCCCAGGAAGCCGATGATCTCGTACCGACCGCCGATCACGCGACCGATGAAGCTATCCAGGTTGCTCAACGCCGGTCCCTCCGGCCTACGCTGCAATAAGCTGTGTCGCCGGTGACGATTATAGGCTCATTATGCGCCTGGCACAATCACTTTGACGCAAAAGAGGCACCCTGAATCTTAGCACGCCGTGAGGATAGATTTCCAGTCGTGGCGCGAATTTTCTGTGAAATCCTGGGGCGTTGCGCTTGCACAGAACAAGGCGCTCTCGGTAAGAGAGCGCCTTGTACGAAAATCCTGGACAGCGGGCTTTAGCCCCCTGTCTGGGTGGTTGAGGGGTTTTATCGGATAGGCTCTTAAAGCCCGACGTCGCGGCGGTTGAAGGCCCATAGCGATCCGCCGAGCAGCAACCCTGCAACCGCCAACAGGCCGATGACATTTGCCCACACCAGCCCACCCGACAGCACCGGTTCGGGGTCGAAGTAGCGGAAGATCGAGAGCCGGCTCAGCGCGTCCGCAAAGTCGCCGCCCAGCATCCCGCCGATGCTGTCGATGAAGTAGCTGGCGATCACGAAGGCGGCGGCGATGCCGGCGGCGGTGTTGCGCCCGCGCACAAGCGCCGACACGAACGCCGTGAAGACCATGACAAACATGTTTAGCGGGATTAAGTTGAGAAAGCTCTGGAACAGGAGACCCGTGTCGATAGTGTAGTCAGTCAGCTGCATCGCCAGCGCCATCGCCACGAAGCTGATGGCGACGATCCCCAGCAGCATCACCGTGAACGCCGCCAGCTTCTCGATCACGACGCGCCAGCGCGGCACGGGCAGGCTGAGCAGCACGTCCAGGATGCCGGAGTCTTCCTCGTTGGCGGTGACGTTCAGCCCTGCGATCACGGCGTACACGGCGATGATAATCGCCGTATAGCTGAAGACGCCCCATGCCAGATACCCTTCGACGCTGCCCAGCGTATCCGGGTTCAGCCCGAACATTTCCATCAACTGGGTCGGCATCTTCGCCACCATATCAGTGTACGCCGCCAGCATTTCAGAGTCGCCGATGACGGTGGTCACATACACGATCAACAGCGAGATGCCTATACCCCAGTAGATGATCTGCCGCCAGCTCCGGCGGAGCGTTTCCTTGAAAATCGAACCGGCCATTACAGCACCTCCTTAGCTTTCTGCGTTTCGGCCCTCGACGCGGCGACGCCGTTGTTGCTGTAGAAGGTGAGGAACACCTCTTCCAGCGTCGGCTCTTCCACGCGAATATCTTTGATGTACAGCCCGCGCACCGCTTCGAGGACGGGGGCGAAGTCTCCGGTGAGGCGCAGCGAGAGATGGTTGTCCTCGGCCC
>DAOTXU010000040.1:0-35873 GCA_034435135.1 Anaerolineae bacterium | reverse complement strand
ACCGAATGCGGCCCATCCCCAGCACTTGTGCCTGGACAAAGCCTATGACAATCCGACTGGTGAGGCGGCGGTGGCGCAGTACGGCTACGTCGGTCACATCCGCCGCATCGGTGAAGCGGCGGTGGCGGCGGACAAAAAAAGTACCCGCCGCGCCGCTGGGTAGTCGAGCGCACCCTGGCCTGGTTGTCCAAGTGTCGTGGCATCTTGGTGCGTATGAGAAAAAGTCCGAGAACTACCTGGCATTACTTCAGTTTGCCTGTGCGTTACTCTGGTATCGAAGACTGACTTACAATACCTTTTGAGATAGTTTCTTAAGCCCTTGTCTCGACTTCTTCAGTAGGGATACAACCGGTACATCAAGAACGGTTGCCCGCGCGGCAGTGCGGAGGGCGGTGCCTCGACCTGCCCTTCCGGCAAGAGGCGCTGCAACGCCGGCAGGACCTCCGACACCAGTCCCGGCGAGATGAAAAAGGCGTGATAGCCGGGTCGCAGGCTCCCGACAAAAGACCAGTTCAAGTCCTCGTAATGCTGATAGCTCACCTCCCGTTGCGGGGCCAGGTAAAAGACCACCTCCTCCGCGTGCAGGTCGAACTCGCCTGCATGGATCACATACGCCATCGCGCCCCGCGGCAACGCCCGGATGCGCTGCGCCACGTCGTGGATCTGCCACGCGCGCGGCGCGAACTCCGCGCGCATACTGGCGACGTGGTGGAGGAAGTAGTAGCCCGTGCTGCCCAGCGCCAGCAACCCCGCCAGCCCCACCGCCAGCGCGCCCCGCCATCGCCAGCGCGGAGCCAATGCTTCCAGTGGTTTGACCAACCCCAGCGCGAACAAGATCACGAGCGCCGGGACCGCCACCAGGTAGCGCGTGAAGTGCGGCGGGCTGAACAGCAGCGCCCCGCCCGCCACGACCGTGCTCACGGTGAGCAAGAGCAGCAGCAGGCGCGCCGGCGTGCGCCAGCGCGAGAGCGCCCACATCACGCCAAGCAGGAAGGCGACTGCCTCGACAGGAAGGAACATGGGCACAGCGCCGCCGTAAAAGCGCGAGTTGTCGGTCTTGTAGTTGAACGCCAGGAGCGCGTTGTAGAGCTGGTTGCCCATATAGGGGACGAGTGTGCCATCCCGCCCCATCTTTTCAAACGGCGATAGCCCGCCGTGATCCGCGCGCGGCTCCAGGATGCTGACATCCGGCGTGCGCGAAGTCAACGGGAGGCCGTTCGTCGCCAGGAAGTAGTTCGCCGGCCAGGTCGTCAACATAAAGGACAGCGCCAACACGGCCAACCCGCGCCGCTGGCCCCAGACAAGCTGTCGCCGAAAGAGCGCCAGCAGCGCCAGGAACGCGAGCATCACCAACGGGTAGAGCCGCGCCCCGGTGTAGAAGTACTGGCTCAGCCCTAACGCCGCGCCCGCCAGCGCGTAACTGAGCCGGTCGCCGCGCCGAAGCCCTCGCCACAGAAACGCAAACGCCAGCGCGCCGAAGAGCGGGTCCACGATGTTGTTCAGCGACAGGCGGCTGAAGTGCACGTGCAGGCTCCACCCGGCGATGAAGACCGCCGCTGGCGCCGCCACCCGCCGGTCGAACAGGAAGCGCGCCAGCAGGTAGACCGCCGGGACGGTGAGCGCGCCGCACAGCGCCGAGAACATCCGCTCCGCCGTGAGCGTCCGGCCCAGCAGGCTCACAAACGGGGCCATCGCTGCCGAGTGGAGCCAGGGGTGCGAGAGATGCGCCGGCGCGAAGAGCAATGCAAGGTAGCCTTCGCTCACAGTCGCCGCCTGCCGCGCGAACGAGGACTCGTCCCCAAACACAATCGGGAGGGTCGTCTCCAACCAGGCCGTGCGCAGGGCCAGCGCCGCGACCATGCACCCGGTCACCAACATCCAGTCACGCCTGCCGCCTGCGGTCCGCCAGCTTGCGCGGACTTCGTGCGCCAGGGCGGTGAAGTCGGCCTTTGGCGCGACGGAGACGAAGAACAGCGCGATCGCTCCCAGCCATAGGCTGAGCTGCTCGGCGTAGGAGGGCCATGCGCCCATGTTGACCAGGTTGGGCACGCTGAACCCTTCGAGGAAGTGCGGGCTGACCCGTTCGCCGAGCCAGAAGATCGTTGCAACCGACAGCGCAACGCCTGCAATCCGCCCAGACCAGGGGCTTAAGCCCCTGGTCTGGGATTTTACGGTAGCTCCCTGAGCGCGATTCTCGGACGATCCAGAAGGCGGCTCAAGCGGTTGAGCTTCGCCCTCGGCGGCAGGGCGGTGTTGACGCCACGCCGCCCAGAAGCAGGCCGCCCCCAACCCGATCAGCGCCAGGCCGGGGCGCGAGTTGGCCGCGTCGAACGCAAGCATGGCCTGCCCGGTCGCCGTCAGCGCGACCGCCGCGGCCATCAGCAGGCGCTCCCGGTGAGCAGCCGCCCACCACGCCTGCGCTATCCGCCGCGCACGGGGCTGCCGCAGCACGACGACGGCGCAGACCAGCAGGACCAGCGCCAGCAAGGTGATCAGGCGCGCCTGGGCGATGGGGTCCATGCGCTAACTCCCTGCATCGACCTGCACGATGTAAATGGGGTATGGCACGCCCCGGCGCAGCTTCTCGGTCGGCGTCAGTAGCATCCCGCCTGGCAACTGCCGCATCAACGCCTGCAAGTCGTCCAGCCGCGTTGGCTGGACGAAGATCACCAACGTGCTTCCTCGCTCCAGCCTGGACACCCACGAGTCCCACTGTACCCAGTCAACCGGGTCGTCGCGCACGTACTCAATCACCCGGTCGCCGAGGAAGTACTTCATCACCGCCTCGGCGTGCAGGTCTATGTCGGACGAGATGATATACACGTGCATCTCCGGCGGCAGCGCCGCGATGCGCGTGTGCAGGTCGCGCAGTTCCCAGCCCCGGTCGGCAATCTCGTTCAGGAGGTCGTCAAGGTGCTGCCCGAAATAGTAGCCCACGTTCACCACGACCAGCAGCGCCGTCAGGCTCGCCGCGAGCGAAGCGACCAGCCGCCGCCGACCGGACAGAACCGGCAACGCGACTCGCACCAGGAGCCGCGCCAGGCCCGCAGCGCGCGTCAGCGCGGCAGGTGGGATCAGCCGAAAGAGCGAGGCTGGCGATAGGGCCGGCAGCAGGTAGTCCACCGTGCGGACCAGCCCCATGGCGACCATCACGGCGAGTGCGGGTGTGACGATGACGTAGCGCGCATACCCCGGCGGGCTGACGAGCAGCGCACCGCCCAGCAGCGCGGTGAGCGCGATCCACGCCAGGAGCAGCAGCTCCGGCGGGTGCGCCCACCGCCAGAAGGCCCACATCACGCCGAGCAGGAAGGCCCCCGCCGCCGCCGGGAGCAGCATTGCGGTCTGCCCGCCGTAAAAGTGAAATTGGTCGGGGATGTGGATGTAGCCGAGAACGGAATAGCTCAACTGGTGCGCAATCAGGTCGCCAAGCTGGCCGCTTTCCTGCGCGGTCTCGATGGCGGTCTCGTGCCCCGGCGGGGCCATCAGGATGCTGGTGAGCGGCGCGCGGAACACCAGCGACACCCCGTATACGTACAGGTGATGGAACGCCGGCCACACGGTCAGCGCCGCCGCGCCGAGCATCGTCGCCAGGCCGCGCCAGTGCGCGCGCATGAGCCGCCCCCGCGCCAGCGCCAGGTAGACCAGATAAGGCGCGATTAACACGAGCAGCAGCCGCCCCGATGAGTAGAAATACTGGCCCAGGCCCAGCGACACGCCTGCCAGCGCAAACGAGAGCCGCCCGCCGGTGCGCAGGCCGCGCAACAGCAACGCGAACGTCAACGCCGCGAACAACGAGTCGAAGATGTTATTGAGTCCCAGCCGGCTGAAGTGCACGTGCACCGGGTAGGTGGCGAGGAACGCCGCCGCCCCCGCCGCCGCGCGCCGGTCGAACATCTCGCGGCCCAGCAGGTAGGTCGCGGGAGCGGTCAGCGCGCCGACGCACGCCGGCAGCAGGCGCACCGCCGTCAGCGTGTGGCCGAGCGCGCTCACCAGCGGGGCCTGCATCGCCGGGAACAGCCAGGGGTGGCCCTGGTGCCCCGGCGCGAACAACGATACGCGCGCGCCCAGCAAAAGCGCTACGGTGTCGCGCCCGAAAGGGGCCTCGTCGCCGAAGAGGATCGGCAGCGCGCTCTCTAGTTGGATCAGCCGCAGCGCCAGCGCCGCGCCGGTGCACGCCAGAACGAATAGCCACTCCCCGCGCGCCTCTTTCCACGAATCGCGCAGCCCGCGCCACGCCGCCGCCCACGCGCCGCCCGGCATCGCCGCCACCACGAAGGCGGTCACGCCCAGCGCCCACGCGCCGACCTGCACCGGGTATGAGGGGAGCGCGCGCTGCATCAAGTCGCTCAGCGCAACCACCACCGCCGCGCCCGCCGCCGCCAGCGCTGCGCGCACGGCCAGCAGCCAGGCGGGGTCTTTTGCGGTCGCCGCGCTGCCGGCCTCGCCCGGCCAGACCGGTAAAGCGGGCCGGCGCAGCGCCATTGCTACCAGGAAGAGCGCCCCTCCCAGCCACACGAACGGCATTCCGTCTTGGATGTTGCCCCACCGGTCGCCGAGGATGCGCATCGCCCAGGCCATGGTGAGCGCCGCCGCCGCCATGCAAGCCCGCGCCGCCCGCGTCCGATAGCGTGTGGGAAAGGCCGGCGGCGTCCGTCCGCGCAACCGGGCGCGCGACAGGATCACCAGGGCCGGCGTGGCGATCAGCCCGGCCAGGCACAGGGCGCGCAGGAGCAAGACAACGTCTTCAGGCACGCCGACCATTATAGGCCGGCGCACGTCGTAGAGGAATTTGGAAAGGTTAAGACAATCGCCCAGCGGTTCAAGTGACGGTATTATCGTGTGCGCTTGCACCATCCCAACCGGAGGCCGAATCCGTGAAACTCGAAGATTCTGACGTGGTGGAAACCACCTTCCACGTGCGCTACGCCGAGACTGACGCGATGGGCATCGTCCATCACAGTGCATACATCGTCTGGTTTGAGGAGGGACGCAGCGCGTGGGGACGCGCGAAGGGCCTGCCCTACAACGACTTTGAGAAGGCCGGCTTTTTTCTGGCCCTCACCGAGCTACACGCCCGCTATGCCTGCGCCGCGCTGTACGGCCAGCGAGTCACGGTACGCACGCGCCTGGCGGAGGTGCGCAGCCGTTCGTTGACGTTTACGTATGAGATTGTGAGCGCCGACACCGGACAGCTCTACGTGTCAGGCGAGACCCAGCACATCTGTGTCACGCGCGACGGCAGGCCCACTCGCCTGCCCGACGAGTGGAAGGTCAAGCTCGGCATGGTGGACTGATCCGCCGACGAAGCCTCTTGCCCGATTCCCAAACGGGACCGATGGCGTTGTTCATCGCGGCGCTTGACACGCCGGCCCCATCAGCACGCCCCGCATTCGTTATCGGCGATGTACCGCGCCAGCGTGAACCCCTGCCAGGGCATCGACCAGCCTGGGCGCGGCCTGACGTAGGGCAGGTAAATCACCTCGATGATCGGAAGCTCTGGTGAGACCTGACGGTAGCCCGCCGCCAGGCTTAGGACGCGCACGCCCAGCGCCGGGTACGTGACATCGGCCAGCATACTGCCCGAAGCGGTGTACTGCGCCAGCACCCACTCTGGCTGGCCCAACTCGGCCACCAGGTCGCCCAATCGGGCGCCGGCGCTGACAACCCGCACCGCGATCACCACGCCGTGCCAGACGCGCCCCCGTCCCTGGCCCGGCGGGCCGCCGGCCATCCGCCACTGGATAAACCCGCTGTTGTCTTCCTCGACGCCCCACCGCACCGACTCTGGCGTGACGTAGAGGCTTTGCAGCAACAGGCGCTCCGCCTCCTCGACCGTCGTCTCGCCGGGCACAATCCCCAGCCAACACGGCTGTTGGCAGTCGAACCCCTGCACCGAGAACATCCCCGCCGGCGCGAGTGCCTGCGCCGCCGCGCTCACCGCCATCACCAGAGCAGTGAAGGTCGCCACGAGCAAAGCTGTCAGCCGAAGCACGGTGCGCATCGCAACGCCTCCAATGTCCTCTCAACGCGCGTCGCCGGCCGCATCGCGCGTCGGGGTGAAGCCCTGCCCTGTTTGCATCTCGAAACGTATTTGTTCACCTTATGGCTCCCGCGACTAAAGTCGCGGGTGAATTCGCAATTCTGACCGCGCTATTCTGCGATTAGCCGCCGAATTTAGTCGGCGGGTTGCGAAAAACACAGTGCAGCGCCGCACAGGGCAGACAAGGTGAACAGATACCTCGAAACAGTTCGCGTCAGGGCTGCGTCACCCCATAGCGCGCCAACGAAACGAACCCTTTCCACTCCATCTCCTCCGGCAAGACTACGAGGTTGCCCAGTCGTGGCGCACTCATCCGCCCCCCATAATAGGCCCGGTTCACCGTCAGCGCTGGCGACAGGTGCCGGTACCCCGCGCCCGAAACTGACAGGCGTATCCCCAGGTCGGTATAGAGCACGTCCACCACCAGGCGCATGGCCCCCTCCGCCGGCATATATCGCGCCAGCACCCACGTCGGCGGTCCCAACTCGGCCACCACGTCGCCCAGCCGCGCGTCCAACCCCGGCAGGTCCAGCGCGGTGACCACCCAGCCTTCAACTTGCGCCGTCGCGCCTTTAGGCGCGCCATCCCTGGCAGTGAGCGCGCTCCAATAGAGCGTACCCGTATCCTCATAGTCGATGCTCGCCAGGTTGTAACGCACCGATCCTTGCGCCACGAACCGGCTTGCTCCCAAAAGCTGCTGCGCGCGCCGCGCCCTGGTCTCACCCGGCACAATCCCTTGCCAGCATGGCGGCGCGCAGTCGAACCCGTCGAGCGCGAACACACCTGGGGCGCTCGACGCGCCGACGGCGCTGATGACCGTCACCAGCGCAGCCAGCGCGCCGGTCAATGCCGCTGATAGCAAAATCAATCTGACCATGCCATTCACGGTTTGGGGGTGTACAGGTCGATGTCGAACATGAGATCCCCGAACGCCCGGTCCCATATCGGCGGCCCATCGGGGTTCACTTCCACAATCGATAGCCGCCCCACGCGCATTGCCGTCCACAGCGACGACTCCCAGGTAGGCTGGTGCGCCGCGACCTCCAACCCCGCTTCAGGGTAGAACAGCAAAATGCTGCTCGCGCGCGGACTCGGCATCGCCGCAGAGGGACCCTGCACCACCATGTAAGACGGCATCCCCAACAAGCCGATCACGTCTTCCACCGTCGCCGGCCAGTCGGCGGAGAAGTTCACATCAATCCGGTGGACGACGTCGCCGCGCATGATGAGCGCGCCCCACAGGTAGACGTTGCGGCGCGACGAATCGGTCCAGGTGATCTGCCACCAATCGTCGCCGGGCGCGCCAGCAACGGCGAGAAAGCGGGTGTCCACGAAGGGGCTGATCGCGAGCAGGCTGATGGCCGCGTCTACGTCCGTCACACCGGGACGGATGCCCTGCCAGCACGGCATGGGGCAATCGGCGTCCAGCACGCCGATGACCCGCTCCCTGGGCGACATGCCGCCGACCACCGAGGCGATGACCACCAGGGCGGCGAAGGTCATGAACAACACCCAGGTCAGGCGTAGAACGCGCATCTCACTCCTGCACGCTCAACTTGCCGGCGCGCCACCCCGCCAGGCGGATCAGCAGCGCGGTCAGCCCCGCCTGCGCGAGCACCAGGACCAGCGCCGCCGGGCCAATAGCGAACCCCCAATCGACGTCGCCGTACAGATAAGAAAGCCAATCGATCATCAGCAGGCCGAGCGCCATATCGCCCTCGACCGAAAACAGGAGGATCAGCACCCAGGGTCCAAAGGCGGTCACGGGCTGCCACCCCAGCGACGCGACCACCGGCCAGGAGAGCGCGACGACCCCGATCCACGTCCCCAGGCGGACCATCGCAGCTAACACCTGCGCCAAGCCCTGATTGCGGATCCACACCGAGGCGAGCAACCCGGCGGCGGCGTCCAGTCCCGCCGAGATCGCCGGCTGCATGACCGCCCCGGCCATGCCGGCGGCCACCGCCAGCACACCCGCCACCCAGGGGATCGGCGGCTGCGAGCTTTCCACCAGGAAGAGAAGATAGTGCCCCCGAAAGCGCGCCAGGTCGCTCAGCAGCAGGATCACCAGCGCGCCCCGCAAGACCAGCGTCCAGACAAGGATCACGCCCACCGACCACAACCCCGCCGCCCACTTCGCGCCGAGCACGTCTTGCGTCGGCATGGCGGTCGCGCGCAGGCTGTCCCACGTGCCAGCCTCCACCTCGCGGTTGATCGCCCCGCCGGTGGAGAAGGATGCGGCTACCCGCAACAGCACATGTGGAGCCAGCAATGCAATCCACAGCGGGCCGACGACGCCGGGTGCGAGGGGTTGGTCCTGCGCGTGTGCGTCGAGGGCAGCGACGATCAACGCCAGCATCAGCGCCGAAAAGAGCGCCGTCATCACCCACCGCGCGATGCGCCCCTGGCGGCGTCGGCGGCGCTCCAGCTCCCAGGTGAAAATGGGATGTCCCAGCCGCGCCCAGGTCGGGAACAAGGGAGCCAACACTTTGTACCAGATCGCGCTTTCAACCCTCACGTTCATAACCTTTCAGGCCGGTTATCCCAACTGAGGATTTGGGATAACCGCAATCAGTTTGGGATTCTTTGGGATATTTCGTCGATTCACAGCGCGACCCATGCACAGGTTTGCGCGCTCCATTGGCGCAACAGGGTCTATCTGAGAGTGTAACAACCCAGATGGGCGCACGCCAGAATCCGACCAGGACAATCGTGAATCAAAAAGCGGCGGGCCTAACGACCGCCGCTGAAACTCCCGGCTCTGGGGGCAATCTATAAGAGCAGGATCAACGTGACGATGCGAAACGTCAGGAACACCACCACTGCCCCGCAGAGCCACGTCAACACCTCAAACGTCCGGTCCACCATCTCCGGGTCGAGGTCGCCGATGATAATAAAGTGCGGTCCACCGGTCGCCAGAAAACGGAACAACATCACCGATATGACCAACGTTACCAGGCTAAACAGGACCTCAATCGCCGGCGACATCATGGGTTTCCTCTTCGTGATCCCAACCGCTCGCGTGCGCGTCTATCAACTATAACTTAATGCTGGTTCCATCATTTGTCAATACTGATCTTGTCAAAATCTCGTGAATCTGCCGAATACGAGATGGAGCCAGCCCCGTTGGTGCCGGAAAAGCTGCCCCACCTGTGGTAGAATCCATGCATCACAACCCTTCGTCACGGCTCTCCACCCCCGCTCACAACGCCGACACGGGAGTTACGGAGGCGCACCGATGATCCACTTTGGCCGCGAAATCACCGGCGATCTGACGGCTGCGCAGCGCCGGGAATGGCTGGTCACGAACGGCATCGGCGGCTACGCGATGGGCACCCTCTCCGGCGTGAGAACGCGCCGCTATCACGGCCTGCTCGTCGCCGCCGCCGCCCCGCCGTCGGGCCGGGTGATGTTGCTCGCCGATCTGGACGCCTGGGTCACGGTTGGCGAGGCGCGCTACCCGCTGATCACGCACCGCTGGGCCGCCGGCGTGGTGCTGCCCGACGGCTACCGCCACATGGAGCGGTTCCACCTGGAGGGCGCAATACCGACCTTCACCTATGCGTTTGGGGAGGTTCAGATTGTCCAGCGCGTGTGGATGCGGCACGGTCACAATGTCACTTACATCACCTACACCTACCAGCGCGGCTCTCGCCCGGTCGAGCTGCAACTCACGCCGCTGTGTACCTACCGCGAGCATCACGGCGTCACCAGCGGGGGCCAGGGCCAGCCCATCGTCGCGCCGTTGGAGGGCAGCCTCGAAGTGTTGACGGTGCCGGGCGCGCTGCCCTTACGCCTCTACGCCAACACCGGCGAGATCATGCTCGGCGGCGAGTGGTGGTGGGCTTTTCATCTGAGCGAGGAGACACAACGCGGTCTGCCCGACCGCGAGGACCTCTTCGCGCCGGCCACGATCCGCGCGCAGTTGCCCCCCGGCGCGACCTTCTGCCTGATCGCCGCCGCCGAGGACGCGCGCCCGGCTCCCTGGCAGCAAGCGCTTGAGGAGGAGCGCAACCGGCAGGAGGAACTGCTCCGTGTCAGCCCGGCAGGCGCGGGCGCGCCGGACTGGATTCGCCAGCTTGTGCTCGCCGCCGACCAGTTCATCGTGGACCGTTGCATCCGCGACGAAGACTGCGACGACATGGAAGAGGGCAAGAGCGTCATCGCCGGCTACCCCTGGTTCACCGACTGGGGCCGCGACACGATGGGCGCGCTGCCGGGGCTGACGCTCGCCACCGGGCGGCCTGAGGTGGCCGCCGCCATCCTGCGCACCTACGCGCGCTATGTGGACCGGGGCATGTTGCCCAACCGCTTCCCCGACATGAGCCATGCGCTCGAATACAACACCGTAGACGCCACGCTGTGGTATTTCTGCGCCGTGCACGCTTATCTGTGCGCCACCAACGATAACGCGCTTGCGCGCGACCTCTATCCCATCCTCGCCGACATCGTAGACTGGCACGTCCGGGGCACGCGCTACCAGATCAGGGTGGACCCGGAGGATCACCTGCTCTGCGCGGGCGAGCCGGGGATGCAACTCACGTGGATGGACGCCAAAGTAGGCGATTGGGTGGTCACGCCGCGCGCCGGCAAGCCGGTGGAGATCAACGCGCTGTGGTACAACGCGCTGCGCATCATCGCCAGCCTGGCCGGTCGCCTGGGCCGCGATGCCGACGCCGCGCGCTGCGAGGCGATGGCGCGCCAGACTCAGGATAGTTTCCACGCGCGCTTCTGGTATGGGGCCGGCGGCTACCTCTACGACGTGATCGACACCCCCGATGGGGGCAACGACGCCACGCTGCGCCCAAATCAACTGCTGGTGGTCTCGATGCCCTACGCGCTGCTGGACTACGAGAAGGCCAGGGCGGTGGTGGACATCTGCGCGCAAAGGTTGCTCACCTCGACAGGGCTGCGCTCGCTCGATCCAGGGGCGCTGGAATACCGGGGCCAGTGTACCGGCGACCAGCGCCAGCGCGACAGCGCCTACCACCAGGGCACGGCGTGGAGCTGGCTGCTGGGCGTGTTCGCCCTGGCACACTACAAGGTCTACGGCGACGCCGGCCGCGCGCTCTCATTCCTCGCGCCGATGGCCGACCACCTGAAGGACGCCGGGCTGGGCAGCATCAGCGAGATTTTCGACGGCGACCCGCCGCACCACCCGCGCGGGTGCATCGCGCAGGCGTGGGGCGTCGCGGAGGTGCTCAGGGTGTGGTGGGAATTGAGGGAGCAGCTTGACAGGGGAGACGGTAGCCGGTTGTGAGACCTGCAATCGAAGTCAGCCCCCCGACGCGCGGTTGACGCCCCGGTCGATGTCGATCGGACAGCGATGAGCGACCGACCTGAACAACTAAACGCGCACATACGCCTCGATCTGTTCGCGCGACCACGCGCCGTCGGCGATCACGATGCGGTAGTTCAGATCGAGGACCGCGCCGGGATCAAGCGTATAGACCGCATCGAACGAAAAGGCAAAGCTCGCCACCGCGTAGTCCCCTGCGCGCACGAACCATTTGTTCGGGTAGCGCGGGTTGCCTGGGCTGTCGATGAATAGCAGCGTCGAGCTTCGGTCAACGCCGTCGTGTTGCCCGATATAGGCCAGCCAGGGCGCGGGTCTGCCCATCACGCTCTCCTCGGAGCCTTCCGCTTCCAGGCCGCCAGCCAACATGATCTTGCCGCCCGTGAACGCCCGCACGCCGCGCCAGAACAACCCGCCATAGCCGGCCTGCGGGCGGCCCTCGACGGTGGGGGAGCTGAAGATCAACGGCTGCGCGTAAACGTTTTGCAGCCGGAACCCCAGGTCAAGCCGCCAGTACCCCGCCTCGACGTTGACCTCCGCCACCTCGATGCGCCGCTGCTCATCAATCCACGTCGCGCCGGTGTGGGTTACCCACTGCACCCACTCCCTGAGCGAAACGCGGTCCGCCGCGCATTGCATGTCCTCCCAGGCCTGGTGCGCCTGCCGGCCCAGGTTGTCGAGCAACACGTATCCCCGGTCGCGGACATACGTCGGCCCGCCCCAGAAGTTCTCGCCCGATAAGTGCGCGCACGTCATCGACAGGCCGTGATGCCAGCGGTGGTCGCGCGGGCGAAAGATCGTGACCACGTCGCCGGCGAGCGTGTGCAGGGGGTGAAAGTAGGGCCTGGGGGCTTCGACGGCTGGAGTCTGTGGCTTATAGACGTACTGGAACAGAGGCCGGTCATGGTAGCCGAGCGCAACGCAGTCGTTGAATGTGTGGGTAAGCCTGAACATCTTGTCTATCCTCTCCCTCTCGGTGCGCCGTTCATTGCATAGTAGAAGGGATCGTCTGTCGTGATCGTGCCCCGCCGCACCGGCTGGCCCGTGATCGCCGACTTGTACAGTGCGGCGACGAATTCCAGCGTGCGCCGCACGTCCGCGCCGCTGACGGGCGGGCGCTCGCCTCGGTCCATGCTGTCCAGAAACGCGGCGCTCTGCGCGGCGAACATCAGCGGCACTTCTTCGACGACCGGCTGCCCGACGCCCGCGTCGCCCTGGCCCGGCAGCGGCGTGTACGCCCAATTATCGGCTGTGTAGTCGTACAGGTAGCGCAGTTCGACAGTCGCCTTCTGGAAGTCGATACGCATGTAGGTTTCCTCTCGCGGCGACACCGCGCTGTTCACCACGCTGAGCATGGCCCCGTTCTCAAGGCGGGCGAAGGCCATCGCCGCATCCTCGACCTCAATTTTGTGATCCAGCGTGCCGATCATCGCGCTGACCTCGCACCAGTCGCCCAGCAGCCACAGCGCCATATCCATCTGGTGGATGCCGTGCATCATGGTCGTGCCGCCCATCTCCGTGTCCCACCGACCGCGCCAGGGCGCCGCGTAGTACGCATCATCCCGGTACCACGTGGTGTTGCAGAGGCACAGCAGCGGCCGGCCCAGCGCGCCCGCGTCAATGAGGCGCTTGAGGTGGCCCGCGCCCGCGCCAAACCGCCGTTGAAACACGCTGCTCACATAAAGGCCGGTGCGCCGCTCCGCCGCTTCGATCCGGTCCATCTCCGCGAGCGAGGCGCACAGCGGTTTCTCGCAGAGCACCCACGCCCCGGCGTCCAGGCATCGGAGAATGATCTCGCAGTGGGTGGCCGGGGGCGTGCAGATGATGACCATATCGGGCCGGTGTGCCGCGAACATCTCGGCGGCGTCGGTGTAGGCGCAGGGGATTCCGTGCTGTGCACAGAAGGCGTCCACCCTGGCCTTATCGATGTCTACGGCGGCGACCAGCGCGGCGCGCGCGCGCAACTGCGCCAACGCCGTCGCGTGCGCCCTGGCGATGGAACCGGTTCCAATGATGGCTACTTCGTGTCTCATGCGGGTTTGCTCTCCTGCTTGATCTGGATCAGTCGCTCCGCCTCCGGGCGCGCTTTATAGAACTCGTCGAGCGGGTAGCACCCCGACACCATGCCGTTGCGCGGCGCAGTGGTGCAATCGCTAAACGTGCGGCAGATATGCTTCCGGTCCAATGGCCGCCCGGCCAGGATGTCCGCCGCCATGCCGGGGTACGCCAGGGTCGCGCGCCCCAGGCCCACCAAATCGGCCATCCCCATGCGCACGACGCATTGCGCCACGTTCGGCAGCCACTCCTGCAAATAGGAAAACGCCGATCCGACGAAGGTCAGCTCCGGGCGGTGGCGCTTCAACTCCGCGACGACCGCGACCAGCCGCGCGACGCCGGCCAGCGTGTCCTCTGGCGGCAGGTAGCCATCCGAGGGTGGGAAGCGCGCCGGGCGCTGAATGTGCGGGCAGTAATATGGGCTGCCTGCCGTGATACACACCAGGTGGATGTCCAGCGCCGCCAACAGGTCAAGGAAGGCGCGCGGCTCGGACAGGTCGATGCCCAGGCCCGTGCCATCGCCGCCGAAGGCGTAGCGGTAACCGTCCGCGCCGACCGGGACCGGCTCGCCGACGCCGTCCGGGCCGGGGCGGAACGGTACAAGGTCGAACGCGCTCAGGCGCACGCCGATCTCCAGCCCTGGCGCTTCTGCGCGAATGCCCTCGACCACCTCGCGCAAGAAGCGCGTCCGGTTCCCGAAGCTGCCGCCGTAGCAACCGGGGCGGTCAACGGCGCTCAGGAACTCGTGCCCCAGGTAGCCGTGACAGTGCTTGAGATCGACAAAGTGAAAGCCGGCGCGCTGGCTCAGGACGGCGGCGCGCACGAAGTCTTCAACTAGGCGCGCGATCTCCTCATCGCTCAGGACTGCCGCGTCATCGGTGATGCCGAACCTGGCGTCGAGGATGGGGTGGCGGTAGAGGATTCTCGGCTCAAGGCGAAAATGGTCGTTGGGCTTGCAGAAACGGCCCGAATGCGTCAGTTGCAGGCCGATCAACAGATCATCGCTGCGTCCGTAACGCGCCTCGTGCGCGGCGACCAGCGTCTCGCGCAACCTTGCCAGGTCTCTGAACGTTTGCCCGGTAATCATTAACTGGTGAGGATTGGCGCGCCCGTCGTGGCGCACGGCGACCGCTTCGCCGCCCCAGACCAGCTTCGCGCCGCTCTCGCCGAAACGCCGCCAGCGCCGAATCGTCAGCTCGGATGGGTGTCCGTCGCGCGTGCCGTCCCAGCCTTCCATCGGCAGGACCGCGAAGCGATTGCCGACTGTGAAGCCTTTGATGGTGTGCGGCTGCGCGAGCGGCGCGTCGGGGCCGGTCTGCACTTCTTCATCGAAGGGGAGCGTGACGCCAATCTTGTCGAGGTAGTCGCGCAGGTGGCGGGCGGTGCGCAACTGCGCGACGCTGCGGTATTGTGTCGTCATGTCACTGCCTTTGATTGTATGTAGAGAGAAATGGAACCGCGAATAACGCGAATGAAGCCAATCGATATTATTCGCGGTTGAGTCTCTTTCCTCATCATAACCGTCATAACCGGTGCAGATGGAAGCCGCCATCGACGTTGATGACTTCCCCGGTGGAAAACGGCAGGTAGCCCTCCGCAATGGCGACCACCGCGCGCGCCACGTCGTCCGCCTGGCCCCAGCGCGCGATTGGCGTCAATCCCTCAGCGATGAGGCGGTCGTACTTCGCCTTCGCCGCGCCGGTCATATCCGTTTCGACGATTCCCGGACGCAACTCATAGACGTTGATGCCATACGCCGCCAGCCGGTCGGCGAAGAGCGCGGTCAACATGCCCAGGCCGGCCTTGGAGATACAATACTCGCCCCGGTCCGTGCTGCTCGCATAGGCGCTGACCGACCCGATGTTGATGATCTTCGGGGCGGTGACCTTGCCCGCCTCCAGCAGCGCGATCATGACCTTCGCCACATGCTGCGTCAGGAAAAACGGGCCTTTGAGGTTGACCGCCATGACTTCATCATAGCTGGCCTCGGTCGTCTCCAGAATGTCCATGCGCTGTCGGGGAGCCATGCCCGCGTTGTTCACCAGCAGGTCGATCCGCCCGAAGGCTTGCAGGGTGGCGTCAACCAACCGCTCCCGGTCGGCGGCGCTGGCGATGTCCGCTTGGGCGAGCCGCGCGCGCCCGCCGGCCGCTTCGATCTGCCGGGCCGTTTCGGTCGCGGACTCGGCGTCGCCCCGGTAGTTGACGGCCACTGCCCAACTGCGCGCGCCCAGCGCCAGCGCGATGCCTCGTCCAATGCCGCGCCCGGCGCCGGTCACCAGCGCGGCACGATCATCCCCCTTCGGGGACTTCTCAGCGTCGTCACGCATCGGCCAGCTCCTTCGTCACCTTGTTGAGCGCTTCCAGGAAGAAGTAATCGCCCCACATGACACTCTCGTCAACCCCCAGCCCTTTCCGTTGGTGATAGATGCCGTGTTTGAGGATGCCCTCCCAGCCGGGCGTCTCGTCCGCCAGGAACTCCGGCCCGGTCAACGTGTCGAGCGTGCGCAGTGCGTACTCCCGGTAGAGATAGGCGCGCGCCGGGTCGCCGGTCAGCCCGGCGAGGCTCCACAGGCCGCTGGCGGCAATCGCCGCCGCCGAGCTTTCGTAAGGCAAAGCGGGGTTCGGCTCAAGCCAGTCGTTGGGCGGGACGCCGTGCGCGGGCGCGTGCTCGATGTAGTACTGCGCGCAGGCCTCCGCCGTCTGCAAGAAGCGTGGGTCGCCGGTGAAGCCATACGCCGTCCCGAAGCCGTACAGCGCCCAGGTCAGCCCGCGCGCCCAGGAGGAATCGTCGCGCCAGCCCTGGTGCGTGCTCTGGCGCAAAAACGCGCCGGTCTCCGTATCGAAGATGCCCTCGTGCGCCGTGCTGCCGTCGCCGCGCACCAGGTAGCGCCGCGTGGTCAGGCAGTGCTGGACAGCAACCCGCCGCAGATCCGCGTCGCCGGTTTGCTGCGCGGCGTAGAAGACGATGCCCACGTTCATCATGATGTCGATGAACAGGCTCTCGGCGGCGACGAACGAGCAGAGGTACTGTCCCTTCTCCTTGAAGCGCAGCGCCAGTGTGCGCCCGGCTTCGATCACGACCGCGTTGACCGCTGCGTCGCCGGTGAGGTCGTACCAGCGCTTCCATGTGGACCAGAAGAGGAAGCCCAGGTCGTGCACGGCGCGGTCGGCCTTACGGTGCTCGATCAGGCGCGAGTAGTGCTCGGCCTGCCCTCGCCACCAGGGATCAAGGGTGCGCTCGTAAAGCAGCCACAACTGCCCGCCGAGGAACCCCTCGCACCAGTTCGTCCACGCCTCGCCGCCGTGCTTCCACTTGCCGTTGACCGTGTACATCGGGAAGTAGCCGGGATAGGTCGTGATGAGGCGGCGCAACTGCCGCTCAGCGAACGCAGAAGCGGCATCACACCGGGCGAGGAACGCGCGTCTGTCGATCAAGGCTCTTCTTCCTGTGGCGCATCCGCTTGAACAAACAAACCAGTTGCCAAGCGCGCAGTTTTCATATATAATATATGATATATTCTAGCAGGTGTTGGTGATGGATGCAACAGATCAACGCTTTTCGCAGCAAGAACGAACTGGTGTACGACGCGCTGCGCGCCGCCATTATTCAAGGCGACCTCAAGCCAGGCGCGCACCTGGTCATCGATGACCTGGCCGAGACACTTGGCGTCAGTCCCATCCCGGTTCGAGAAGCGCTGCGGCAGCTTGAGGGCGACGGTTTTGTCACCATCCAACCCTACATCGGGGCGATGGTGACCGAAATCCAGGCCACGATGGTTTGTGAAGTCTTCGACTTGTTGGGCGCGCTGGAAAGCATCAGTGGGCGCGCAGCGTGCCGGCAGATGTCTGAGGGTGATTTTGAAGCAATGGCGGCGCTCGTGCGCCAGATGGACGCCGCCGTTGGCGATCCTAACCAGTGGTCAAGACTGAACATCCAGTTCCACCTGCTGATTTGCGATCACGCCAGGACCCCGCTCATCAAAAGCACCATGATGAAAGCCTTCGATCATTGGGATCGGCTGCGAAACTACTATATCGACGGGGTATTCCTGCACCGGATCGAAACCGCGCAACAAGATCACTGGGAAATGCTCGAAACTCTGCGGCGCAGAGATTTCCATGGATTCGTGACGCTGGCCGAGAGGCACAACCAGGCAGCCAGGGCCGCCTATGTCAACTACCTGGAGGCGAAAGGCTACATTGGCACCTCGGCAGACAAAGATGGTCTGAGCTGTCCGTAACACAGGTCTCGTTTGATTCGTCCTTAGAGCACCTTCAACCGAGTGAAAGGAGCGCTATTGCAAGACACCCCCTGCATTTTACCCTCACTGCGCCTGTCTTAGTTTCAGGAAGACAAAGGAGATATAGAATGCGCAAGGTTTTCGCTCTCATGCTCGTGCTGATGCTCCTCAGCAGCAGCGGCGTGCTCCTGGCTCAGGAAGAGAAGATTGAGATGCGCATCGCCTGGTGGGGGTCGCAGAACCGGCATGACCGCACCCTCGCGGTGATCGATATGTTCATGGAAGAACACCCCAACATCAATATCACCTCCGAGTACGCCGGCTGGGATGACTACTGGGTGAGGATGGCGACCCAGGCCGCCGGGCAGGAACTTCCAGACATCATGCAGCAAGACTACGCCCGGATCGAAGAGTGGGTTTCCAGGGACTTGCTCCTCCCGCTGGATGATTTCGTAGAGAACGGCACCATCGATCTCTCCGATGTCGCCGAAGCGTCGGTGGCTGGCGGTCGCGTCGATGGCGTGCTGTACGCCATCAACCTGGGCAACAACGCGCAGACCTTCGTGCTGGACCTGGACGCTTTCGAGCAAGCGGGCCTGGAATTGCCCTCTGAACAGTGGACCTGGGCCGAATTCGAAGAGGTCGCGCTCAAGTTGCACGAAGAACTGGGGATTTGGGGCATTGGCATGGGGCTTTCCAACGAGCAGCACTGGAAGAATCTCTACATGGGCTGCTGCGACCAATGGGCTTACTCGGAAGATGGCACCGAACTTGGTTACACCGACGACCAGCCCCTGATCGACTACTTCAACATGCTCCTGCGTCTGCAAGAGAGCGGCGCGATCATGACGCGCGAGGAAGAAGTCGCTGAATATACCGGCGCAAGCGTCGAAGCACAACCCATCGTGCCGGGCAAAGCGGCGATGGCGTACATCTGGAGCAACCAGATCGTGGCGGTCTGGACCGCAGCGGGCGAGGATCGCCGCTTCGCCATGTGGCCTGTTCCGCGCCCTGAAGGCGGATATTCGGAGAGCTACTTCAAGCCATCGATGTTCTGGTCGATCACCAAACAATCCGAGCATCCCGAAGAAGCGGCCATGTTCATCGACTACTTCACCAACTCGGTTGAGGCCAACGAAGTGCTGGCGGCGGAGCGCGGCGTGCCGATTGCCGAGCACGTCCGGGAAGCGATGACGCCCACGCTCGGCCCTGCACAGGCGGAGATGTTCGCCTACCTGTCGCGCCTTGAGGCCGATGTCATGCCCATCCGCCCGCCTGACCCGCCTGGACATGCGGACATCATCAACAACGTCTACTGGTCACAGTTTGTTGACCCGGTGCTCTATGGGCTAATCCCGGTGGAAGAGGGTGTCGCCATCCTGCGCCAGGAGGCCACTGCAATCTTGGCGAAAAACGAGTAGCCGACTAAACTTACCCTAAATCTGTTTGCACATGAGGTCAGGGGCGCAGCTGGGCGGAGAGTTAACCTTGCGCTTGGCTGCGCCCCAGGCCGATAGCTAACTTGAGGTGCGGGATGAGCAATTCGGTGGTGCCCACTTCACCTTCGCGGGTGGGGGCGCGCGCGCAGGGCGGACGCAGGTTGCTCCTGTGGGCGCGCAGACGCGAGCGCCCCAGGCAGGACAATCTTGTCGGCTATTTGTTCATTTCCCCCTGGCTTATCTGTTTCATTCTGTTCACCCTGCTTCCTCTTGTCGCCTCGCTTGCGCTGTCCTTCACCAACTACAACATCCTGGGCGGCTATGAGTTCATCGGCCTGGAGAACTTCCAGCGCATATTCCTACAGGATATTCGTTATGCGCGGTCGGTGAAGGCGACCCTCTACTATGTGGCCTTCTCGGTCCCGCTCCGGCTGATTTTTGCGCTGGCGGTGGCGATGCTCCTGAACACCAGACGCCGGGGCGTCTACCTGTACCGGGCAGCCTACTATGCGCCGTCAGTGGTTGGGGGGAGCATCGCCATAGCGGTGATGTGGCGTGAGATTTTCGGCAAAGAAGGGCTGCTCAACTTCCTGTTGGGCACGGTCGGCGTCCCCAGCGTCAACTGGTTGGGAAACCCGCAGACCGCCATCTGGACCCTGATCGTGCTGGCGGTGTGGCAGTTCGGCTCGCCGATGCTGATCTTCCTCGCCGGACTCAAGCAGATTCCTGCCGAATTGTATGAAGCCGCGGCGATTGACGGCGCGGGGGGGTGGCAACAATTCCGGCGCATCACCCTGCCGCTGCTGACCCCGATCATCTTCTTCAACTTGGTGATGCAGATCATCGCCGGCTTCATGGTCTTCACGCAGGCGTTCATCGTGACCGGCGGCGCGCCCCTGGACACGACTCTGTTCTACGCGCTTTACGTGTATCAGCGCGGATTTGTGTCCTTTGAAATGGGATACGCCGCGTCTATGTCCTGGGTGCTGCTCATGGTCGTTGCTCTGTTGACGGCCCTGGTGTTCAGATCGTCATCGTACTGGGTGTTCTACGAGTCTAAAGAGGGGAACTAGCGATGAGGGTGGAGGCGCTCGAATCCAGCGCGTTTGTGAGGGAGCGCAACAGGAAGATGTGGCGCGGTGTTGCCTATCACACATTTGTCGGCGTGATCGGCTTCGTGATGCTCTATCCCATCCTCTGGTTGGTCGGTAGTTCCTTAAAAGCACCTGATGAGATTTGGACCAACGTAGCGTCGCTGATACCGAAGGGGTTCTATGTTCAGAATTACCCCAACGGTTGGGCAGGGTTCGGCGGCACCTCGTTTTCGGTCTTCTTCACCAACTCGTTTATCTACGCGGGGTTGGGCGCCCTGATCCAGGTGTCGGCCTCCGCAGTTGTGGCGTATGGCTTCGCCAGGGTTCGGTTCGTGGGCAAAAGCCTCTGGTTCGCCGTCATGATGCTGACGCTGATGCTGCCCATCCAGGTCCAGATTATCCCACAGTACATCGTATTCAGCCGGCTGGGGTGGCTGAACAGCTTCCTGCCCCTGTTGCTGCCGCGCTTCGGCGGTTCCGCGTTCTTCATCTTTATGATTGTGCAGTTCATCCGAGGCATACCGGTCGAGCTGGACGAGGCCGCCCAGATCGACGGTTGCGGCAAGGCGGGCATTTTCTTCCGCATCATCCTGCCGCAGTTGCAGCCCGCGCTGATTACCGCCGCGATATTCGCCTTCTATTGGACCTGGGACGACTTCCTGGCGCCGCTGATTTACCTGAATAGCCCCAACCTGTATACTGTCTCGGTGGCGCTGCGCAGCTTCGCCGACCCGTCTGCAGCTACCGACTGGGGCGCGATCTTTGCGATGGCGAGCTTGTCGCTGGTGCCTGTATTCGTCATATTTGTCACCTTCCAAAGATACTTGGTCGAGGGCATTGCGACGACCGGCCTTAAGGGGTAAGGCTTTTCGTCGGCTACTTCACTTGACCTGTGCCCCCACCCAAGCGCGCCAGCCGCGCAGGTGGTCCAGAATGCGCCCTAGCAGGAACCGCCCTGCCGGGTTGTCGCGCAGCCCGGTCGGCTGGTCGCCCAGGCCGCCCTGGAAGCGCAGCGTAGACGCCATCACCCGGCCCGCGCCCAGTCGCGCCTCAACCAGGTAATGCGCCTGCGTGAACAGCCGCGCGTCCAATCGGGCCAGCAGCGGCGTGATGTCTTGCACGCCCGGCAGCGCCCGCGCCAGCGCGCCGGTCGCCAGCGCCCAGTCGGTCGCCAGGCTGTAGAACTGTGCATCCGCGAAGCCCGCGTGCGGCATCGCGTCCATGACCGGGTGTGCCGCAATCAGTTTGATCGACTCGCGCCAGAACGGGCACGCCTCCGCCGCCAACGGCCCCGGCCCGGTTTGCAGCAGCAGCGCGAGCCCGCCGCCACGCAGATAATCGACGAGGCCCGGTGGCAGTCCGACTTCGCCGGACGCCGCAGACGGCAGCCCGACTTCGCCGGACGCCGCAGACGGCAGCCCGGCGGCGATCAACAGGCCCGGCGGCGGCGACAAATCCGACACGCGCGTGGCCGCCTCCGCCAGATCATCGAGGCGGTCCAGGCATCCCGCCGGGTCATACAGCGCGATCCCTTCCGGCCACGCCTCCACCTTCGGGTAGACCCACAGCGTCCACCGGTTCGCGGTGGTCGCCTCGCCGTTCACGCGCAACTGTGCGTCCAACGTGAGCGCCATCGCCTGCACGACCTCCGGCGCGGCGAACACGATTGGTGCCGCCTCGATGGGCTGCACCCCTGTCAGCGGCCCCGGCAGCGCGCGTTCGTCTTCGGCCAGGGCATTCCCCTCCCCGTCGGACACGCGCCAGCTCACCGACGCGCCGGCCAGCGGCGCGCCAGCGTGCGCGAGGATCAGGTTCAGGCTCACCGGCTCGCCCGCGACGTGGTTGAACAGGTCGCGCCGGCGGGGGCGGTCGCCGCCCCGGAACCAGGTCCGCAACCGGCCCTGATCGAGCGCGAGCACCGTGTCGGCGTTGAAGGCGCGCACGTCTTCGGGCGGGTTCTTGGCGCGCCCCAAGTCGTCGAACAGCGCTGAAGTGGCGATGGGCGTGTCTCGAAAGCCGGTAATGACATAGCCGCCCATCCCCGCGCGTCGCCGCACCTTCTCGACGATGGTCTTGCGCACCATAAGCGACTGCCGCCGCGAAATGCGCTGCAAGTCCTGGTGCGACCAGCCCAGGCCGGCCACGCGCTCAATCTGGCGGCGCTGCGCCTCGCGCATGAAGCTGAGGATGGGGTTCTCAAAGCCGAACCACCAGGGCAGCGCGCCGCCGTGCGCCCGCGCCAGTTCTCCGGGGTCGCGGTAGTCGTCGCTGTCGCAGAACTCGCCGAAAATCCAGGGGCGCGGGGGACGCCAGTCGCGCCGGAAGTGATCGACGAGCGGGTCGAAATATTGCAGGTCGCAGTAGAAGTGATAGTCGCTGAAGTCGGCGAAGTCGGCGCTTAGCCCGCCGTAGGCCTCGCCGGAACCGCTGTTGTCGCAAAGCAGCGCGCCGCTCACCGCCGCGCGCGCGATGCCGTCGAGCCGGCCCAGCAGTTCCGCATCCACCGAGCGGTTCAGCTCACAGCCCAGGCTGTAGATCACCACCGACGGGTGATGGTGCACCCGCGCCAGGATGTCGGCGTACTCGACCGGCGCTTGCGCGCGCAGGGTCGGCGTGACCTGCGGCAGCCACATCGGCAGTTCCAGCCAGAGGAACATGCCCTCCTCGTCGGCGACCTCAAAGTAAGTCGGCGACGGGACGAAGAGGCACAACTTAACCGTGTTGAAGCCCATCTCCCGCGCGCGCCGGAACTCGTCGCGGACGGTTTCCGCGTCGGGCGCGGGGCAGAGCAGGTCGGGGTACCAACCCCAGCTTAACAGCCCGCGCAGGCAGACCGGCGTGTCGTTGAACAGGAGTTGATCGCCCTGCTGCGTGAGCTTGCGGAACCCGAAGCGGCGCGCGGCGGCGGCGATGACCTGGTCGCCGTGCGCCAGGCTGAGCATGGCGGTATAGAGGTGAGGCGCGTCCGGCATCCAGCGCCGGAAGTCAGGTACGGTCAACGCGAGGTCAAGCGCGTGCGGCCCGGTGAGCGCGGGGATGGCCTCGCGCGTTGCGGCGACGCGCCGGCCTTCTGCATCGGCAATCTCAAGCGCGGCGACCAGGTTCGCGGTCGGGCCGGCGGTCGGGTTGACTTGCGCGCGGGCGCGCACCAGGCCGCTATCCGCGTCGGCGGCGAGGTGCACGTCGCTGAAGGACGGCGCGGCGTGCGCGACCAGGCGCGCCGGCTGCCAGATTCCGCCAAAGGTGGTGCACACGTCCGGCAGGAAGCCCGCGAGCGACTCGCGCATGGGGAAGCGCTCGCCCGGCTTGTAGATGGCCAGCGACAGGTCGTGCGCCTGGCCGGGCGTCACGTGGCCGGTCACGTCGAACGCGAACGGCGTCCACAGGCCGCGATGCGCCCCGACCGCGCGACCGTCGATGGCGACGGCGGCGTAATAGCTGGCCGCGTCGATCTGAAGGTGGAGGCGTCGGCCCGCCCAGGCGTCGGGGATGCGGAAGGCGCGGTGGTAGGTCGCCGGGCCATCGAGGTACTTGTCGTAGCCCTGCGCCTCCCACGCGCCGGGGACGTGAATCTTGCCGCTCTGGTCGCCCAGGGTGAAGTCCCAGGTTCCGCCCAGGTCGAGCGTCTCCGAAAGCGCGTTCTCGTCTAACATGGGCTACTTCACCGCGCCGCGTGTGAGGCCGGAGACAATCGCGCGCTGGCCGAAGATGACCAGGATGATGACCGGGATGACCATCAGCACGCTCATCGCGCTCATCAGGTCCCAGGGGCGGGACGCGCCCATCGCGTCGCGCCCCAGCGACACCAGACCGACGCTCAGTGTCTTGGTGTTGCGGCTGGCGAAGACCAACGGGTAGAGCAACTCGTTCCAACTGATGATAAAATTGATAATCAGCATGGTAGCAATCGCGGGACGCATGGCCGGCAGCACAATCCGCGTGATAACCTGAAACATGTTCGCGCCATCGATGTAGCCGGCCTCCTCCATTTCCGCCGGAATTTGGTGAACGAACGAAACCATGATCCAAACCGTGAACGGTGTGATGAGGCTCGACATCAGGATGATCAGGCCCTGATAAGTGCGGTTGAGGCCAAAGGTCTGGAAAAGCTCGTACATCGGCACGAGCAGCGCGACCTGGGGTAGCGCAATCGAAAGCACCAGACCCAGGAACACAGCGTTGCTGCCGGGGAACTTCAGCCGCGCCAGGCCGTAACCCGCCATCGCGCTGGCGAACACTGATACGAGCGTACTTCCGCCGGCGAAGATCAATGAGTTGACATAATATTCCCAGAAAGGGATGACCCTGATCATGTTCGGGTAGTTCTCCAGCGTGAGGGTCTCTGGAAAGTAGCGCGGCGGAATTTGAAAAATCTCATAGCGCGGCGTCAGCGACGAGATGACGATGTAGTAGAACGGGAACAGAACCACCACCGCGAATACGGCAAAAGCCGCATAGGTCATGATGGCTCCCCTGTGCCGGTGAACGAATTCGCGCATGGCAGCCTCCTTACAGCGTGACCTGCACCCGGCGGAAGAGGACTAAGCCGAGTGCGCCAATCCCGCCCACAATAAGGAACATCACCACGCTGATCGCCGAGGCGTAGCCGTAATTCAGGGTGGTAATCTCCTGATAAATCTTGTAAGCCAGCACGCTGGTGGAGAAGCCCGGCCCGCCGGCGGTCATCGCAAAGGGCAGATCAAAGACCGCCAGCTGCCACACCAGCATGAACATGCCGATCGTAACGGCGAGCGGCATAATAAGCGGGATGGTGATGCGCCAGAACGACTGCCAGGCGTTAGCGCCGTCCACTTTGGCCGCCTCGTACAGCTCTTCCGGCACCCCCGCCAGCCCCGCCAACAACGTGACCGCCACGAACGGCGTGCTCTTCCAGACGCTTACGATCAAAATCGCAATCCGTGCGCCGACGGGGTCGATGAGCCAGCTATACTCGATGCCGAGGCGACTCAGCATGTCGGGGATCAGGCCGTACATCTCGTCGAACAGCCAGCGCCAGCCCAGCGCCGCCACCACCATCGGAATCGCCCAGGGGATGAGGTTGATCGTGCGGGCGACGGCGCGCAGTCGGAATTTCGCATTGAGCAGCGTGGCGATAAGGATGCCGAGGATGATCTGAAAGATGGTCGAACCAAAGACGTAAATCAAGGTGAATTCGACGCTGCTGTTCACGACCACATCGGCGCTGAGCTTCTGGAAATTCGCCAGGCCCACGTATTCGCGCGGCGGGAAGGCCGGATTGTATTCCTGGAAGGCCAGAAGAATGGTTTGCGCAAAGGGGTAGAAACTGGTAAACAGCCGCAGGAGGATGACCGGCAGCAGCAGCAGCGCCGCCGCCAGGTAGCGCTGCTGGTTGAGAGTAAGGGCGATGCCGCGCGGGCGATGCGCAGAGACTTGTGGCTGGGCGGCGTTTGTCGTCACGCCAAACTCCTTAACACAGTGCTTGAGACTCGGCGCAGGGCCAAGTCGTCCATCGATGAATGGGGGAGGGGCATGGCGCGCCATGCCCCTGCTTGGTATACCCGCGTGGTTAATCGCCCAGGCCGGCGAGCAGATCGTGCGCGGTCTTGAGCGCATCCATCAGCGTGGCTTGCTTGGTCAGGTACAACGAGATGCCATCTTCGACGGCGATTTGCGCCTCGGCGGCGCGTGGGTGGAAGGGGCGCGGCTTGATGACGTTCGCATCGGCGTACATGCCCATCGCGTTGACGATGGGGTTACCCTTCCCCTCAAACGCGGCCAGGATCGAGGCGCGCGGCATGATGAACCAGCTCTGGCCCTCCGCCAGCTTAGGCGCAATCTCGTTCGACGTCAGGAACTTGATCAGTTCCTTCGCGCCGTCCGGGTTGGGTGCGAACGTTGGTACGGTGAAGCCCCAGCCGCCCCACCAGCTTCCCGGCCCTGCCGGGCCGGCCGGCGGCAGCGTGATGACGACCTTTTCCGGCGCGTACCAGGCGGTGTTGCCCTCCGCCACGCTCTGGAAGAACGGCCACTGGCGCATAAACATTACCCGGTCGTTCATGTAGTTCTCGTTCTGCTGGTCGTAGTTCTGGCTGAGCGCCGCTTCGGGGAAGATCTTCCAGGTGTGGATCATGTGATAGAGGAACTGCGCCGCCATCGCGGTGCCGTCGTCAAGTTCAAAGACCTGACCGTTGGTCTGGCTGGTCAGGTAGGCGATGTAAACGTACAGCAGCGCGCCCTTGGTGATCCCGTCGGTGGTCGCCCAGACATCGTTGGCGGCGTCGGTCAGTTGCATCCCTAACTCGACCACCTCTTCCCAGGTCGTGGGCGGCTGCAAGCCGCGTTCATCGAGGATGTCCTTGCGGTAGAAGAAGTAGCCGCAGGCGAACTCGTGCGGTACGCGGTACAGTGCACCGTCGAACCCGTGCCAGAGCGGCAAGGCATCTTTCATGCCCTGCGGGAAGTCATCCCACGTCTCCTGCGGGATGATGTCGTCCAGCGGCGTCAGCCAGCCGGCGCGGGCCAGCACCGGGGCGCTCTCATCCGAGTCGCTCACCACATCCCAGGGGCTATCGCCGGCAGCGTAGGCGGTGGTAACTTCGGTCAGGTGCTCCACACCGGAGGACAGTCCCGGCTCCAACGCAACCGTCAGGCCGGTGGCGGACTCGAACTCCGGCAGGACCGCCTGGATCGCTTCATGGGCGAACGACTGAATCTTGAGCACGACCGTGTTCTGGCGGCGGCGGTTAATCAGCGGCGGCACGTAAATCTTGGGCGCGGCGGCGAGCGCGGCGGCGGCGCCGGTCGCCTTCAGGAAGTCGCGGCGTGAAAGGCCTTTCTCAGACATGTTTTCTCCTCCTAAAAGAAAAACGAAAGGTGCAATTGGCGGTTGAGCCATCACTCAAATTGCTTCAGGACCTCCGTCACCTCCTTCTCCGCTGGTGCGAAGCTCACAGGTTACAATCTCGCCGCCGCGCGCCAGTACGTTCACTGTGTGCGGGTCGGCCAAGTCGATCTCCTCAAGGCGCTCTTCGTTGAGGTTGAGGCGATAGGCGCGCCGGATCGAGCGGAAGCACCGCAGCCGCGCCGTGACCGGATCGTCGCCGATGTTGTAGAAGCGCACCACCAGCCCGCCGCCGTCGGCGGACCGGCGCACGGCGCTGAGCACCAGCGTCTCCGGTTCCAGCGTGACAAAGCTCCGTTCGGGCGGGTTCGGCCCGCCGCGCGGCCAGGGGATCGGCTTCACGACCTGGTTGTACCAGTCCAAATCCACGCCGATGAAAGGCATCTCGCGCAGCTCCATGCCCTCGTGCGTGTCGGCGCGCGCCACGAGCAACGGCGCGGCGTAGTTGTACGCGGCCCGGTACACGTGACGCCAGTCGCCGGCGTGCGGCAGGATGGCGTACTCGAAGGTGTGCGTGCCGACGCACTGCGCGCCGGGCGCGGCCACCAGCGGCCCCGCCGCGACGCGCCGGGTGCTCAGGTCGTCGCGCGAGAGCCAGCCCACGCAGCGCAGCAGCGTCAACGCGACCCGCGCGCCGCCCTCGGCGCGCTCCACCTCGACAGAAGGCAAACCCCGGTTGAGCACCGCCAGCCCGCGCGTCCCGTCGCTCAGGTCGATAAAGGCGCGCTGGTGCATCAGCGGCGTGGGGTCCTCGACCCAACCTTCGGACGGCGGCAGGTCGATGGCGCGCGCGCTGACCTGGAACGCGGCGTCTGCGTAGGCCTGATCCGGGTGCAGGTCGGTGGGGAAGACGACGCTCAGCTTGTGGTCTTTGGCGTTATTCTCGATCCGGGTTTCGATATAAAGGCCCGGCTGCTCGCGGTAGAGCGTGACCGTCGAGACGACGGGTATCGACACCAGCCGGTGTTGGCGGCGCTGGCGGTCCAGCGTCAGACCGGCGGGGAGATGCCATGTCCGCGATATGTGGAAGCTGACCATGCACGGGCCGTGCGTCAACCGCTCAACGGTCACCGGCTGCCCTTTGGTGCTGAAGGTCTCGCTTTCAGGGCAGGGGCAATAGCTGTACTCGTCGCCGGCGTCGTCCACATCGTAGAAGTGATGCAACCCTGGATAAACAGCGCCGGTGGTCTTATCGGTCACGGTGAGGCCGCCGTCGTCCTCAATCGTGAAGGCTAAGTAGCGGTTCTCCGCGCTGCGCGCGCCGATGGACCACGCGCCGCCCCAGTTCCCCAACGGCTCGTCGCCGGGCTGTCGGGCATAGACCGTCGTATAGCCGCACGCGGGCGTATCGACCGGGAAGGCCACGCGCACGCGGCGCTTGCGGTTGGGTTTGAGCGTCTCCATCCAGACGGCTTCTTCGTCGCCGAGAAGCTGGTACGGGACGGCCTCACCCTGCGCATTCACGAGTGTGAAGGCATCGGCGGTCGGGTCGTCGAAGTCGAAGTCAATCTCCCCGATGGCGATCTCGTTGCGCGGCCAGTTGAGCGGGTTGTAAATCAGTATCGGTGTGCCGGGCTGCCCGGTGAAGTCCGCCTGCCGCGCGATCAGGCGCAGGCTATCGCGCACCAGCGCCCTGCCGATCTGCTCCGCCTGCGCAAAGCGGAATCCCATCTCCTCGTGCACCGGGTCGATCCCGCTGCCGTATATGTCGTCGTGCGGGTGGTTCTTCAACAGCCAGCGCCACGCGGTCCACACCAGGTCTTGCACGCCTTCGGGCGGCTCCGCGCCGGCCAGCCACGCGAACGCGGTCAGCGGCTCGGTGTAGCGCTCCAACAGAGTCTCGACGCGGTGGTTCGCCTGCTTGAGATGAATCCGTGTGGAGTAGACGCCCTGCAACACTTCGGAGCAGCGCCCCCAGCGGAACTCGCCGCAGAACTCCGGCAGCTTCACGCCCGACGCGCGCACGCGCGCCAGGTGGTCGCTCAGCGCGCCGTGCACGATCTCGGCGTCGGGGATTTCGGCCTGCGCGCGCGCGATCGCGTCGGGGAGGCGCGGCTCGGCCTCGGCGTGGTCGATGCCGTTCATGAGCAGGTAGGCGTCCGTGCGCGCGAACGGCTCAAGTTTGTGCAGCGCCTCCCGAATCTGCGACATAGCAAGGTCGCCGTCGAATTCCATCTGGGATGTATCCCCCCAGCGGATGGGATAGCCCAGGTTGGAGAGGTTGTGGTAGCCCCACGGCATCCAGATTGCCGTCACGCGCGAGCCGTCCTTTGCGGCCCACTCGAACTCCGTGCCGATCGCGTCCGCCTCCGCGCCGACGCCGCGCCAGAAGAACGCCGAGTCGATGCCGAAGCCGCGCAAAATCTGCGGCAACTGCGCGATGTGCCCGAAGCCGTCGGGCACGTAGCCGGCCTTCATCACGCCGCCGTAAGGCGCGCCCATGCGGTGGCCGATCATCAGGTTGCGGATGAGCGCCTCCGGGCTGACGAGGAATTCGTCCGGCAGCACGTACCACGGCCCTACGCTGATGCGCCCTTCCCGCGCGAGCGTCTGCAACGCGGCGGCGCGCTCCGGGCGCACCTCAAGATAGTCCTCCAGGATCGAGGTCTGCCCGTCGAGCATGAAGAAGCGGTAATCCGGGCGCGCCTCCAGCAACGCCAGCAGCCGGTCCACCAGCCGCACCAGCCGGATGCGAAATTCCTGGAAAGTGCAATACCACGCGCGGTCCCAGTGCGTGTGGCTGACCAGCGTGGCGCGGGAGCGTTGGGTCATGGATGCGGCGTCCTCTCAACTGCTGCTCGAAGCGGGATGCTGGTTTTATCGTTTCGGGTTGGCGCTCTTAAAGTCGCGGTTTCTCGGCCAGTCTCAGGTTTTCGGGGTCAGGTGTTCGTTCATGGTCACGTATCTGGAACCAGCTTCTAGCTTCCAGTATCCGGCTTCTAATACCGCCCGTACAACTCCGCCGCTTCCATCATCGCGTTGATGTTCGCCAGCGGCGCGCCAGGCGGGATGTTGTTCCCATCCTGCACGATATAACCCCTGCACGGCGCGAGCTTTTCGATCACTTTCCGCGTCGCCTCGCGCACCTGTTCGGGCGTGCCGTCGCGGATCAGCATCGGGTTGATGTTGCCGAGCAGCACCACCCTGCCGCCCATCACCTCGGCGATGCGGTCCAAATCCACCTGCCAGCCGAAGCCCTGGTACTCGTGTATCTGCAAGTCGTCGCGGAAAATCTCCAGCAGGTGGTCGGTCTTGCCGCACATGTGCAGGCTGAGCCGCCCGTCGAAGTGAAAGCGCAGCCGCTTCTCCTCCGGCAGCACCAGGTCGCGGTACATCTCGGCGGAGAGGCTGACCGCCAGGTCGTCGGTCCACGCGAGATCGCGCGCTTCCAGCCCTTCCTCTTCCCAGCAGAAATCCAGATACGCGATCAACTTGTCGGTGACGATCCGCAACAGTTCGCGCACAAAGTCGGGGCGCTCGTGACAGGCGATGAACAGTTCCGTCTGGCCCATCACGTCGCCGGCGACGCCGAACGGCCCGTCGGAGGTGTGCGTGAGGTGGGGATTCGCGCCGGGGTAGAACACCTCCCCGCCCTGGAAGCGCACCGGGTACTTCTCGGCGACGGCCATCATCGCGCGCCGGTACGCGATCTGCCGCCCGTTGATGCCGCCGTGCACGAAGTCCATCGCTTCGAGCTTTGCCAGGTCGTCCTCGGTTCTCACCCAGCCCGGCCCCACCCAGGGAATGTCGTCGTCCGGGAAGACCACCGCGCAGCCCAGGCTGCCGGCCTCAAACGTGTTCTGGAAGTCGGTCCACGCGCCCACCCACGCGCCGGTGATGCAGTAGGCGTCGGTGCGCACGTTTTCCATCAGCCACTTCTGCGCCAGGATTTGTGTGCGCAGCATCGTCTCCGGGTCGCGGTAGTAATCGCAGAAGCGGACGCCGACCTTCGGCACCAGAAAGCGGTGCGCGATGGCCGGGATCACGGGCACGCGGTCGGGTGCCTCGAAACGCCTGGCGTGCGCCACGCGCTCCGCGCGCGCGGCGATCTCTTCAGACGGGACGGCGATTTCGATGACTTTGGTCACCTCGCCTCTCCTGTAGGGGCAGGTCTGAGACCCGCCTCAACGTTCGGGACAAGGGGCTTAAGCCCCTTGTCCACAACCTCCAGGTGCGCGCCGCACGACTGGCGGACAATCAGCGCGGTGGGCAGGATCATCTGTTGCGGGCCGTGCGCCTCACCGTTGATGCGCTTAATCAGCACTTGCGCGGCAGTGTAGCCGATGTCATACGCGGCCTGGGCGACGGTGGTCAGCGGCGTATCCAGGTGCGCCGAGATGTCCAGGTTATCGAAGCCGACCAGCGCCAGGTCGTGCGGGATGCGCCGGCCATAGCGGGCGGCGGCCTTGTAGATGGCGAGCGCGATCTGGTCGTTGGCCGCAAAGACGGCGGTAACCGGCGGCTGCATCGTGAGCAGATCGCAGAACGAGTCTGGGGCGATGATCGGGTAGCCTTCAACCTCGCAGCACAGCGCAAGGTCGAAGGGGATGCCCGCTTCTTCCAGCGCGCGCTGGTAGCCGGTCCGGCGGTGTTCCATGCTGATCGCGGGGTCTCGCCACGAGACGAAAGCGATGCGGCGGTGCCCCAGGCCGATGAGGTGTTGTGTGGCGCGCAACGCCCCGCCGAAATGGTCCGACATCACGTAGTCGGTGACGATGCCGCGCAGGTACCGGTCCACGAGCACGACGGGGTAGCGTTTCTGGATGAGCAGGTCAACCGGTTCGATATGGACCGAATCGACCGGGTAGAGCGCCACGCCGGCCAGGTTCTGTTCGCCGACCCGGATCAGCGCCGCGCGTTGCTCCTCGGGGCTGTTGGAGACGTGGCTGAACACCACCGAGAAGCCCCGCTCTTCCGCGCCGCGCTCCAGGCCCAGCAGGATCGTGGAAACGAAAGTATCGCGCACGTAAGGCACGATGAAAGCAATCTGGTCGCCGGGCGGCCCTTCGGGGCGATGCCGCACCCCTGACCAGGTGACGAACGTGCCGCGCCCCCGCTCGCGGCGCAGCAGACCTTCCTGTTCCAGCTTGTCGAGCGCCTGGCGCAACGTGCCGCGCGCGATGTCGAACTCCGCGCAAAGTTGGTGTTCGGGCGGGATGGCGACGCCTTCGTCCCAAACACCCTCAAAAATGCGCCGCCGGAGGGTGTCGCTGACCTGGATATAAAGCGGAGGGGCGTCTTCCCCTCGGTCGAGGGCCACTCTGCCGCGCTCCCGTCTCAAGATGTCTATGCGGCAACCGGAAATTGTCTAGACATTCATCATTATAATGCAATGCGCCTGTGCCGTCAATTTGGAAGCGCGCCTCCCAGCAGGTCCAACATGGGCGCGGCGCCAGCGTCAGTTACTACATCTGTCCGGGCGAGCGCCGCTGGCGCCCGAAAGCGTGTGCGAGGTGCGGAGCAAAATCGCAATGCCGACGCGATTTACATTCGTTCCTCACCACGCTATACTGCAACGTATGGCCTGCCACAAGCTGCGTCGGTTCAGCTGTACCAGTCGCGCAAAATCCCTGCCGGACAGCGAGCTTGATCCGCTGTCCGTACCGGTTTTACCGTTAGGCCTGCCAACGGCGCGGGGGTCTTCGGCAGCCCCAGCCGCGCTAGCAACGCCGGCATGGGGGACCGGGAACCTCTCTCCAAGAGCCTCTCCGAAAACCACTCTGGTGACTTCGGGCAGGGGGATTAAGCTCCCTGTCTGAGACTCTTCGGAAAGGTTCTAAGGAGCTTGCCGACGAGTTCAGTGTGGAGACCTTTATTGGACCCAATATGCCGTCGCCCCGACATTTTTCACGGAGAGAGTTGTGACAAAACCCATCGATAACCTTTACCTCTTCACCGGTTCCTCCAATCGCCCTCTGGCCGAGGCCATCTCTCGCCAACTTTACGTGCCGCTGCGCCCGGTCAGGATTTCGCGCTTCAGCAACGACGATTTATGGATCCAGCTTGGCGACAGCGTGCGCGGCAAAGATGTCTTTATTATCCAGACGCTCAGCGCGCCGGTGAGCGATCACCTCTTTGAACTGCTGATGCTGCTCGACATCGCCCGCAGCGGCGGCGCGGCGAGCGTCAACGCGGTTATTCCCTATTATTCTTACGCCCGCTCCGACAAGAAGGACGAGCCGCGGGTGTGCATTACTGCGCGCCTGGTGGCCGAATTGCTCAAGACCGCCGGCGCCGATCGGGCCATCACGATGACGCTGCACTCGCCGCAGGTGCACGGCTTCTTCCCCATGCCGCTGGACCACCTCACTGCGCTGCCGGTCTTTATCCAGCACTTCACCCAGCGCGACATCACCGACACAGTGGTGGTCTCGCCCGATCACGGTTACGCCAAGCGCGCGGCGCAACTGGCCGACGCGCTCGGCGTGGGGCTTGCCGTCGGCGACAAGCGGCGCCTGGCGGATGACTCGGTGCACGTCGGCAGCATTCTGGGCCGCGACCTCAGCAGGATGCGCCACGCGATCATCATCGACGACGAAATTGCCACCGGCGGCTCCATCGTGGAGGTGGTCAAGGTGCTGCGCCGGATCGGCCTGCGCGAGTTCACCATCGCGTGCACGCATGGGCTGTTCACCGGCTCCGCGCCCGAACGGCTGGCCGAACTCCCCGGCGTGCGCGAAATTCTCGCCACCGACACCGTCGCCATCGACGCAGAGAAGTGCAAGCGGATGCCTCCGAATTTCACGGTCGTCTCGGTCGCGCGCGTCTTCGCGCAGGCCATCGCCTGCGAATATCACGGGCGCTCCATCGGCCCGCTGTTCGAGTTCTGGCCCGATCACGGGCACGCCTGGTAAAGCCGGCGCAGGTTTGACTGAAGGAGCGCGTCACGCCTTGCCCGCCGACTCCACGCGCCAACAGCGCTACCTGTACCTGGCCGTGTTCACTGCCGGCATGACCACCCTGGCGGTGGAGCTTTCCGCCAGCCGGCTGCTCGGCAACGTGTTCGGCACCTCCAACCTGGTGTGGGCCAACATCATCGGCCTGATCCTGCTCTACCTGACCGCCGGCTACTTCATTGGCGGGCGCTGGGCCGATCGGTCGCCTTCGCCGGTGACCTTCTACCGCATCATCCTCTGGGCCGCGTTCCTGAGCGGGCTGGCTCCTCTGGTCGCCCGGCCTGTGCTACGGGCGGCGGCGGGCGCGGTGGCGACGCTCGATGCAGGGGTGGCGCTGGGGTCGTTCGCGGCGGTGCTGGTGCTGTTCGCCGCGCCGGTTACGCTGCTGGGGTGCGTCTCGCCGTTCGCCATCCGCCTCGCCCTCCGCGACGTGCACGCTTCCGGCGGGATCGCCGGGCGCATGTACGCGATCAGCACGCTGGGCAGCCTGGTCGGCACGTTCGGTCCGGTGTTTGTGCTGATTCCGGCGGTGGGCGTCATCCGCACATTTCTGATCTTCTCTGGGCTGTTGATGGCGGTCGGCTTCGGCGGGTTGCTGATGGCGCGCCGGCGCGCCGCCTTGCCGCTGCTTTGGATGCCGGTTGTTCTGCTCGCGCTGGCGCTGCTGGCGCTGGAAGGGCCGTTCAAGCCCGCGCCGCCGGGGACCGCGCTGCTCCACGAGGACGACTCGACGTACAACTACATCCAGGTCGTCGAAGTGACCGACCCCGCCGACCCGATGTACCGCACGCGCTATCTGCTTCTCAACGAGGGGCAGGGCATCCACTCAGAATGGCACCCCACGCGCGCCATTACCGGCGGCACGTGGGATTTCTTCCTCGCCGCGCCGTACTTCAACCCCGCCCCGTTCGACCCGGCGCGCGTCCGTGAGGGCGGCCTGGCGCTGGTGGGGCTGGCGGCGGGCACGGTCGCGCGGCAGTACGCTTTCGTGTATGGCGACATTGCCATCGACGGCATCGAGATCGACCCCGGCGTGGTCGAGGCGGGGCGGCAGTTCTTCGAGATGGACGCGGCGCACATCCCCGGCCTGAACGTCATCGTCGAGGACGGGCGCTTTGCGCTCGCGCACAGCCGGCGCACTTATGCGGTGGTCGGCATCGACGCCTACCGCGTGCCCTATGTGCCCTGGCAGCTCACCACGCGCGAGTTCTTCGCCGAAGTGCGCGACCACCTCACGCCCGACGGCGTGGCGGTCATCAACGTAGGGCGCACGCCGACCGACCGCCGCCTGGTCGAGGCGTTGACCACGACCATGCTGACCGTATTCCCGACCGTGCACACGCTCGACGTGCCGCAGTCGTTCAACACGATCCTGGTCGGCACAGTCCAGCCGACCGAGGCGGGCAACCTCGCCGCGAACCTGGCCGCGATGGGCAATACCGCCGATCCGCTGCTGGAGGCGGTGTTGGCGGCGGCGTCGGAGGCGCTTGTGCCGACCGTCGCCTCGGCGCTGGTGTTCACCGACGACCGCGCGCCGGTGGAGAGCATCGTTGATTCGCTGGTGCTGAATTTTTACTTTGAAAGGGGAGTGAATTTGTTAAAGAAGTGATTCAAGCTTTTGAGCCAACGACCGCGGTGCGTGTGGTGCTTGTCGTGTTGGCGGGCACCTCACCCCCCGTCCGCCTCTCCCGGCTAAGCCGGACTATAGCCGCAAGCGGAGAGGGGGTGTCGAGCCGCAGGCGAGACGGGGGTGAGGTAGAGAAAGGCCTTAGCACGGCCAGCTGTTGGCGTAAGTGTGAATCAGTTCAAAGTAATCTGTTCGGTTCCCGTGACTTCAGTCGCGGGCTAATTTTAAGACCCGAATCCATTTGTGGCCGATTAGTTGCCCACTGAAGTCGGAAGATCACGAAAAACGTAATGCAATGCGAA
>DAOTXU010000039.1:0-11145 GCA_034435135.1 Anaerolineae bacterium | reverse complement strand
CTGTCCCCCTCTCCCGTATGACGGGAGAGGGGGCAAAGATACCCCAAATCTGGGTTTATAATCCCCTCTCCCACAAGGGGAGAGGGGATTTAGGGGTGAGGGGAAGCAAGGGCGACCTTTTCAAACACATTCTAAAATACCCCGCGAGTGGGGGCGACTCGCGGGGTCGCCCCGACTCACATCGGCGATGGGTGGGGGCAAGGCAGGCCGTGCCCCTGCGCCGGAACATGATCGGGTGGCCTTGCCATGATCGTCTACGACATCCGCGACCTGGTGAAGATTTACCCTGGGCAGACGCGCCCGGCCAACAACGGGATCACGCTACAAATCCACCAGGGCGAGATTTTCGGCCTCCTGGGCGACAACGGCGCGGGCAAGAGCACGCTCGTGCGCCAGATGGCGAACCTGTTGCGCAGCACATCTGGGGGCATTGCGCTGCTCGGCAAGCCGGTCGGCCAGGACGCGCTGCACGTGCCGATGCACGTCGGCTACATGCCGCAGGAGGCCAACGCGATGAACCTGCTCACGGTGGGCGAGGCGCTGTACTTCACCGCGCACCTGCGCGGCCTCTCCCGCGCCGACGCCCGCCGCGAGCGCGACCGGCTGCTCGACCTGCTGGGGATCGGCGCGATCCGCGACCAGGCCAGCCCGCGCCTCTCCGGCGGGCAGCGGCGGTTGTTGCGCCTGGCGGTGGCGATGAGCGCCACGCCGCCAGTGTTGATCCTTGATGAGCCGACCAACGACCTCGACCCGCAGCGCCGCAAGCTGGTCTGGGATACCCTGCGCCAGGTCAACCGCGAGCAGGGCGCGACGATCATCTTCGTCACGCACGACGCCATCGAAGCGGAGAAGATCATCCAGCGCGTGGGCATCATGCGCGGCGGAGAGCTGGCCGCGGTGGGCCGGCCCAGCGACCTGAAGCGCCTGGTCGATCAAAAGCTGCGTTTGGAGCTGTTCTTCGCGCCGGAGTCGCCGCCGTGCCTGCCGCCGGGGCTGGCGCACCACGAGATCGAGCCGGGGCGCTGGCTGGTGCACCTGGAGCGCGACCAGATGGCCGAGGTGGTCAACCGGCTGGACCTGGCGCAGATTGACGACTTTCGCCTGTATTCGGCGACGTTGGAGGACCTGTACCTGCACTATGCAAACCAGGATTAAAGGACAAGCAGACAAGGGGCTTAAGCCCCTTGTCCGGGACGAAAATCGTCAACGGCCCGCCTTCTTCGTGCAACTCGTCGATCTGGCCCTGATTGAACTGACCAACTGGCGCTGGTCGTGGCGGTCGATGCTGATTACCGGGATGCTCGCGCCGCTGCTGAGCATGGCGGCGCTGAGCGTCTTCGGACGCGACTCCGGCCAGCGCTCGCTCACGTACATCCTAACCGGCAATGTGGTGCTGGCGTTGCTGTTCGAGACCCAGAATCGGGTGCAGGGGCACTTCATGTTTATGCGCTTCCAGGGCACGCTGGATTACTTCGCCAGCCTGCCCATCCACAAGTACGCGCTGATCCTGGCGGTGGTCGCCGCGTTCCTGATCCTCTCGCTCCCCTCGCTGACCGTGACCGTCGTCGTGGGGTCGCTGCTGCTGGGCGTGCCGCTCGCGCCGAGTCCGCTGCTGCTGATTGTCGTGCCGCTATGCGCGATCCCGCTCGCCGGCACCGGCGCGTTGATCGGAACGAGCGTGCGCACGCCGCAGGAAGGCAACTCGCTGAGCATGGCGCTCACGCTGGTGATGCTCGGCCTCGGCCCGGTGATTATCCCCCCTGACCGCCTGCCGCCGCTCATGCTGGCGGCAGGCCGCCTCAGCCCGGCGACTTACGCGGCGTCGGCGATGCGGCAGGTGTTGCTCGGCCCGGTGACGGGGCAGATGGCGGTCGATCTGGCAGCGCTGGCCGGCTTCTCGGTCGTGACCTTTGCGCTGGCGGGGCGCAAGATGGATTGGCGGGAGCGATGAGACGCCCATGTGTGCGCCCAACCGCTCGCGGTTTCTCTTACAGCGGCGGCATCAGTTCAGGTTGGTTGTGGAAAAACCACCAGAACGTTACCTGCATCACAATATTGAGCACGATCAGTCCCACGACCACAAGCGCCAGCGCTCTGCTGCGCTCTCGGCGCAGGGGATTCGCCTCGCTTTCCATAGCCATATCTCCGATAAGTGTTGGGAGATTTTGCGAGATTATAGATGATTTTGATCGAAAATACTTATTTTCCTGGTCGGCCCGGTGATGGAGTGGCCGCCTGCCACTCGCGCACAGGGATTGTCTTCAAGAAACAGAAACCGCGAAGCATGGATTGGCAGCAGCAGTGTCAAGGAAAGATCAGTCATGGACTTGCTGTCGATTTCGGTTGCGCCGACGACAAAGGTTATCGGGAAGCGGTACTACGACCTGCCCGGCAACATCGAAGTGATGCGGCGGCTCATGCAGGCGCGCGTGGTGGACGGCTGCGAGTTCCAACATGTGGAGGAATGGGACGCCGAGGAGCCGCCCAGGGACGAGCGCGAAAAACGTCTCGCCGCCTGGAACGACAGCCGCAGATACACCCCTGATGAGGTCGCTGCTGCGCTTCGGGAGGCGGGCGCGCCGATCCTCTCGATTCACGCCAAGCGGGACATTGGCATCTACCTGTGCTCTGACGATCAGGCTGAGATCGACCGGGGCCGGCGGCTGCTCCACGAAGCGTTGTGGCTCACCGAAAACGTCGGTGCGCCGGTGTGCGTGTTTCACCTGTGGGACACGTGGAAAGAGGCTTTTGATCCGGCTTTCCTGCGAGACACCCTCCGCGACATCGCGTCGTCGTATCCAACCGTTAAGGCGGCGGTGGAGAACGTGCCCACGCACCTGATCGACTGCGCGCCGTTCGATCTGGCGCGCGCGTTCGCGTGGATCACGCTGGATTTGCGCTGGGCGGCGCTGTACGACGAACTCGACCGGTTCGAGGCGGCGGCGGACCGGATCGCCAACGTGCACCTGCGCGGGCGGCTGGAGGATGGCGTGTGGACGCTCGACCGCGCGCCGTTTGGCCTTTATGAAGCGGTGGAGACGATCAAAGGCTGGGGCTATGCAGGGTTGTGGACGCTGGAGCCGGAAGGCCGCCTGAGCGAGGGTGATTGGGAAAACCTGGCAGCAGCGATGTCTGCGCTGGGAAGCGTTGTGAAGGCCGGCTCATGAACCACGCCGATCACGTAAACCTGTTGCGAAAGGGCGTTCCCGCGCCCGGCGGCGTATGGGCCGACCTCGGCTCCGGGGCGGGCGCGTTCACGCTGGCGCTCGCGGACCTGCTCGGCCCCGGCGCGAAAATCTACTCGGTCGATCAGCGCGCCGGCGCGCTCAAAGAGCAGGAGCGGGCGATGCGCGCGCGGTTCCCCGGCGTGGTCGTTCACTATCTCGCCGCCGATTTCACCCAACCGCTCGACCTGCCGCCGCTCGACGGCGTGGTGATGGCGAACGCGCTCCACTTCGTGCGCGATAAGGACCCGGTGGTGCAGTTGGTGCGCGGCTATCTGAAGCCCGGCGGCGTGTTGATCCTGGTGGAGTACAACACCGATCGGGGGAACCCCTGGGTCCCCCACCCGCTCTCTTATTCGACCTGGGAGGCGCTGGCAAAGCTAAACGGTTTTGCAGAGACCCGCCTGCTGGCGACGCGGCCCAGCAGCTTCCTCGGCGAATTCTTCAGCGCGGCGAGTGTGCGGTGAGGTTTGCAGATGTGCGTCTAGAGGTCCAGCGCGCTCTGCGAAGCGTTGGGTTGGTCAATCCGAGGAGGTTGCTTGAACGTACCGTGCGGCGGCGGCATGTCGATCTTCTTGCCTTCGAGCAAGTCGGCAATAGTCAGGATTTGGACGCGCGGGTAGTCCCGCCCCCAGCCACGCGATGAGTAGACCCCGGCGCTCGCCGCCTCGGTAAGCATGTCGCGCGTCGGCGCTTCCAGGGTGATGAACACGCCGATGACCGCCTTCTCGCGCTCCAACACGCCGACGAGATCGCGGATGTCGCCGCTCCTGACGTGGCCGCTCTTGACCTGCACCACAACGCGCCGGGGCTGGCCGCCGTTGTCGTCCATGAAGTAGATCGCGCCGTCGATGCCCCGATCTCTGCCCTTTTTGCCTTTCCTGCTTCCGGCCTCCCCGCCGACCGGTTTGGCGTGCACCAGCGACAGCGCCCACCACTGGAACTGGTAGCGGTTCTCGGCGGCAAGCTGGCGCGCGCCGGCGAGGTCCTGCGGCTCGCCGATCACATCGAATCCAACGTCCGGGAATAGGTCTGCCAGGAGATACTTCTGAAGCGCAATGCTCAGGTGAGTGATGTCGATTCCGATCCAGCGGCGCTCCAGCTTTTGGGCGGCGATGACGGTCGTGCCGCAACCGCAGAAGGGGTCAAGCACCCAATCAGCAGGATTGGTGCTCGTCGCAATAATCCGTTCCAGCAGCGCGCGCGGCTTCTGCGTGGGGTAGCCAGTGCGTTCTCTTGCTTGCGCGCTGATGGGCGGGATGTCCGCCCAGATGTTCGCAACGATATTCCCTTTTTGCTCGCTCAGATAGCGTTTCAGCGCCAAACGTTTGGAGGTAGCGGGGGTGCCATCGGGCTTTTTAGGGTAGTAAATGCGGCCTTCGTCATGCAAGCGCTGCATGGTCTCGCGCTCGTACCGCCAACCTTTGGCAGGACAGGGATAACCCATCCACTCGTACATCATATTCGGGCGTGGGTTAGGGCTAGCCATATTGTCAAGCCGGTATGGGCCGCGCCCATCGTTATCATCAAATCGATAAAAGCTTTCGACGTATTCTAGATCATGAGGTTGATACTGAGGGTTGAATACGTACTCATCTGTTTTCGAGTAGAGCAAAATCGAGTCGCTTACCGAAGGGAACTTGCGTCGGGCGTCGCTGTGTGTGGTCGTGCGTTTCCAGACAATTTCGCCGATGAAATGCTCCGCTCCGAAGACTGCATCGAGAATCACTTTGAGGTAATGGCTCGCGGTCGGGTCGCAGTGCAGATAAAGGCTGCCCGTCGGTTTCAACACTCGGTGCAATTCCACCAACCGCACGGCCATCATCGCCAGGTAGGCCATCATCTGGTTTCGACCGATAAGCGTCAACAACGCATCCACCGCTGTCGAAACCCGCTCCGGCGCGCCCGTTATCAGCTCCCGATAAGTTGCTTCTGCGGTTGGTCCCCAATGCCACGTATCCTCAAAAGCGGTGATCTGCGCCTCGCTGTCCGTGCCGCTTTCGTCTTTGAACAACACGTTGTATGTTCGACTGCTGTTGAATGGCGGGTCGAGATAAATGAGGTCTACCGATTCGTCGGGAATGTAGTTTCGCAGCACGAACAGATTATCGCCGTAAAACAGCGTGTTGGTCGTGATCGTTTTAGGTGGCATTGCGCTTCCTCCTGAGCCGCCTTTCGGCGGTTGGTCAGGCGCGGGAATGCACTCACCGCGATGGTGAGCAAAGCAATCATACCCTGCTATGAATACGCGCGCGAGAGCAAATGCCGGTTCCCCACATGCACCCGCCGCAGCCCGGCGGCGCGGGCGGCCTCAAGCGCGGCCTCGGCGTGGCTGACCGACGTGGGCGGCAGGTCCGGCATGGTGAAGTTCGGCCCGAAGCCGAGCAGCGTGTAGGGGATGTCCGGGTCGAGGTCCGCGATGAAGCGCGCGATCTTGCCCACCTGCGCCGTGTCCACATAGCCGGGGACAAGCAGCGTCGCGGCGATCACCAGCGGCGGGTCGGGGCGCTGCCGGGCGAGCGCCGCCGCGCGCGCGAAGTTCTCCAGCGTTTGCCGGTTCGACGCGCCGGTCAGGATTTGGTGTAACGGCTCGTCGAACGCCTTGAGGTCGAACTTGACGCAGCCGCCGGTCTCCAGCGCATAGCGGAGCGCGCGGTCCATCAGGCGCGGGTTGGCCGCGCCCGCCGTCTCCCAGCAGACCACGACGCCTTGCTCCGCGAGCAGCCGCGCCGCCGCGAGCGCGTGCGGCATCTGCGAGGCCGGGTCGCCGCCAAAGAAGCAAACGCAATAAGTGTAGCGGTTCGCGCGCCGCGCCAGTTCTTCCGCGCTCAGGAGCGGGTCGCGGTCAGGGCTGGCGGTGCGGAAGTCCCAGTTCTGGCAGAACAGGCAGTTGAAGCTGCAACTGGCGTAGAACACGGCCAGGTTGTGCATCCCGCGCTGGTCGTGCCCCGCGCACACGAAGTCGGCGCAGCAGTTGGTGGGGAGCGGGTCGCGGTACCAGTGGAGCAGGCCGCGCTCCGCGACGCCGGCGAGGTGGACCAAGCGGCCATCTTGGACCGTCCGCAGGTTGCAGTAACCGCGCTCGCCCTCGCCGATCCGGCAGCGCCGCGCGCAGAGCGCGCAGGTCACGCCGCCCTCAGTGTGGGGCGGGACGAGGGGCAGGTCAAACAGGCAGCGCGAGACGCCGTGCACCTCCAGCGCGCGGCGCAGCGCTGCCTCGCTGCCCGCGTGCGCGCACGCCGGACAGACGCCCAGGTATTCAGGCGTCAATGGGGCGGCCTGGCCGCAGACCCGGCACAGCGTCTCGTCCATCGCCAACTCCTTCAGATAGAGGGCCTAAGCCCCCTGTCTGAACGCTTCGAGCCAGCGCTTAACCAATGGATGCTTTGCGCGCCTCCGCCTCGGCCTGCGCTTTCTCGATGGCCTCGCGCACATTGGCGGGGATCAGGTTCGGTCGGTTCTTGAGCATCCACCGGAACGTGATGTTGACGACAAGGTTGAGCACAATGAGGCTGATGAGAATGTAAAGCAACGTGCGCCCCCGTCCACGCCGCGGGGCGCGGGTTTCGTTCTCCATTCAGGATATACCTCCATACACAGCGTTTGATGAGATTTTAAAGGAATTCACGAGTCGAAGCACATTAGAGACAGTTCCACAGTCGGCGGAGCGCAAAGACAGCCTCTACTCCATCCCCCGCCGAATCTTGATCCGGACGCCGCCGTCGATGGGCTGGTCCGCGACCAGGATGAGATAGCCGCCGCCGCCGGCCCCGGAGAGCTTCCAGCCCAGGGCGACATCCCGGTAGCGGTCGATGAGGCTCCCGATCATAGCGTTGTACATGTTGGGGAACATGGCGACCTGCGCCTCGAACGACGCGCGGAAGTACAGGCCGAAGTCTTTACTATCGCGCCGCAGGATGGCCTTCCAGCAGTTCTCGGCGGCGTCGGAGAGCGCCTTCGCGCCTTCGACGCCGATGTTCGTGCCCGCAAGCGGGTCGTATCCGGCTTCGCGCGGGCCAAGCGGGACGAGGTAGAGCGCGTTCTCCACGAAGCGGAGCGTCGGCTCGTCGTGTACTTTCTCAATGAACGACGGCCAGTATTTGCCCTCGTAGTAAGCGCGGTTGAGGCCGGGGAGCACGATCCCGATGGCGTCCTGCGAGCCGGAAATGGCCTCTTTGCCCGGCGGATTATCATAGCAGAAGAGGATTTTCGCCAGCTTCTCCGGGTCGCCGGCGGGGAGACGCGGCCCCCACAGGTCGATGGCGCTGTTGCGCGTGCTGGTCGCCATGCCGCTGCGCTCGTTGAAGGCGATGGTCGGCTCCAGCGAGATGGTCAGCACCGGGCCGGGATAATACTTGGAGACGAACGGCTGGTCGAGCCAGCCGCCCGCCAGGTCGATCCGGTACGGCATCAGGTCCATGCCCCGGAGCGCGGTGGTCGAGCGCGCGGGGAGGTCGGCGTAGGGCTGCCGGTTGAGGACGATATATGCAATCCCCTCGCTCTTAATCAACGCCTCCTTCTGAGGGGTATTGCCGTCCTCGTTGACGATGAAGATGTCCGGCTTGAGCGCGCGCAGCTCGTTGACAAAATCCAGGATGCCCGACCCGGTAGAGATGAACGCATCCTTCACGCAGGTCAGCGCCTTGACCATATAAAGTCGTTCCTGCTCGTTGTTGACCGGCAGCCGGCCCTTAAGGTCGTACACGGTCGCGTCCGAGCCGAGGGCGACGTAGAGGTCGCCATACGTCGCCGCCTCCTGAAGAAATGCCACATGACCGCTGTGCAAAAGATCAAAGCACCCGCTGACGAAAACTTTCTTAGGCATGGCTCCTATTTCGATGATTCGATTGAAAGCTCTCTACGCGCACGGGGGAAATTGTAACATCCCGGTCAACGATTCAACAGGCGGAGGATTACATTCACGAGGATAGTGAGAAGAATGCTGCCCAACACGCTGATGACGATCATGGTCAGACACGGTGCGTACACGGTCACGCTGCCGATTTGGAGGTGCACGTCGCCGGGCAGATTTCCGCCGCCCAGCCGGCCCAGGATCACCAGCACGATCCCGACGCCGGCGAGCAGCACGCCGATGACGATGAGCATCACCCCGAACGCTTCCATCGGTCTCCTTGTCAATGGCGATAACGGATTCTCTGGTTTCGCGTCGCCGTTGCCAGAGCTGCCAGAAGAGGGGAAATCATCTGAAGCCGTCATCACAATCGCTGGCGCTACGCCACTTGACCGTAGGCGATGGCATACGCCTCAACCCAGCGCGCACCTTCAATCGGCCCGCTCTTAATCATGCGCTCCAACCGAAGCAGCATCGGCCCGTCGAAATAGATATGGCCGCAGTTGGGGCAGACCTGCGCAGGCACATCCTCTAAAGATGTACCATGCGCACCACATAGCGCGGTCCGCGCAGGTCGTCAGTGTATACCGAGTCTAACTCGCCAACGAGCAGTCCTCCAACCGCGTCTTCATTCTCTGTGCGAACATGGTCAAAAGAGAGAGCGCTGCTCTGCGCCATCGTCGTATGCGATCCCCAGGTGCTCGTAGGCGCGGCGCGTCGCCACGCGCCCGCGCGGCGTCCGATCCAGAAAGCCGAGCTGGAGCAGATACGGCTCGTACACATCCATAATCGTGTCGGCCTCCTCGCTGATGGAGGCCGCGATGGTTTCCAGGCCGACCGGCCCGCCGCCGAACTTCTCGATGATGGCGCGCAGCACGCGCCGGTCGATGTCGTCCAGGCCCAGCTTGTCGATGTCGAGCAGGTCCAACGCTTCGATTGCCACCGGCAAATTGATCGTGCCGTCGGCGCGGACCTGAGCGTAGTCGCGCACGCGACGGAGCAGCCGCAGCGCCACGCGGGGCGTGCCGCGTGCGCGCCGGGCGATCTCCACCGCGCCGTCCTCGGTGATGGGCATGTCGAGCAGGGCGGCGGCGCGCTCCACGATGGCGAGCATCGCCGATGAATCGTAGAAGTCGAGCCGGTAGACCGCGCCGAAGCGGGCGCGCAGCGGCGCGGTGAGCAACGCCAGTCGCGTCGTCGCGCCGATGACGGTGAAGCGTGGCAGATTCAGGCGCACGTTCTTCGCCGCCGGCCCCTTGCCGATCACGATGTCGAGCGCAAACTCCTCCATCGCGGGGTAGAGCACTTCTTCAACGGTGCGTCCCAGGCGGTGAATTTCGTCAATGAAGAGGATGTCGCCTTTCTGCAGGTGCGTGAGAATGGAGGCGAGGTCGCCGGCGCGCTCGATGGCCGGGCCGGCGGTCACACGGATGTTGACGCTCATCTCGTTGGCGATCACGTGCGCAAGCGTGGTTTTGCCCAGGCCGGGCGGCCCGTAGAGCAACACGTGATCCAGGGCCTCCTTGCGCGCTTTGGCGGCTTCGATGAGGATGCCCAGGTTGTCCTTCACGCGGTCCTGGCCGATCAACTCGGCCAGGCGCCTGGGGCGCAGGGTCAGGTTGGAGCGGTCTTCAGGCCGCGCCCTGCCGCTGATAAGCCGGTCGGTCATGCTCGGTTCTCGGTGCTCGATCCTCGTCTCTCGCTAGTATACAGATCATTTGTTCAAGGGCCAAATGTCTGGAGGCGACCAAAGTCGCGTTGAATGCGGAGTCGGGAGATGCATAGCTGGCCAACCGGGTTCGCGGCTGGGCCAGGATGCGCCCACCTCCAGGCTCGGCAGCCGGAACGACAAGCTTAGGAGCGCCCGAATGCGCTGAATGGCCTGGCGGCTTGCCTGAAGGGTCAGGAGCGGGGCTTGCAGATTGACGTCACATATAAACTATAGGCAAGATACTTCATAAACCCAACCCTTTTGCTGATGTGTCGCAGTGTGTCAGACAGAGTGACGACAAGGCGGTATGGCACAGGGAGCAGGTCTTTATCGGCGCGCTGGGCGTTCGCGCTGAGAAAACCCTCGGCAGCGAGGGTTGTTGGCCCAATAAGCTGGGTGAAGGTTTCTGTAAGTTCAGAAGGCTTCCAAAACCGAGGTTTGAATTCGAAGCTTTGCGGCTGTTTGAAGCCGCGCCTCAGGCGCGTGAAAAAGCTTCGCAACGCGAAAGCGTTTAGCATCTGGATCATGCAGACGCCTGATTCCTTCAATGTCCGTGCAAGCTCAGCGAGGCAAAGTTTGACATTGTCCTTGTCAAGGTGATGGAGCACATAATACGAAAAGGCCACATCAAAAGCATTCGCTGCAAACGGGAGGTATCTTGCGTCCGCCGCCAGATAATACGCCGATACGCCTAACTGGCGCGCTATCCTCCGTGCGGCCACAATTGAATTGAAAGCCACGTCAATCCCTACGGGGTTGTAGCCTGCCCTGGCCGCGCTGATGGACCACCGTCCCCAGTTGCAGCCAATGTCGAGGAAATACTCTCCATGTCCTGGGGGTAAGCGCAACTCAGGTATGGGATAGCGGGGTAATTTGCCAATCAGCGACCGGTACATGACTCCCCCAATTACCCCGATCGACGCTTGAACAAACGGATCGACGGAATCAGGGCTAAGGGGCCGCTCCGCCTGGTCAGGTTCATAGGATCTTATCAGCCCGAATAAGCGCGCTCTTGCATGTTCATCCAGTCTCTCCTCTACCAAAAGGACAGGAATGCCATCTACTACCAGGTATTCATGCCCCACAGAGCAGACCAAGACATTGCCCGCAAATCGCAGTCCTCTATGGTCTCGCGGACATACTAAGTGCTCTCGAAGCCACTCTTCTGTTTGACCTTTTTCCACTTAGGCAATACTCCTGCTCCCACAAGTAGAAGTATCTGAGTTGCTCTGTTGCAAAGACCAAATGTTATATAAAATAGGCGTATGAACGAGAAACGCGAGAGTCGATACGTCAAGGTAGCGCGGCTCGCCTACCAGATCGCGCAGCAAACCCTGCCCCGGTATTCGCACCCGAAG
>DAOTXU010000038.1:0-6466 GCA_034435135.1 Anaerolineae bacterium | reverse complement strand
CTCTCCGCTTGCGGAGAGGGGGTGTCGAGCCGCAGGCGAGACGGGGGTGAGGTAGAGAAAGGCCTTAGCACGGCCACCGGTTGGCGCAAGTTTGAATCAATTCCTTATAAAAACAAGTGAGTCAGGAGCGTCGAGCGATGGAACTGCTTTCCGTCAACGTTTCCGTGCCAAAGGAAGTGCAGAACAAAGACAAGACAGTCTGGACCGGCATCTTCAAGGAGCCGGTGAATGGGCGGGTGATGCTGCGCCCATCACCGATTGAGGGTGACGGGCAGGCATCCCCCAAACACGGCGGAGTTCACCGGGTGGCTTACGTGTATAGTATCGAAAACTACGAGTACTGGAAACGCGAACTGGGGCGCGACGCTTTCAACTACGGGCAATTCGGCGAGAACTTCACAGTTGAAGGCATGACCGAGGACGCGGTGCACATCGGCGACGTGTTCCGCGTGGGCGGCGCGCTCGTCGAGGTGAGCCAGCCGCGTATGCCGTGCAGCAAGCTCGATATCCGCCTGGGCGTGCCGGGTTTCTTCAAAAGGTTCCTGAAAAGCGGTCGGGTGGGCTTCTTTCTGCGCGCGTTGGAGGCCGGCGCGGTCGGCGCGGGCGACGCGGTTGAGCGCGTCAGGGTTGGCCCTGAACGCATGACCGTGCGGGAAGTGAGCCGCCTGCTCAGTTTTGACAAGGCGAACCTTGAAGACGCGGAGAAGGCGCTGCGCATTGAAGCGCTCTCGCCGGGCTGGCGCAGGGCGTTCGCGGAACGGCTCATCAACGCCGGCGTCGCAGCCGAGACCTATCAGGCTATTGTCGAGGCGGGGAAGGCCTACGGGCTGTAGGGGCTTTCAGCTCCCTGGGAGCTTGAAGCTCCCTGGGAGCCATGACGATGATCGGGTTTCATGAAACTGCTCTTCCTCCTCTCTTCACTCGACCTGACCCAGCCCTTCAGCGCCACGCCCGCGTGGTGGCAGTTGCTCAAGGGGTTGTACGATGTCGGCGTGGACGTGCTCGCCGCGCCGTACCAGGGGCCGGCGGTTGAAAGCCTGTGGTGGCGCGCGCTCCCCAACCCGGCGCGGTTGGAGGGGGACCTGTTCAAACTGGCGCGCGATCTGGTGCGCAAGGTAAGCAGGAGCGGCCACCGCGCCGACCTTGCCGCGCGCGACCCCCACGCGCTCACGCCCGCTGAGCGGCTGGTTTGCACGGTCACGCGCACGTTTGTCGCGCCGCGCTGGAAGCGGGCGCTGGGCCGCGCGCTGGAGCGTGAGCGCGACGTGGACGCGGTGATCTTTCTCACTGTGCCGCTCAACCAACTGGTGGGGCTGGCGGGCGACCTCCGCGCGCGCTACGGCGTGCCGGTCATCTACTACGACGGCGACGTACCCGCGAGCCTGCCGGGCTTTCAGGGCTTTGCGAGCGGGTTTCGCATTTACCCCGGCGCGGACCTGGCCGAGTACGACGCCTTCATCTGCAACTCGAAGGGCGGCGCGGCGCGGCTTGAGGCGATGGGGGCGCGGCAGGTCCACGTGCTGCACTACGCGGCAGACCCGGAGGTCTACCAGCCGCTCGACGCGCCCAAAGACATCGACGTGTTCTTCTACGGGCACGGCGCGGAGTATCGCGCCGAGTGGATCGAGGCGATGATCGCCGCGCCGAGCCGCGCGATGCCGGAGGCGCGCTTCGCGGTGCGCGGGACGCGCCTGGGCGATCTGGGCCGCGCCGAGACGCTGCCGTACCTTTCGTTCAACAAGCTGCGCGAATACGCCTGCCGTAGCCGGATCAACCTGTGCATCACGCGCCGCGCGCACGCGGGCGTGTACGCCTCGTCGTCGATGCGCCCGTTTGAGCTGGCCGCGCTGGGCGCGTGCATCGTGGCAAACCCCTATCTGGGCATCGAGGAGTGGTTCGAGCCGGGGCGCGAATTGATGATCGTGAACGACGCGCACGAAGCGGCCCAGACCTATCGCTGGCTGCTGGCGCACGACGCGGAACGCGCGCGCATGGGCGAGGCGGCGCGGGCGCGCGTGCTGAAGGCGCACACCTTCCGGCATCGTGCGGCGGACCTTTGCGCCATTGTGGAGGGGCTGCGGTGACAATCCCCGAACTGGTCGGGCTGGTCGTGGCGTTTACGTTTGCCTATCCCTGGGCCATGCTGATGCTCCCCTCGCCGCGCGCGCCGGTCCTGCTGGCGCTGACCACGATGGCGCTCTCGGTCGGCGAGCTGACGTTGGGGATGCTGCTGCTGGCGCTGCTCGCGCCAGGGCTGCTCAATCTGGGCGTGGTCGGCGGGCTGATGGTGCTGGTCTTTGGGGTCGGCCTGTGGTGGTGGCTGGAGGCGGAGGTCGTGCGCCCCGGCGTCCCGACTGTGCGCCTGGTCGCGCAGCAGGCGCGCCATGCTCTTATACACGCGCCGCTGATGGCCGGCGCGGCGCTCATCCCCATGGCGATGGGCGCGCTGATCCTGTTCAATGCCGGCTACTGGCCCTTCGGCGACGCGGACGCGCTCGCGATCTACGGGCCGCTGGGCCGGCACGTCTACGAGCAGCGCGCGCTCCCGGTCGGCGAGGGGCTGTACGAGGCGTACCCGATGCTTGTGCCGCTGAGCTACGCCTACGCGCACCTGGTCGCCGAGAGCGTCAACGAGTACCTGGCGCGGCTCGTCCCGGCGGCGCTGTCGGTCGGGATCATGGCCGCCGCCTATGCGCTGGGCCGCGCGATGGCCGGCGCGCGTGCGGGCGTCGCGGCGGCGTTGTTGCTGGCGCTCACGCCGACGTACACGCGCTGGGCGTCGGCGGGGTACACGGACCTGCCGGCGGCGTTCTTCTTCACCCTGAGCGCGCTCTTCGCGTGGCGGCTGTACCAGTCGGGCCGGGCGCGCGACGCGGCGCTGGCGGGAATGATGGCGGGGTTGGCGGCGTGGACCAAGAACGGCGCGCTGACGCTGGCGGCGTCGCTGCCGCTGTGGTTCGGCTACACGCACCTGCGCGCGCGGCTCTGGCCCGATTTGCGCGGCGGCCAGCCGGCGTCGGCGCGGAACGTCGCCCTCGCGCTCGGCGCGCTGGCGCTGACGGCGGGTCCCTGGTATCTGCGCAACCTGCTGCTTTTCGGCGTGGTCGTGCCGCCGACCGGCTGGACATGGCAGGCGGAGCGAAGCCTCGCCAACCTCGTCCCGTTCGCGGCGTACCCTGGTGAGTATTTCGCGCCGGGTTGGGTATTCATGGCGGGGATCGCGGCATGTCTGTGGTGGGCGGCGCGCAAAAAGGCCGGCGCAGCGCTGCTGCTGATCTTCTCCGCGCCGCTGTTTGCCGTGTGGTGGGCGCTGTTCTCGTATGAGACGCGCTTCCTGCTGCTGATCCTGCCGCTCGCGGCGGTCATGGGCGGGCGCGCGGTGGATGTCGCGTTTAACGCTATGGAGGCACAGCGTTCCTTTAGGTGTGGACACATCAGCAGCTCCCTGGGAGCTACCAGACAGGTTATTTCAGAGCAGGTATTTAACCAGAACCGGCCCTGGGTGCAGTGGGCGGCGCTGGCGCTGCTGGTGGCGCTGGCGCTCCCGGCGGCGAGCAAGGCGGTGGAGTTCAAAGACGAAATTCTCCGCGACCCGCTGATGGACAGCGCCGCGAAGCATCGGCTGCAAACCGGGCCGGCCTTCGCGGTAGGCGAGTACCTGCGCGCATTGCCGGACGGCGCGCGGGTCCTGTCGTCGGTGAGCTTCGTCAGTTACTACGCCGGCGGCTTCATCGACGTACTGGAGGTCACGGACATCGAAGCGTTTGCAGCCAGCAAGCCGGAGGCGGCGCGCGCTTTCGCCTACCGCGTGTACGCGCCGGGCGACGCGCCGGCGGTCCCGCCGGGTGAACTGCTCGCCGTGATCGACGGCGCGGAGGTTTATCAGGTGTCACGCAATGAATGACGCGCGCCGGGAACCGGGCACCGAACACCGGGAATCGCGGATCGCACTTGCGCGGATGACGCCCTGGCGCGCCTGGAACGAGCTTTGGCGTTACCTCGCCCTGCCGGCCATCTGGCTCAAGTTTCGGATCAACGGCATCCCCTGGGGCGCGGACTGGCGCATCTACGGCGTGCCTCTGATCCAGAAGCACGCGCGCGCCGAGATTCGCATCGGACCGGGGCTGTGGCTGCGCTCCAGCACCCGCGCGAACCCGCTTGCGCCGGCGCACCCGGTGGTGCTGAGCGCGCGTCAGGCCGGGAGCCGCCTGCTCATCGGGTGCGACTTTGCCATGACCGGCGGCGTGCTCTGCGCCGAGGAGTCGATTGAGATCGGCGACCGGGTGACGGTGGGCGCGAACTGCACCATCATTGACACCGACTTCCACGCGCCCGGCGGCGCGGCGCACCTGACGCGCGGCGCGACCGCGCCGGTGGTGATCGAGGATGACGCTTTCATCGGGATGCACACGCTGGTGCTGAAGGGCGTGCGCGTCGGGCGCGGGAGCGTGATCGGCGCGGGCAGCGTGGTCACGGGCGACGTGCCGCCGGGGGTGATCGCGGCGGGTAACCCGGCGCGCGTGGTAAGGGAGTTGTAGTAGAGCAACGGCGTAGCGATCTGGGTTGTTGCTCGCAAGGCGACCAGTAGAAAACCTAGTCGCCTGCGCGCTGCGTCCGCCGCCTGAGCCGCACAAACCCGACCAGCGCCAGCGCGCCCATCACGAGCAGCGCCACGAGCTTGAACAGCCGCGAGGTCGTCGCCAGCGCCAGCGCGCCGAACGCCGCCGAGAACGCCCAGTAACCCAGCGCGATCTGCCGCTGCGTCAGGCCCAGATCGAGCAGGCGGTGGTGCAGGTGTGTCCGGTCGCCGGTGAAGGGGTTGCGCCCGGCGCGCAGCCGTCCCGCCGCCACCCACGCCAGGTCGAGCAGCGGCAGGCCCATCACGAGCAGGATGGTCGCCATCTTCGCGCCACCGATGATCGCCAGCGCGCCAAGCGTGTAGCCGAGGAACATCGCCCCGGACGACCCCATAAAGACGCGCGCCGGCGCGAAGTTGAACGGCAGAAAGCCCAGCGTCGCGCCGATCAGCGCCAGCGGCAAAAGGCTCACGCTGTGCTGCGGCGGGTTGAGCCGGAACGCCGCGTTGAAGAACAGCACCGCCGCCGCGATACACGCCACGCCTGCCGCCAGCCCGTCCACCCCGTCCATGAAGTTGACCGCGTTCATCATCAGGCCCATCCAGAGCACGGTGACGAACACCGTCACGACGTGCGGCCAGGGGTCGGTTTGCGCGTCCGTGAACGGGTTGTTGACATATTGAATGAAGATTTGAAAGATTACCGCCATCGCCGCCGCCGCCAATTGCGCCAGGTATTGCGGCAGCGGGCCGAACTCAAACTGGTCGTCGAGGATGCCGAACAGGAAGCAAAGCGTCCCACCGAGCAGCAAGCCGGTCACGCGCACGACTTCCATCGGGTCGAAGCGCGCCACCGGCAACGCCTGGGCGACAAGCACGGCGACGGCAAATGCGCCCCACAGCGCCAGCCCCCCAAACTTCGACGTTGGCTGCGCGTGTTGATGCCGGTCGCGGGGCTGGTCCACCAGACCCCAACGCCGCCCCAACCAGATCGCGGCGCGGCTGAGGGCGAGCGCGAGCGCGAAGCTCAGGACGAGGACGACGAAAAACCATGCAATGGGCGTCGGATACGCCACGTAAGATCACCCGGTGCCGAACTGGCGGTCGCCGGCGTCACCCAGCCCCGGCACGATGAAGCCGATCTCATTGAGGTGCGAGTCAACCGCCGCGACGTGGATCGGCACGTCAGGATGGGCGGTGCACATCGCTTCGATGCCTTCCGGCGCGGCGATCAGGCCGACGAACTTGATGCGCTTTACCCCCCAGCGCTTGAGGATGTCCACTGTCGCCACCGCGCTGCCACCGGTCGCCAGCATGGGATCGAGCACCAGGCACACCGAGACGGTCGGCTCAATCGGGAGTTTGTTGTAATACTCCACCGGGCGCAACGTCTGCTCGTCGCGGTAGATGCCGATATGCCACACCTCCGCGCTGGGCATCATCTCCCCGACGCCATCGACCATGCCCAGCCCGGCGCGCAGGATCGGCACCAGACCGATCTTCTCTTGCAGATCGTGGCCGCTGGCGATACCCATCGGCGTGACAACCTCCACCGGGGTCAGTTCCAGGTCTTGCGTCGCCTCGTAGGTGAGCAGCATCCCCAGCTCGCGGATCAGCTCGCGGAACTTCTTGGGCTTGGTGGTCTCGCGGCGGAGCATGGTCAGCTTGTGCTTGACCAGCGGGTGCGTCGAAACGTGCACGTTCGGGTAATTCATGTTCACCTCCTGGGAGCCGGGGCAGATTGTAACCCTGGCAAGTGCCTTGTCAACGGACATATGGTTCTGGAAAAATGGCTTGATCCATACTGGAAGGGCCGATATACTAAGAACTGATTCAAACTTACGCCAACAGCTGGCCGTGCTAAGGCTTTTCTCTACCTCACCCCCGGCT
>DAOTXU010000037.1:0-3229 GCA_034435135.1 Anaerolineae bacterium | reverse complement strand
GGGCGGGTCGCCAGGCCGGGCATGGTGCTCATCGCGCCCAGCAGCGGGTAGATGAAGCCCGCGCCGACGCTGGCGCGCACCTCGCGCACGGGGATGGTGTAATCCTTCGGCACGCCTTTCCAGTTCGGGTCGTGGCTCAGGCTCAGGTGGGTCTTCGCCATGCAGATGGGCAGCTTGCCGAAGCCGGCCCGCTCGTAAGCCTCGATCTGCTGCTCGGCCAGCGGCTCGAAGTGCACGCCGTCCGCGCCGTAGATTTCCTTTGCAATGTGCTCGATCTTCTGCTTGATCGACCATTCCAGCGGGTACAAGAACTTGAAGTTGCTGGGCTGCTCGCACGCGCCGACCACCGCCTCGGCCAGCGCCGCTGCGCCCTTGCCGCCCTCGGCCCAGTTCGTGCTCTTGATCGCCGCGTATGCGCCCTCGCCTTCGGCGTACCTGCGCACCAGTTCCATTTCGGCGGCGGTGTCGGTCGCAAAGCCGTTGACGCACACCACCACCGGGATGCCGAAGCGCAGCACGTTCTTGATGTGCACGCCCAGGTTGCCCAGACCCTTCTCCAGCAGTTCCAGGTTCTCCTCGGTATAAGCCTTGTCCAGCGGCGCGCCGGGCGTGACCTTGGGGCCGCCGCCGTGCATCTTCAGCGCGCGCACCGTCGCCACCAAAACCACCGCGTTGGGGATGAGACCAGAATAGCGGCACTTGATGTCGAAGAACTTCTCCATGCCGATGTCCGCGCCGAAGCCGCTCTCGGTGACCACGTAATCGGCCACCTTGAGCGCGATCTGGTCGGCGACGATGGACGAGTTGCCGTGCGCGATGTTGGCGAACGGCCCGGCGTGCACAAAGGCCGGCTGCCCTTCGAGCGTCTGCATCAGGTTAGGCATGAGCGCGTCTTTGAGCAGGACCGTCACCGCGCCCGCCACGCCGATCTGTTCCAGAGTGACCGGGTTGCCTTTCTTGTCCAGACCGATCACCACGCGGCCCACGCGCTCGCGCAGGTCGCGCAGGCTGGCAGCGAGCGCCAGGATCGCCATCAGCTCTGAGGCGACGGCGATATCAAAGCCGGCGTCGCGCGGGAAGATCGGGCTGGGCGAACCGTCGGCGAGAGTCGCTTCTTCGTTGCCGAAGCCAACCTTGATTTTGCGCATCACGCGATCGCATACGTCCACGACGCGGTTCCAGGTGATGGTCTTGGGGTCGATGTCGATCCGGGTGACGCCGCGCTTTTTCAGGCCGTCGTCGGACTGGCGGCTCTCATGGAACATGCGCGTGTCAATCGCGGCAGCGACCAGGTTGTGCGCGACGCTGATGGCGTGGATGTCGCCGGTCAGGTGCAGATTGAAGTCCTCCATCGGGATGATCTGGCTGTAACCGCCGCCGGCGGCGCCGCCCTTGATGTTGAAGGTCGGCCCCATGCTCGGCTGGCGGATGCACGCCATCACGTTTTTGCCGAGCACGCTGCCCATCGCCTGCACTAGGCCGACGGTAGTGGTGGTCTTGCCCTCGCCCAGCGGTGTGGGGGTGATGGCGGTCACGTCGATGTACTTGCCCTGGGGCCGGTCCTTAAGCCGCTCGATGACATCCAGGTGGACTTTGGCCTTGTACTTGCCGAAGAAGTCCAGGTCGTCCTCGGCCAAGCCGATTTTCGCGGCGATTTCGATGATGGGGCGGATGTCTGCTGCTTGGGCGATTTCAATGTCGCTTGGAACCGTCATGTGAGTTTCTCCTCGCTCTGTAAGGTATAGCTTGTGCACAAGGGGACGACGCCACAGACTCGCGGCGTGGCGCCATTTTCTAAGTAAACCGCGCCAGAGGGGTTCTTGGCAAGTGACAAGTCACATCAACACGGGGGACAAATAGCAAGAAACCGAGGTCTACGAGTAGAGTGAGTGTGGACAGAGGGCTTAGGCCCCATGTCGGCGGGATTCTGCGCGTTTCCTACCCTTGCGCCAGACACGAAGAGGCAGCCAGGGGGAGATGGCCGCCTCTCGTGACAGGAAATCCGGTTCCTACTGAGCCACCTGAATTGCTACCAATGAAATCCAATTCCGCCAGTAAAGTAACATGACCCTGAAGCGCTGTATATAGGACCTAAGTACATCCAGGGGCGGCGCGTCAATTCGCGCGTTCCAGACTGTCGCACTTCGGCTGTCCTGTGATCGCGCCGACCTCCAGGCTCCAGCGCGTCTCGATGCCGAAGCTCTGCCACGTCGCCTGGTCGAAGTCGCAGCTATATTTGTTGGCGCCGTCCGAGGCTTGAAAGTGGACGGTATACTTCTCCGAACGCCCGGCCTCGCGCTCGCAGCCGATGCACGTCCCGGTCCGAAGGTTCAGGGACGGCCAGTGAGGCGCTTCCCTTAGGCCTTGCCCGTTGGCGGCCTCCGTGCGCGCGTAGGACCAGCGGTCAACGGTGTAATAGCACCTGTCGTCGTAGACCGGCTCGTCGCGGTACTTGGTTCTGCACTCTTCGACCTCGCTGTAAGTGCCGTCGCCGTTATCGACCCGGCGCACCGAACACTCCTCGCCGTCCGGCACCTGCTCGTAGTAGCGGACCTCCTCCCGGCTTGAAACGTTGTAGGCGTCAAAGGGCATACTGTCGCACCAGGCGCTCTCGCTTTGCGGCCCATAGCGCTCGATGTTAATCTCGCGCTCCCACGAGTGCCCGGACACATAAACCGTCGCCCCGCGCGTCCAGAAGAGCGCCGCCGCGACGAGCGCGACGACAGCGATCAGCGCCACCGCCGCGCCGGCGATGAGGAGGGTGCGCCGGCGCTGGTTGCGCGCTGCCGTCTCTTGCGCCGCCGCCTGCGCCATGTCGGCTTCGTACTGCTCCTGGGCCTGGCTGCTGCGCGGCCCGCTCGACTCGAACTTCTCTCCCTCGGCGCGCATCTGGTCCGCGAGCGTCTTGACGCGGGCGGCTTCGGTTAGCCCGGAGCCGCAATTCACGCAGAACTGCGCTTTGGCGCTGTTCGGGGTGTTGCACGCGGGGCAGGTCACGTCCGCGCCGTAGTACACATGATCCTCGACAGCGACCTTTTCATCGTCTGAAGGGAAGTAGCGCGTATCAGGGTCTTGCGGCGCGCCACAATTGGGGCAGTGCCGGTGCGTCTTGCCCAGCAACTTCTTGGTGCCGCAGAACTTGCAGTCCCACAGCATCTCGTAGGTGCCCAGTTGCCGTGTGCGCTTGCCGCCTGTGGGTGCGTCAGGCATCATACAGCCCTTTCAACGA
>DAOTXU010000036.1:0-11059 GCA_034435135.1 Anaerolineae bacterium | reverse complement strand
GCCGCCGCTTCTGCCCTCGACCGCGAGAGCAAGGGTCGAGGGCAGACTCGGCGGCATGAGCCGCACTACGCAACGCGCTGCTTCTCGACCGCCTCCAGCGCCTTGCGCACGATCTCACCTGCGTCCTCGCCCCGCTCGATGGCGCCTTCGCCCTCCAGGTCGGCCAGGAAGCCGGCGGCGGCGAGCGCGTCCGCGAAGCCGGCGCGCTTCTTCAACTCGGCGACCAGCTTCCCGCTCTTGCTGAGCCAGTAATTGAGCGCCTTGCCGCGGTCGAAGGGCTGCGCGCGCGGCGGAGGCGGGAGCGCGCGCTCCTGGTCTGCCTGGCTCGGCGTGCGCCTCGCGTCTGGCGTTGGTGGCGCCGGGGGCTGCACATCCTCAACCGGCGGCGCCGAAGCGGGCGCCGCCTGGCCCGGCGCTGCCGCACGCTCAGAGTAGGGCAGGGCGTTCGCCGCGAGCGGCGGCAGCACCACGCCTTCCGGCATGTTTTCGACCGCCAGCACGTTCAGGTACGGGTTGCCGGACTTCTTGAGCGTCTCGCCGACGATGTACGTCACCCGCGCCCGGCACAGCGCGGTCGTCCCATCCTGGAATTCCTCCGGCTTCCACTCCGGCGGCACCAGCACCGGATCAGCCCACTGCGCCGCGCTGATGCTGAAAAGCGCGAACTTCTCGTACTGGATGCCCACCGCATACAGGTCGAGCGTGAGCTTGCCGCTCAAGGTCTGGCGCACCTTGTAGCGGCCTACATAGATCACGCCCACCTCGCCCGGCTGCTGTGGCTCTGCGTCGATCAGGTGCGCGTACCGCACCGCGACCTCGGTGGCCGGCGAGACGTAAGGCTGCGCCGCGCGGGATGCCCCGCCCCGTTCGAGCGCCGCTGCAATCCGCGTCAACACGGCGGTGTGCTGCTCCAGGCGCGCAAGCAGCGCCTGCTGAAACTCGTCTAAAGACATCGCTCAGTCCTCCGTTTCCGCCTCTACCTGCCCGATCGCCCGGTCCAACGACTGGATCGTGCTCTGCCAGTTATAGGCGATGTCCTCCAGCGCTGGATGCTTCTTGATGCGCCACAGGTTCGCCTTCAGCCAGCGCCGCGCGAGCCGCGCCGCCGGCAGCATCGCGCTCACCGAATGCGCATCGGTCCACGTGACGGCCTGGAGCGCCTCCGCGACTTCTTTCGTGCGCCGGTACCAGGCGTTCTCGGTCTGGCTCCATTCCCGCTCCGAACGCCGCTTCGGAAACGTCGCGGCGATAGCCCGTCGGAAGTCGCCATCGATGAACAGGTATGCCTTGCTGCACGCATCACACAGCGACCGGCGCGCCGCCGCGTCAGCCGGCTCCGGCGGAAGCAGAGAGCGCCTGGGCGGTACCTCTACCGGTGTGAACTGCGCGGCGGCGTCGATCACCTGAGCCAGCTCTGCATACCAGCGCCGCGCCTCGTCGAGCGTGAGCGCCGACGCCAGTTCACCCACCTTGCCCGGCCCGGCGAACGGGTTGTGCGCCGCGACCACGACGCGGCCCTGTCCATCCACCCCGGCGCTGAGGATAACCCCCGCGCCACGCCGAACGACCATCGCTCTGGTTTCCTGTTGTAAGGCGACCACTGGCAACTCCTCTCTTGTTGTCGAGGAGCGACCTGTGGTACACTGGTCGCAGATCGCTCCCCGACGAGCGTTCCAACTTTGGCCCCCGGTCAGCTTGCCGGCTCATGGGGGCCTTCGGTTTCCCTCAACCGCCGCTCTCCCAACCCAGCCTTACCTGGTCGTCAGCTGCGACCGCCTGGTAGAAGTCGGGCGTCGGGCTATCCTCGACGACCGCGCCGAGCTGGTCCAGGAACGCGGATAACTCGCCGCAGGCCGGGCCGGCGACGCCGTTGACGGCGGCGCGCACTTCGCCCGCTTCGGTGATCTCGACGTCGATGGTTGGCGTGTTCATGATCCACCTCTCAGTAACGCACGAGCTGAAGCCGGATCACGCCGCCTTCAGCCTCGACTGGCTGCACCACGTAACCCTGCTGCTGGGCCAGGGCGACGACCTGCTGGTAGGCGTACTGCTGCCTGACGCGGTTGAGCACGTAGAGGCCGGTCCCTTCAAAACCGCCCTCGTCATACTCGGAGATTACCACCTCGAAACGCCCGCTCTGTTCCACGAAGCCAAGGTCATTCGCGGCGCCGCCGATGTGCCGGCGGCGGATCACGACGTCGGCAGTCTCCGGGCGCTGCCGGCCCTCATAGCCGTAGAGCGGCAGGCGCTCTCCCGGCGCGGCCACCTCGCAGAGCAGCCCGCACGCGGCGATGGCTGCGAGCAGGGCATTCCTGTCTTTGAGTTCAGTCACGATCGTTTTGTAGCGAGACATCGTATCGCTCCAATCTTTGCGCCGGGCAGGCCTCCCCGCCCGGCGTCTCGGATTCCGATTCCTATGCGGTGGCGAACTGCGCGCGCCACTCGGCCTCCACGTCGGCGGCGCCCAGGCCGGGGATCGTGACCCACGTGTTCAGGTTCTTGCTCCAAAACATCGCGATCATCTGGTCGATATTCTCGCGCGTCACGTCTTCAGGACTGACTTCACGCGGCTTCCAGGTCTGCCGGTCCAGGGTCACCATCTTGATGCTCATCGTACGCTCTCCTTGTGCTGTCATTCATTCAGTAAGTTGCCTTCATTATGCCGTGTGTGGCAGCTGGGGAGAGCCAGCAAACGCCACCTCCGCCACGTGACGTTCGCCACATCCCCGCTCAGCGCGCAAACATCAGCGCGCGTGTCTCCGCCTGGACCTGGTGGCCGCTTTCCTGCCGGCTGCTGGCCGGGCGCGCGCGCTTCGCCCACTCGCGCATGGCGGCGATCTGCTCGCTCATGGTCCGGCTCAGTGGCACGGTCGCTTCGACGGCGGCAACCAGGTCGGCCTGGGTCACGTCGCGCGCGCCATCGGCGAACGCAGCCCGGAGCGCGGTTTTCACGACCTTCTCGATCTCCGCGCCGGTGTACCCATCGGTGAGGCGCGCCAGCGCGCTCACGTCCAGGCCGTAGACGAGAGGCATAATCCCGCGCTTGTTCAGGTGGATCTGGAAAATCTCGGCGCGCTCGCTCTCCTGCGCGAGATCGACGAAAAATACCTCGTCGAAACGGCGGATCAGTTCGGGCCGCAGGTTGCCGATGTCGTTGGCGGTCGCCACCACGAACACCGGCGCTTTCGTCTCCTGGAGCCAGGTCAGAATCGTGCCCAGCACGCGCTGGCTCGTGCCGCCGTCCAGCTCGCCGCCCTGGGAGCCGAGGGCCTTCTCGATTTCGTCGATCCAGCACACACAGGGCGCAATCGCCTCGATGGTCTTGAGCGCGGCGCGGGTGTTGGCCTCGCTGCTGCCCACGATCCCGCTCATGAGCGCGCCCACGTCGAGCCGGACCAGGGGCATCGCGCCGCCGGCGACGGCCTTCGCCAGCAGGCTCTTGCCGGAGCCGGGCACGCCCACCGCCAGGAAGCCGCGCGGCGGCTCCACGCCATACGCGGCAGCTTCGGGGCTGAAGGCGGCAATGGCCTGTCTGCACCACGCCTTGAGCCGGTCAAGGCCGCCCACGTCGTCGTAGCTGGCCTGCTCGGACCAAAACTCTAGCACCCCGCTCTTGCGCACGATCTGCGCTTTCTCTGCGAGGATGAAGTCCACTGCGCTCAGGTCCACTGCGCCGGCGGCGATGGTCGCCTGCGCCAGCACCGCGTCGGCCTCGAAGCGGGTGAGGCCTTGCAGCGCGCGGGCGATCACCGCGCGGTCGCCGTTGACGTGGACCGGCACGCCCTCCGGCAGGCTGTCGATAAAGCAGTCCAGTTGCGCCGCCAGCTCGTCGGCGGTCGGGAGCGGGTAGCTGACCACCGCGATCTCTTTTTCGAGATCGCGCGGGACCGGGAACTGCGGGCTGAGCAGGATGATGGTCTGTCGCCGGCTCACCAGCTCGCCAGCCGCGTCGCGCAACATGCGCGAGACCACCTTGTCGCCGACGACCGCGTGGAAATCCTTCAGGACGAACAGCGCGCGTGGCCCTTGCAGGTAAGCGTCCGTCGCTGGCGTCCGCATTGCGCCGAAGTCAGAGATGTACTTGAGCGCCTGCGGCGGCGCGACGGTGTTGGGGAGATAGCGCGCTTCGTGGTCTGCCGGCGTGGGCTTGACCTGCTCCAGCCCACGCGAAAGCGTCCAATGGTAGACGTGGGTTTCCTGCCCGTCGGCGTCCAGCGCCTCGGCGATGGCGTCGATAGCCTCGCACACGCGCCGCTCCTCGAAGCTCTCGACCGCGACGATCGGGTATCGGGCGCGCACCAGGTTGAGTATTTGCGTATCGGTGGTGTTCATCGGTCTTTCTCCTTGTGCTTATGTCCTATAAAGAACATCGTTCTTTCGCTGGTTTTTATTCACGCACGCCCGGCGACCAGGTTGCCGGTTAACTTAACTTTATTGTGTCATGCCTTCCGCTTTGTGCGGGCGGGCGAACGCCACATGACAGATGTGACAAACGCCACATGCCCGGCTTAATCCCAGAGCGCCAGTTGCACCAGTGGGCCATCGGGCAACGGCTCGACCGGCGCAGGTAGAGAACCTGCACAGACAGCCTGCTCCGACGCACTGTCGGGGAACTGTCCGCGTTGGCGGCGCAGTATGCGAGTACAGTCGCCTCGAAGCCTTTGCAGGTGAGTGTGCCGAGCATCGGTGTCTTTCTCCGTTGCAGTGCAATTAGCACAGGCCCCGTTACGACAACCGACCGGCCCGCGCCGATCGGCAGTCTGCACGGACGCATTGTCCGTGCCCAACAATGAGCGTGAAGAACTTCACCCTGGCGGCGCTTCCAGCAGCAGCGCTTCGGCAGCGGCGTCGAACTCGCCCCGGTATGCTGTGTAAGTCGCTTCGTCCTCGACCAGCGGCATCAGCGCACGCAACGCGGCGCACACGCGCGCCGACGCCTGGCGCGCCGCGGCGAGTTGGGCGAGCAGCTCCACGCGCTCGCATTCGAGCGCGTGGACGTGCGCCAGCAACGCCGGAACGTCGGTTTGCGCCCCGACTGAAGCGCCCGATTCCCGTGACTGGATTGCATCGAGTTCCTGTGGTGATAACCGCTTCACCTCTCCGCACCGGCGCGCCGGGACGCGCTCGCCCAGCGCCGCAAAGTCGGCGGCCAGTCCCTCGGCGGCGAGCACGTCGCCATCGGGGGTGAGGATCAGTTCAGGCGTGTCCCAGTCGATGAGGACTGGCCCGCGCTCGCGCAGCGCCGGCATGGGCATCTGCATCGTCGCCGGCAGATCGATGACGCGCTGGTTGGCGCTGCCGCGATACTGCATCCGGTCGGAATCCAGGTCGGCGATAAATGGCCCGTCCACGAGCACGTCCGCGTGCGACAGCACGTCCATGATGGCGACCCACTCGCTCAGGGGCCGGGGTGTGCTGAAAACCAGGTCATCGAAAGTGCGTCCCGAATAGACGATCACGTGCGGTGGGTTCTTCGCCGCTTTCAGCCGCTTGACCAGCACTGCCAGAGCAAGGGGTTGCTCGGTGGGTTCCGCGCCGAGTATCGACACCGGCAACCCCGACGCGAGGGCCTCGTTTGCCAGCTGGCGCACATCCACCGCATAGCCGGCGCGCGGGTCGTGCAAGTGAGTCACGTGGCAGCCAGGACAGCGAATCGAGCATCCCTGCACGTATACACTGAAGCGCTTCCCTGGCCCATCGGTGAGCGCGTTCGGGTTCACGCCTGCAATGCGCATAGTCGTCTTCGTTGCCATCGTTCTGTCTCCTTGCATTCCGGTTCCAAACTTCATACATTCACTTCTTCCACCTCTCCCCTCGCAGGAGCCAGGCGCGTGAGCCGCCTGGCCTCTGCACATGAGGAGGAGAAGAAGGGTAGGGTCGCCTGATCCCTACCGCGCTGCCCTGGTCCCTGCTCAGTGACATCGGGACAGGGCAGCCAGGCTTCGCCTGGCTCGGCGCTGCCGTCATCGGCGTGCGCCTCGCCAGACGCGACGCGCGAACGCGCAGCGCAGCCGGACGCCGCAGACGGCAGCCCGGCAAGGGCGACCCTTACAGCATCAGCGCTCCGGCCCGCGTCGCGCCGGCGCTCTTCGCCACCGCCTTCGCCGCGTCGTGCGTCAGCCGGGCGATTTCTTGCAGTCGTTCCGTGACCGCCGCCACGTCGCGCACGGTCCGCCCCTTGCGCTCCGGGTCGGCGACGCGCCGCTCCAGCTGCGCCTGCAACGCTTCCAGCATCTGCTCCAGTTCTTCGTCGCCGTGCGCGTTGAGCAGCCGGAAGGTCGCCAGCAGCCCTTCGGCTTTTTGCGCCGTCTTGCCGTGCAGGTAGCCGTGCTTGTGAATGCCGTCGGCGATTTCCTGCACGTCCCGGTAAATCTGCGCGCGCAGCTGGTCGAACACCTCGCGCAGGGGCGACATCGCCGCGATCTGCTGCCGGGCGTGCTCTAACTCCGCCTGGTGCATCGCGCGTACCTGCGCCTCGCGTTCGCGGAGTTCGAGCTGGATCAGCTCGCGCTGCGCCCGTTCGCGCGCCTCGATGGCGCGCTCTTGCGCCTGTTCCTCTTGCCAGGCCAGCCGGCGCTGGGCGCGCTCTTCCTCCTCTGCGCGGGCGGTGCGAGCGTGCGCCTCGGCCTGCGCCGCCTGCAGCTGCGCGGCGGCCAGGTGGTCGGCCTCCACGTCGGCCTGCGACAACAGCAGCGCGTTGTGGTAGGTCACGTAGATGCCGGCCTGGATGTCTTCTGGTGTGGGCAGCCGGTCGAGCGCGCGCGCCACCACGTGAGCGACGAAGGCGTCCCGGTTCTCGAAGATCGACCCGCCGCCGAGGTCGAGCGCGCTCTCGGTCGAGCCGCCGCGCCTGACGACAAGCGCGTCCCACGCCTCGCGCGCGATCTGCGTGAAGTCCTCGACCAGTTCGGCGCGGATCGCGTCGTAGTCGGCGAGGAGGTCGGCCTTGAGCGCCGTCAGCTTCTCCTGGTAGGCAGCCCACTCCGCCTTCCAATCCTGGTAGGCCGTGAACGGGACCCAACGGTAGGGACGGAAGCCGGCGATCCCAAAGCTGTGCCGGTCCAGGCTCTTGCGGAAGGAACTATCGAGTGAGTTGAGCCGGTTGACGTACCGTTCGGGGACCAGGTGCTTGCTGCCCTTGGTGAAGCGCCGCGCGCGGCGGTCCACTTCGGGGATGCCAAGTTCGAGCCAGTTGGCGCGCACGGTGAACAGGGTGAAGCCGTGAACATCGATGTCCACCAGTGTGCCCAGCTCGCGCATCCGCACGACGTTGAGCCGCTGCGTGGCGATCCGACCAGCGTCCTCGCCGAGTTGCGCGGCGTGGGCGGCGACCCGGTCCTGGATCGAAATGATCGGTGTAGTTGGGAGTGCAGACGGCGTGTCCGCATTCATGGATATGGCAACCATCGCATTCGCTCCTTCTGCATCTATCCTTGATGACACCATCATCGTGCCGCAAGCACTGGCTTTAGAGAGCCAGCGAACGCCACCTCGGGGGTGTGACGTTTGCCACCTCCCCACATGACCGCGAGCGGGCGGCTGAGCGCCGCCCGGAGCGCCGCGCGAAACCGCGCGAGGATGCGGCTCACCGTCGCCTGCGCCAGGCGCGCCAGGCGCGCAATCTCCTGTTGCGTCTTGCGCACGAATACGCCGATCCCGAAGAGGCGGCGGATGACCACTTCGTCGCGTGCGGGCAGCGTCTCCAGCGCCGTCTCGACCGCGCCGGTTACCGCTTCTTCTTCGATAGCTTCCAGCGCGGCGTCCTCGGTCGGTCGCAGGACGGTCGGGGAAGGCATGATGTTTTCAGTCGCGTCGTCGCCCTCGGCGTAAGCAGGCGCGTCCAGCGATTCGACCGGGAGCAGCGCATACCACAGGCGCTCGACCGTCTCGCGTGCCATGCCGGCCTGTGCGGCAATGGCGTCCACCGTTACCGGCGCGCCCGCGTCGGCGAGGGCGCGCGCTGCATTCTGGAACTGGAGTCGTTGCCGGTGCGGGACGCGCACCGGGGCGGCGGCTTCTATCGCGTCCAGCAGCCGCCAGCGGATAACCTGGCCGGCGTAGGCGCCGAAGGGAACCCCGGCGTCGGGGTCGAAGTCGGCGGCAGCTTCCATGAGCGCGAGCAGGCCCTCCTGCACCAGGTCGTCCACTTCCAGCATTGGCGCGTCGTCGCGCCAGACCTGCCGCGCGAGGGTCACGACCAGGCCGCGATGCGCTTCCAGCAGTTGCGCCAGGATGTCAGCGCCAGGGATCGACTCGTTTATAGCGTTCATCATTCCCACTCGCGTGGCGCGATCAACACAATGTCCTCGCGCCGTATCCATGTCAGATTGCCTCTGGCGAGGCGAACCTGGTACCCTTCACAGTCATGGACCTTCGCCGGACCGACGATGAACCCGCACACATTGTGCAAATCCTTGTCCGCCACGAAGTCGCCCGTGCGCAGGGGCAGATCGCCGGTGAAGAGATCGTGCAAGGTCTCCGCGTCCATCAGGCGCGCTCGCTTTCCGCCGTCGGCCTGGCCTCGAAGTCGAAGCCGGCGATCAGGTCGCGCGCGTCCAGGCCATGCTCCAACATGTAACGGGCGGCGCAAGGCCGGTGCACGATCAACACGCCCTGGCCGTCCCAGCGCCCGGCTTCGGCCAGTCGCTTCGCCACCGTGACGGCGGCGGCATGGTTCTGGATGCCAATGCCGCAGCGCACCTGCGTCTCGAAATCGATGCAGCGCGTCGCGGGGATCATGGCTGCACCTCGCCGGCGTCGGGTTCGCTGCAGAAGAGGGTCACCCATAGCGCGGCCTCTTCGACCGTGACCACGTTGCGCGCGTCGGGGAGGTACACCTCCGCATGAAGCGTCTGGCGCGACTCTTCCACCGCGATGCGCTGCGCAGCAGGGAAATGAGCGCGCAGCGCCTGTCCGAACTGGCTCGGAGCAAATGCATCGGCGGCGACGCGGGCGACGATCCAGTTGTCCAGCACCGCCAGATCGACCAGCGGGTGGGCTTCACCCGGTCGCGCGGGCGCGTAGAAAGCAGCGTGGCACACCACGCCGGTGGGAGAGACAGGTAGATCAGCCATCGATACACCTCGATGTGGATGAGTACGAGGAGCAGGCTGTGGCGCAGCCTGCCCGGTCGAAGCAGGATGAGTAGCAGGCCTAGGGTCAGGAATAGGGTTAGGAATAGGGTTAGCTTCCGCCGCTATCGGGCCTGCCGGGGCAGGTCCGCGCAGTGAAGGGGCAGGTGAACTGGCGGAACACGACCCGCCGCCAGACGACGGGACTATTGCCTGGAGGTATGCCGCCGATCTCACTGCAATTTGCCGAACTATATTCATCGCCTCGAACCCTTATTTTTGCGCCAACCACAGTTGCTATAGATGATGTGGTCTGCAAGTTTCTTTGATGTTTGAAACTTCTTCATGCAAAAGGGCATCGGTATTCACCCGCCATGTCGGTCTCCTTCCACAAGTTGGTATGCGCTGAGGGGTTGATCAGTCATGGAAACACTCCTTGCTTTCGGCGACCGGTTCGGCGGCGGGCGCGGGAACGGTTTCCGCGTGCATTGACTTCGCCGCCACAGGTGCAGAAGCGGTTTCCGCGCGCGCTGACTCCGCCGCCACGGGCGCATCGATGATCACCACGAAGCTGCCATCGTCGGCCAGGGCGCGCAGGTGTGCAGCGTGCGTTTCGCAGTAAAACTCGTCGCCGCCGCAATCGTTGAACTGCATCCGGCGCGCGGCGGCTTCCGTGCAACCGGAATACTCGCAAAGCTTCATCGTCGGTTCCTGAAATGCCTCGTCCCTGGATACCAGCGGCTCCGGCGCACTCGCGCCGCCCGGCACGCCGCGCGCCAGCATTCGTGATGCCAGCCGTTGTTGTTTATGTCAACGGTGATGCGGCCTTGGAGCGGATAGCCGCACCAGGGACAATGTGTGTTGTTCATCGTCTCGATCCTCTACTGCGCCTGGGCTTGCAGCTGGCATAAACCATATGCCGCGCCAGGCTGTCATGTGAACTAAATGGCTTGCCGCAAACGGGACAATTCAATGATGAGGCTTTCCATACTGAACTGCCGTGCTGTGTCCTGCCCATCACGCTGCCTCCCGACACACCGGATGATCGGCGGCGAGGGCGTCGGCGCGCGCGAACTCGGCTTGCAGCACGTCAAAGCTATAGTGCGCACCCACGCTGGCGTAGAGCAGCAATAGCCGGCGCGCGCGAGCGTGCGGGGAGCCGGCAACCCACAGTCGCCCATCCTCGCTGGGGGAAACGCCCAGGGTCGGCACGGGGGATACCGACCCTGGGTTGAGGAGGAGATTGGGGCCGGCGGCTCGCTCGCCGGCCCCTTCGACCTGCGCCCCAGGCGGGGCGGCGGTCTTCTGATCGTGCGCCCGCTGCAACTTTCGCAGGCGGGCGCGAAGCGCAGCCAGGGTCGCATCGAGCGCGGTAGAACCCTCGATGATGGCCGCGTCGTAGACTTCATGGTAGGTGACAAGTGCATCGGCGACGGCGCCGGGATCGAGCGACCGTTCCAACTCGTGGATTTGATTCAAGAGCGTCTTCTGCTCTTCTAGCCTGGAAAGAGTTTCGGGGTCTTGGGGAGCGGCGGGGCCGCGCGGCGAGGGGGCGTCGCAGCGGGCTGCCGCTTGGGGCGGCCGGCGGCAACGGTTGGGATTTCCGTGGCTCAGGGCGGTGTGATACATGAAAACTCGCTCCTTGTGTACTTGCCACGCGGAGCGAGTTCGTCTACAATGAGTTCGCCCGCGTGTCCTAACGGGTGGGCGTCGCTCGGAGTTGCTGCCAGGCTTCTGGCCGAGCGCGCCCTTTTTCGTTTCTCCAGGTTGTTCAGGTCCGGGACCGCGCCCCTTCGGGTTTGATCCTCAACTGATAGGAATTATAGCGCAACAGGAAAACATTGTCAAGTATCCTTGATTAAGTTTTCTAGAGTACATCATCTTGACAAGGATAGTTTTAGCATATATACTGTTAGCCGAAAGGAGAGCAAATGAATGGTATAGTGGCTGTAGAGCCTTCGCAAATCGCGACGGTGCAAGAGGAGGTC
>DAOTXU010000035.1:0-1879 GCA_034435135.1 Anaerolineae bacterium | reverse complement strand
TGCCCGGCGCGCGCCAGGTCCCACGCGGCGGCCAGGCCTGCCGCGCCCGCGCCGATGATGGCGATGTTCATGTGGTAACAGTGCCTCCGGTGCTATGCTCACCATTTTGCTGGGTATCACTGGTATCTTGGCGGGAATTGCTGTCGTTCTTACGAAGAGAGGTAATCAGGAGGCCTGGCAACAGCACAGCCATGCCAGAAAAGCACCCGCCTAACCAGGCCCACAGGAGCTGATCTGCTGTTCCCATGCTGTACTGTGCTAGATCGGGGTTAGGGTTGAGAATTCCTATGATGGATACTACGACGATCACAGGCGATGCGGCTAATAACGCACTGATGCCGAATAGCTCTAGCTGAAAAACTGGTGATCTATCGCGCGCTTGATTCACCTTCACCACCCAGCCCAACACACATAGACCAAGAAACACGTAGGGTGCAAGCAGGCACGTGATTCCCCAAGGCTCCAAATGTGATGCGTTGGACTGCAAGTCTCGGTAAAGGAACACTCTCCCGTAGTGGGACCAGCAGCATCCAGGGAATAGCGCAAGAGTGAGATACATTATCAAGGCCGCGTATTTGGATTGTTTGTTGCGTTTCATTTGAGCCATAAGTCAGCCCACGACTTCAGTAGCGGGCTTCGTTTCAGGCGGCGGCTCTCCTTCTGCGAGTTTCGCGGCGGCGGCCTGCGCGCGGTCAAAGTCGGCCCAGCGCATCCCCTTGCGCGCGAAGTACCACGCCCCCAGCGCGGTGATCGGCAGCCAGAGCGCCGCGTGCAGCACCAGCGTGTAGCTCGCTGCGATGTTGGCGTCCACGCCGAAGGCCGCCAGCGTCGCAATGCCGGGGCCGTCGAACGTGCCGATGTACCCCGGCGCGGAGGGGATCGTCGTCGCCAGGTTGACGACGGCGGTCATCAGCATGAGCACGAAGAAGCTGGTCTCGAACGGAAAGGCGTGCATCACGAACCAGTACTTCAGGGTCTCGGTGAGCCACACCAGGATCGACGTGAACAGGATCATCAGCATGTCGCGCGGGCTGCGCAGCGCCACCAGCCCACTCATGAACCGGTCGGCGATCTCTGTGACGCGCAGGCGCATCGGCGCCGGCACGAAGCGGTCGATGAACCAGCAGTAGACGCACGCCGCGCGGTCGGGCCGGATCGCCAGGAAGAGGAAAACCAGCAGCGCGGCGAAGAACACCACCGTCGCCACAACCGAGATTTGGATCAGCCAGCCTGACCCCACCTGGTCAACGATCTCACGGAGGGCGAACGGCAGGGCCGCGAAGACGAAGATCAGCATGGTCAGCCCGTCGAAGATGCGCTCGACGACCACCGTCGCCAGGCTCGCGGGCATGTTGATCCCCTCGTCGCGGTAGAGCACATAGCAGCGGATCACCTCGCCGGCGCGGAAGGGGTAGATGTTGTTGCCCATGTAGCCGATAGCGACGGCAGGCCAGAGGCGGCGCGTCGACACGGGCTTGATGAGGCGCAGTTGATAATGCCATCGCCACGTGCGGAACCACACCGCCAGGAAGTAGACCGCCACGCCCGGCAGAATCCAGATGTAGTTGGCAGCCTGGATGTCGCGCCACACCTGTTCCAGGTGCAGGTTGCGCAGGCTCAACCACAAGAAAGCCGCGCTGATGGCGACGCCCAACGTCAGCCAGAGCCAGCGCCGCCGAGACGTGGCGCGCGTCCTTGTCTGTCTCGTCATACCATAACCTTCGCCGCCCATTCTACCATGCTCCGGCGGGGCAATCTATTTTGCGCCTTGCCGGACAGTGGGCTTAAGCCGACTGTCCAAACTACTTCTTTATACACTCTCATCGGCGGGAATACGCAGGGAAAACAAAAAGGCGGGGGGGGTTGCCCCCCCCCCGTG
>DAOTXU010000034.1:0-9973 GCA_034435135.1 Anaerolineae bacterium | reverse complement strand
GCTCTGCGTCCACGCCCGGCTGCGGGCCGTCGCCGGGCAGGTCCTGAGCGAGACCGCCCGCGACACGCTGGAGGAGGTCGGCATCGGCTGGCAGGCCGAGCGCCTGGTCCCGCGCGTGCTCGCGCGCGACGGCGCCGGGCCCTGTCCGCTGGAGCGACTGGTAGAGACGGCCGCGGGGCCCCAAGAGGCGTACGCCCGCCTCAAGGCCTTCCGCCCCGGGGGCGCCACCGCCTTGCCGCCGCCCCCCGGCGGTGCTGGAATGAAGTCCTAGCGACCCCCCCACGCTGCGCCTGGTACCGGGGTTGGATGCCAGAGGGAGCCACCGAGATGGCCACTCCCGCCGAAGACCTGATCCGCCGCCACCGCTACACGGTGGAGGAGTACCTGCGCATGGGCGAGGCAGGGATCCTGCGCACGGACGACCGGGTCGAGCTGATCGAGGGAGAGATCGCCGAGATGGCACCGATAGCAAGTCGGCACGCGGCGTTCGTGCGCCGGTTGCAGAGGGCGCTGGATCGCGCGGTCGGCGAGCGTGCCATCGTCTCGGTCCAGAACCCGATCGTGCTCGGCCCGCGCTCGGCCCCGCAGCCGGACCTCGCCCTGTTGCACCCGCGCGCGGACTTCTACGAGGCGGCCCACCCCGGCCCCGCGGACGTGATCCTGCTGGTCGAGGTGGCCGACACCACCCAGCGCTACGACCGCCAGGTGAAGCTCCCGCTGTACGCCCGTCACGGGGTCCCGGAGGCATGGCTGGTGGACCTGGAGGAGAACGCGATCGAGTTCTTCCGCGAGCCCAGCGCGGACGGCTACCGGCACGCAGAGCGCCTGGCCGAGCTCGCCGCCGTGCCCGTGGCGGGGTTGCCCGGCGTGGCCGTCGACTGCGCCTGATTGACCACCGTTTCGGCTCTGCCACCGCGCAGACGGCCGAGCCGCTCCTGGCACAACTCACCCGCGCCGAGGCCTTCGAGCCGGTTGCCGAGTGGGTCATCGACGCCCGGGACGCCGCGGACTTCCTGTCCCGCCTCCGCACCCCGGCGGTCTGACGAGTGGCGCAGCCGCCGCAGCCTGGAGGTTCCACGCGATGCCGCTGGATCCGGTCCGGTAGGGCGGGTCAGCCACATTGGGGATGGCGGAGGGTCGCGCACCGCCCCGGCGGTAGCCTCCCCGGTGCCTTCCCGCGGTCTCCAGGCGGTGCCGAATGAGGTCGCGGCGACCCCCGACGGGGGCGCCCAGGCCACTGCCGCCTGGCGGCAGCGCGTCTCCGAAGGGCCGACATGCCCCCTGGCGGCTGCGCCGCCAAGCCCCCTCGCTCAGAGAGGTTCAAGCACATGTTGAAGGTTGAGATCGAGCGAGAAGAAGACGAGCGCTGGATTGCCGAGATCCCGAGCCTGCCCGGGGTCTTGGCTTACGGCGAAAGCCGGACGGATGCCCTGGCTCGCGCCCAGGCCCTCGCGTTGCGCGTGCTGGCGGAGCGACTGGAGCACGGTGAGGCAGTGCCAGACCTGGCTGGCCTCTTCGAAGCCGCATGAGTCGTTGGCCCTCGACCCGGTCGGTCCGAGTGCTGGCGGCGCTCGTGCGTATCGGGTGACCGTCAAGCGGCAGACCGGGTCCCACCGTACCCTGTCGCGGCCTGGCTGGCCGGACGTCGTGTTCGCGTTTCATGACCAAGAGGAAATCGGCCCTCGCATGCTTGCGAGGGTCGCGAAACTCACCGGGCTTCGGCCAGAGGACTTGGGATCGGCCCAGTCCCCTGCAACCCCCTTTCAGCTCCGCCTCACTCCCCGAAAGAAACGATTGACCCAGCAACCAAGGTCGCTCTGCAAGACTTGAACAGGCTTTGGGAACCTTCGTAACTACGCCGACTACACACTGGAGCCCACTCCTCCGGACAAGGCGCGGGACCCGCTGCAGAGTGCGGATGCATCCCCCTCCCCCCGGCAGTGCGGCAATGCGCCCCGAGACCCGGCCAGGACGGCGGGGTACCGTACCCGGGTCAGGGAGGGCGACGCTCGCCCATGGGCGCCTGCCGCCGGTGGTGCCGATCGCGCTCTACAACGGCGAGCCACCCTGGGACGCGGCCCGGGAGGTGGCGGAGCTGATCGCGCCGGGCCCGGCGGGGCTGGAGCGCTACCGCCCGCAGCTGGTGCTGGTGCGTTACGCTTCGCTAACGCACCCTACGGGTCTGTGGGAGCGGTGCCCTCGCCGCGATGCACAGGCCTCAGCACGGCGGAGACACCGCGCCCGGCCTGAATTGCCTGAGGGGCTGAGCGTATCGGTGGACGAGGCGATGCTGGCCGAGCGTGTGAAGGAGTGGCCCCGGCTCACCCCCCCCCGACGCCTTCGAGCGGATCGCCGAGTGGGTCATCGACGCCGAAGGTGCAGTGTAGGTGCGCCGTAGGTGCGCCGTAGGTGCGACTTCAGTCGCACACCACCCCTGCCCAGCGCCGTAGGTGCGCTGTAGGTGCGACTTCAGTCGCACACCACCCCTGCCAGGCGGCGTAGACTTCCTCTCCCGCCTCCCCGGCGGCCTGACGAGGACCGTGGCCGGCGCCACCCCCTTCAACCTCCCGTCCCGCCCGCCGAAACAGGGGCATCCGGGGGGTAGAGGAGGGTGGCGTGCCGCCCCGGCGGTAGCGTGCCCGGGCGCCGCCCTCGGCTGCCCCCATCCCCCTTCCGACTGACACCCTTGAGCCTCGACCACGCCACCGACGCCCCGCCCGCGGCCGCGGCCCGCCCGCGCCGCTCGCTCGCGCGCCGGCTCCTCTCGGGCGCCGCCTGGGCCTTCGCCGCTAAGGTCGTCGGCGTCACCAGCGGCCTCGCCGTCAACGCCTTCCTCGCCCGCATGCTCCCGCCCGAGGAGATGGGCGCCTACTTCCTGGCGGTGAGCATCACCACGTTCGCCGCCATCGTGGCCCGCTTCGGACTCAAGCAGACCATCGTCCGTCTGGTCGCGGAGTCCATGGCCAAGGGCCTTCCGGGGCGGGCCGGCGCGAGCCTCAGGATCGTCTACGTCATCACCGCACTCGGCGCCCTCGTAGTCGGCGGCGGCTACCACCTCGCCTTCGGCGCCTGGCTCGCCGAGAGCGTCTTCGAGATGCCGATCCTGGCGTCGGTCACCGGCCTGACCGCGCTGTGGATCGCCGTGCTCGCCTTCCAGACCCCGGTCGCCGAGACCTTCCGCGGCCTGCACGACATCCGCCTGGCCGTCTTCCTCGACGGCATTCTTGCGAGCGCACTCCTTGCCGCGACCCTGGGTGTCCTCTGGCTCAACGGCTACAAGGTCAGCTTCGCCCAGGCGATCCTGCTGTCAGTGGTGGTCGCGGCAGCCAGCCTGCTGTTCGGCACCCTGCTGTTCCTGCGCCGGGCCCGGGACCTTCGCGGCGAGGGCGAGATCCGCCCCCCGGAGGTGCTGAGGATCTCGGGGCCCCTGTTTGTCACCAACCTCGCCAACCAGGCGATGACCAACTTCAGCCTTTGGATCGTCGCCGCCTTCCTGACCGCGGGGGAGGTGGCGCTCTACGGGGCGGCGTGGAAGCTCGTCAATCTGGTCGCACTGCCCCTGATGCTGATGAACATGTCGGTGCAGCCGGTGATTGCCGAGCTGCACGCCACCGGCGACAAACAGCGGCTGCAGGCGGCACTGCGTGGGACCGCCACGCTGGCGGGCGTGCCCGCCCTGGCCGTGTTGGCTATATTCATTGTCTTCGGCGCTGACGTCCTGGGAGCGGTTTACGGATCTCACTACTGCGACGCGGCGCTGATCCTAGCGGTTCTCAGCGTAGGACAGATCGCGAATGTCTGGACGGGCTCGTGCGGGCAGGTGCTGGTCTTCACTGGGCACCAGCGGCAGCTTATGAGCGTCACCCTGTGGACCGGAACCGCGTCCGCCGCAATGGCTTTGTTGGGGGTTCACTACTGGGGTCTAGCGGGTGCCGCTACCGCCACTGCGGGAGGGCGCGTCCTACAGAATGGGGCCGTATGGCTGATGGTCCGGAAACTGACTGGCCTGTGGACACACGGAACCTTCGACCCAAGGTACATGAGACTTGCACTGCAGAGCGCCATGAAGTACTGAAGTGGCAGCGGGACAATCCTACTGCGAGGGGCCACTCAGAGAAACCCGTTGCTTATGTGGTGTCCGCTCCCCCCGGCCAAGTTCGTGCGCGAAACCAAGCGCCTCTTGCGGACGGTTACTGTCCGTATGCCTATCCGGACCATCGCTCCTTGGCGCCGGACTCGGAACCTAAGCAGTCCCTATCGACTCCAGGTCGAAATCGGGCGCTCCGATCAATATGCACTCTTATCTACAAATGAATACTAGACAGCCAGCCACGAATCGCCCCCGACGGACGGGCCTCCGCGACGGGTGACCCAGCCCATCCAAGGAACCCTCCGATTCCCTCACATGCGGCGAGGTATACCTCGCGAGACTCTTGTGACCCCGTAGCCTCTCAGCGGGCTGAACGTTTCTTGTGCGACAACACAACATGAAGCATATCTTTCTACTTTGCTTAGCATCCCTAACCTTTTCAACTCCGTCGTCTGCTCCCGCGGGCATCGTCTTTCAAGAAAGCTGGGAATCCAGGAGCTGGCGGCAATGGTCGGAGCTGCAGCGCTCAGAATCTCTCGAAGCTAGCGATGCACTCACGTTCATCACGAGCCCGCGACGCCACGGGCACTTCGCGGCAAAGTTTACAGTGCGCCCAGGCGATAAGTTCGCCAGAACAAGTGGCGCCCGAAGTGAGGTCACCCGCGGCGGTCGAAACGAGAAAGAAGGCGACGAGTACTTCTATCGTTGGTCAGTTTACTTTCCAGCAGACTGGGCCGGCGTACGAAGATGGGCGATCTTCGCCCAGTGGCACCAGGACGGACCTAGCGGAGGTAGTCCTCCTATGGCCTTCGAGGTGCGTCGCGATGGCAGCCTTCGCTTGAGTCTTCGCGCCGGCCCCTGTGCGGCAAACATGTCAGACTGCCAGCATGAAGATACCGGAGTCATCCTGCTCGACAAAGTTGCTCTCGGCGTCTGGCATGACTTCGTCATGTGGGTAAAGTGGACAAGTCAACCCACAGGCGCCGTTACCGTTTGGCACCGAAGCCCCGATGATGTCTACAAAGAGCTATTTCGGAAGCACGATATCCCGACTCTAAAGAGACATCCTTACCTCGGTACGCGGGGTGTGTACAAGAAGCTCGGTCTTTACGTACCCGACGACGAGGCTAGTACTCTCTCCATAATTCATGATTGGTTCGTGCAAGCAGACCGGTTGTCAGACGTTTGGTAGTCCATGCGTACTGCGACGTCCTCAGAACTCAATCACGCAAGGTGACGATCTGGGACTAACCCGAAGAATGATCTGCAACTGTTCGATCTGACTCACTTTCCTTGCGGGCGGCACGCGAAGCCCGCGCGGCCACGGTGACGCCTTGCTTGTCGGAGGCTGGGCGCGAAATAGCGAAGGGGCAGTGGACCTCTGGAGTAATGGCTCTGTTGACCTTCGCGTGTGTACAGTCGCCGGAGCGTAAGGGTTCAGGCGGGTGAAGTCGAGCTTGCCGGCGAGCAGGAAGATGACGGTGCGGATCATCTGCAGGCGACGCTCTCCGCGGGTCGTGCGCTTGGCGGCCTGGAACAACCCGTTCAGGGCCTCCAGGAAGCCGCTGGTCTGTCAGCTCCGGGTCCAGGCCATGATACGATACCCTCAAGGTGGTTGCGTATGAGCCGGGCCCCCTGTGTCAGGGCCTTCATGGGCTCGACGTTCGAGCGCAGCACGTTCGTGCACCACTTCTGGAGAAGGCCGCGAACGATGCAGGAGGCCACGAACGACGATGACCTGGTTGGGCGCGAGAAACTCGCATAGCTGCTGCCGATACACCCAGGCCCGCGCCGTGCGCTTGCTGGTGAGCTGGGGCACCAGGACCTCGCGCTCGGTTTGCTGCTTGGGATTGAGGCCTACGCGGTCCTTCAGCACCGCCCACCGTAGGCCCCTGAGTGAAGTGCGGGGTTCTGCTCGTTCCGACGTGTCTCATCAAGAGCAAAAGTCGCGTGGGCGATGACATGGAACTTGTCGAAGGTGACTTGTGCGTTCGGCAGGTGCTCGGTGATGTCCTTGATGTACGCCGGGGACATGTCGATGCTCATTGACTCGATGGCCTCGGGGTCGCCGCTGTGCCCGCGCAGCTCCTCGGCCAGGGCTCCCACTGCGTCAGCCCCTCGGCCTTTGCGCACGAAGATGACAGCGTGCTCCTCGGCGTCAGCGGCTAGCTTAAGGTAATCAAGGCCCCGGGCGTGCGAGGCCACATTGATGGCGAGCGCAGGGACATCCGAGTAGTCGGCCTGCTCGAGGGCCAGGGCAACGTAGCGCTGGGCAATGGCCGGAACCCAATGCTAGTCCTCCCCCACCAGGCGCGCTAAGGCGGCCAACGGCATCACCTGACAGAGCCCTAGGACCTGCGCGTCGAACAGCAACGTGAAGCCGGAGCGCTTGCCCGCCGAGGGCGGGTCGACCTGGCGCACGGCCCGTCGGGCAGGGGAAGCCGGCGCTCGGACTTCCAGATAGCACTCGTGTGGGAAGAAGTTGAGACAGCGGTAGCGCCTGTCCGCCGTGTCACGCACGGGATGCTCGCACCCCCGGCCACCCCGTATAGGCACATGCTGGGCATGAAGCCTTCGGCGATGGTCAAGGTCGCCCGCGCTTCTTCGAACCGCACAGCCTTTATGTACCAAAGCTCTAAGATCCCCAGGGCCGTCTCAAACAGGCGCTCCGTCGACATCCCATCCTCCCCTATCAGCCTCTTTGCAGGGCATTCTACCCACCCGACTTTCACCCGAGGCCCAAATGTCCGCTAGGCGTCTAGCTTTTCTAGCGTATGACAATCGATCTGGATCCACCCTCCTGGCCGCCCTGCTGAATCAATACAGCGGCGTATGTGTATCACAAGAAACGGGAATGGTTGCTCGGATAATTGAGTACAACCAGCCACTGAAAACTGACTCAGATATCGACAGGCTATTGGTGTGGTTAGAAAAGGAAATCCAATACCGAGAGTTGAATAGTCCCCGCCATGAAAGTCGTGAAGTCCTGCAACGCCTTGCGCGCCCAATAGATAAGGCGGCACTCATTCTGGCACTTCTCGAACTGTACTTTGCGCGGCGGCAGCCTGATGCGACAGTTTGGGTTGTTAAGGGGCCGCGCCTCCTCATTCACCGCCGCACCATCGAGAAGCTTTTCCCAGACCACAAACTCATTCATATCATCCGCGATGGGAGGGCTGTCCTGTGCTCAAAAAGACGAGCCAGATCACTCAACGGCAGAACGATGGAGCCCAATCTACTGAAGGCCGCACTCGACTGGCGTAGAGCGATTAGGGGGTCGGTCCCCGACGGAACGCGAATGGCAGAGGTTAAGTTTGAGGAACTCGTTAGCGCGCCAGAACAGACACTTTCTCGCCTGCTTGACTTCCTTGGTGTGGCGCATCATGCCCGCCGTAAGACGAAGAGCCAAGCGTCCTATGCTCAGTTGATTGGGCAGCACCAGCGCAGCCTGCACGATAATGTGCCTTGTCCCCCAAAAAAAGAGCGGCGCGCGAGCTGGCGTGAAGAACTTGACGACGTTGATATCACGGCGTACGAGATTATCGCTGGAAAGGAGTTAGAGAGTCGTGCGTATCCGGTTCTCCATCATGGGCGCCGATGTGCCCCACTTCTAGAGGCGCGTGCTCTATCGCGGATACTTTGGTATGCATTAGCGATGGTTGGCATGACGGGCAAAAAGGCTTGGAGTTACGCGGTTCATGAAGGTGAGTTGGCGTGGCGGATTCGGCGCAAGGTGGCCGACCTAGGCAGACATCGAACTAAGATACAGCGAGGACGGATAGATGGGGAGGTCTAGCGTTTACTTTTTTTCAGATGGCACTGCGCTGACGGCGCCGGTGAGCGTTTCGAACGCGACGTTCTGTGTCGTGCGAAGTGCTGAGCAGTACCACCGTGCGGGCGTTCGGGTGCTGTGATGATAACCATGTTGCTGAGTATTATTTTCACGTTGAGGGGGTTAAGTTACCTCTGGCCGGGGATGTCCAAAGGTGGACTGGATGGCCAGGAACTTTACGCCGGTCTTGCGTTTGTTGCTCTGGGGGCGATTGCTATCTTTCGGCTTCTCGGCGGTCAGTGGCGTGTATCTGACGTGGTAAGCACGACATGGGCTACCGTATTCATCGCGTGGTGCTGCGTCATATATCTGGTGTACATTGATGTCTCGAGTACGAGAGAGCTAGCTAAGTTCACGCTACCATTTGTTGCGTACATTGTGTTGGACGGCGCGATACCGTCTAGAGTTCAGTACGGACGGCTCCTGTTGCTTTGCTTGCTAGGGTATTCGCTACCTACGTTAGCCAGCGGGGCGGCCATCCTTAGTGGCCAGGCTCTCTATGAGGTAAATTACTTTACGGGGCTCGGCAGATACCGCGGAGTTTTCGATAACCCACATGACCTTGGCCATACCATGACGCTCATCGCTATGGTGGCAATAACCTACGCGATTCTCTGCTGGCGTCACGAGCGCACTGCCCTGAGGCGTTGGTTCGTGGCAGCGACGATTGGGGTCGGCCCGGTTGTGTTGTTTAACTTGTATCAGAGCTACGTTAGGACCGCGATGCTTGGCCTGTTTGTATTTCTTTTTGTTCTTGCGGTCGGGTTAGGAAGAAGGGCGGTGCTGGTCGTGGCGGTGAGCTCGATTATTGCGCTCCTAATGTTGTGGGGTCAGGTGCAGACTGTCTTCTATGACGTTACAGAAGTGGTGACGTCGGAGCGTCCGGTGGAAAGGATCGGATCATCGAGACCCATTATCTGGGCACATAATCTAGCAGTTTATGGGCAACTGAGTGTTGACAAGCAGCTGGCGGGTGTGGGGGTTGGAAATCAGAATGGCGTGTTCTCTGCCGGTGGTGACCCCGCGGTAGTTTGGAATAGTCATAATGACTTCCTTGACGTTTTGATGCAGACGGGCGTAGTTGGGCTGTTTCTTTTCCTTGGATTTCAACTAGCGTTATTCAGGCGCCTTTACGCTCTTGAGGGCGGCGCGCGGGCGGTGTTTATGGGGCTTTACATGGCGGTGTTCGTGATGAATGTTGTTAGCAACAGCTACGTCTCGCGTACGGGGCTTGGGCAGGTGTTTTACATGGTTGTGGTGGGTAGTGGCTTATGGCGCGCCAGTCGCGCCGCGCCTTGAGTGAAGTGCGGAGCCGTGGACCCTACCAGTAAGAACACTCAGAGCTGTAGTCACTTAGCGTTGCGCTAGCCGGGGTTTGACACCACCTACCGACACGCGACGGAAAACCCGAGGCGACTCAGGGCGTTGCGGAGCACCCGCGAAAGGGGCGTGTGCGTAGGTCCTCAGGCCAGGTCGAGGACCGGTGGGGGATGGTCGATCTTGAGTGCCTTCAGGCGCTCAGCCGCCGCCGGGGTGGGCTCGGCCACCTGCCACAGGGTGCCGTTAGGGCTCAACAATTGCGCGAGCTTGATGTGCTTGAGATCGTCGCGGATGTTGCGCCAGGTGTCCGCACAGGCCTGCTCGGCCATGCGCTCGAGCAGCAGGGCCAGCACCGTGATCGCGACGTGGGCATGGATGCGATGCGGCGCCCAGTGGCGAACTGGACGCAGCTTCAGCCCGCTCTTCATCATGCGCCACGACTCCTCGACCCGCGCGAGCTGCTTGTAGCCCAGCGCGAGGTCCTCGGAAGACAGGGTGTCGTCGTTGCTGGTGACGACGAACTTGCCGTCGAAGCGCGTCTCGGCCTTGATCTTGGCCCGGTCGAGCACCGGGTGGCCCTTGGTCGTGCGCTTCAGGTGTAAGCGGTAACTGAAGGGCGTACTTGCCTACTCGCGCAGGGTCTGCAGGGGGGAGCGCAGGGGGTTGGCGGCGAAGTGCTGCTTCCACAGCCGCGGGGTGAGCAGGTGCACCTCCGAGGCCGGGTGGCGGTC
>DAOTXU010000033.1:0-6163 GCA_034435135.1 Anaerolineae bacterium | reverse complement strand
CGTCACCCAGCAGCGCGTATCAGATCGTGCAACAGCACCGTGCGTGCAGGCGCGTTGTCAGGGGGTAACACCGGGAAAGTCGCCACGGTTAGCATCCCCTGCCCCACCCGAATACGCACCGCAAATGCCGCGGGCAGGTGCACCCATCCGACGAATAGCCCCGCGAGCATGTCACCGACAGATGCACCGGTGATGATGTGGCGCGCAATCGCCCCGCGCCACACGAAGTCGATGAGAGGGCCTCCCAGGCGCGTCAGGCCGGGTCGCACCCAGCCGAAACTGCTGGCCCAGTCGCCGGTCCAGACTGTGCCTTCGCGCGCAGCGACTTCCAGCCCGGCAAGGCCAGGGATCACCCCTTCCTGTGAAGTGCAAAGCAGCGCGCGCCCACCCGCTTGCACATAGCGCCGCGTCTCGTCGGTCAGGTGTGTGACCACGCGCAGCGCGCCCTCAACGCCAGGGGTGTACCCGGCTGCCGCGAACCAGTCCATCAGCGCAGAGTCGTCCGTCCAGACTGCAATCGGGGCGCTCGCCCGCTGCACGGTAACCGGGAAGTAGTTCAGTGAAAGTTCATTGTGCGCGATGACTTCACCGCCGGGCAACTTCAGCCAGAGCTTCAGGGTTGCACGCATGATCTCGGAGACCGCAGGCGCGTCGAAAGACACGGACCCGGCAGGAACGACGGCGCCCGGCTCCGCGCTGATCTGACCGGAACCACCGCCCAACCCCACGCCTTCCAGCGACCACTCCAGCGTTGCGCCCTGGATCGGTTCGCGTCCATAGTGCGAGACGAGCAGATCAATCGCCACCCGCTCGCCCGACCAGTACGCCAGCCGCTCCCAGCGCGGCACAATGACCGTATCCGCGTTGACGACCGGCAACACATCGGCGAAGACGCGCGGGTTGCGCGCCATGTCCATCAGGCCGTTGCACTCCCAGTGCAGGTCGGTGAACTCGGTAATCACGTAGCCAGAAATCGCCGGTTCAGCGCGCATGACCTCAATCTCGTGCTTGAGCGCGCGGTACTGCGCCCACTGGGTCGCCTCCGCCAGCCCCGACCAGTCGCCGAAGATGGCATCAAGGCCAAGCGCGCGGAAGCGCTGCTCCGCGCCCTGCGGCGACACCACGCCGCGCTCGCCGCCGGTGACGAACCACCATGGCTCCTTGCCGCCGTAGGCTGCTTTCAGCCTTTCGAGGTCCGGCAAACCCCAGTTGCCGAACTCCGAGACCACCAGCGGTTCCTGCCCGGTGCGGATGCCGTCTCCATTCGGGCTGAACGTGAAGTCGCCCCGGTTGGCGAAGCCGGTCACGAACTGCTGCCACTTGTCCATGCTGTCGGGCATGGCGGTGTAGAAGTGATAGTCGTCTACATCGGTCTGCACATGGAAGTTGGGAATGCACGCTGAATTGTCCACAATCACGCGGTGCGGATCGACCGCTTTCGCCCACGCGAACGTCTCGCGCAGCCAGCGTCGGTCCGCCTCCGAGCCGGGCAGGTCGGTGCCCCAGTTCTCGTTGACCAGCGCCCACATGACAACGCTGGGGTGGTTCCAGTCGCGCGCCACCATGCCGGCGAACGTCGCACGCGCGCGGCGCGCCGCTGCCTCGGTGAGGTGGCCCCAACTGGGCACATCGATCCAAAGCAACAGACCCACCTCATCGGCGGCCTGCACGTAGCGCGGGTCAGGGACCTTGATGTGGCAGCGGAGCAGGTTGAGGCCCATCGCCTTCCCCTTGCGGAACTGGTCGCGCAAGAAATCAAGGGAGGGCGGCGTGTAAATGCCGTGCGGGTAGTAGTCCTGGTCGAGCGCGCCGCGCATGTAGAAAGGCCGCCCGTTGAGCCACAGCCGCCCCTCGCGCGCTGCGAACGTGCGGACGCCAAATGCGACCGTCTGCCGGTCGATAGCCGCGCCGCTGGCGAGCAGATCGACCTCCAGCGTGTACAGCGACGGGGAGTCCAGGTCCCAGATGGCCGGCTCCGCGATGGTGAACGTCAGCACCGCCTGGTCCTGGCCCGGCTCCAGGTTGACGCCTGCTCCCGCGACGGCTGCCCCGGAGGGCGACAGACAACGGAGGTTGAGTTGCGCCGCCTCGCCCTGACCTGCGAGCCAGATCGACACGGCGACGCGCCCGCTCAAGCCGTCGGGCGTCACGTGCACCTGCCGGACGAAGCGCGGTGCGCGCGCCTCCAGCCACACGGATTGCCAGATGCCGCCGATGGGGCCATACCACGATTGCTTGCCGTGCGGAATCTCGCGGAAGGGAAATTCAGGGAACAGCTCTTCCCTGGCCGCCATGCCGAACCGCTCCAGCCCGCCGCCGGGGTCCACAACGCGCACGACCATCTCGTTTGTCGCGCCGTAGCGGAGCAGCGCCGAGACATCGAGTTCAAAGGGCAGGTAGCCGCCTTCGTGCTCCCCGGCGCGCCGGTCGTTGACCCACACCTCGGCGAAGTAATCGACCGCGCCGAAGCAAAGAAACACCGCGCGTCCCGCCCAGTCAGCGGGCACGTCCACTGTGCGCCGGTACCAGCCCACGCCGGCGCTCAGGTGCAGGTCGTCGAACTGCGCTTGCCAGGGGGCGGGCACCTGAATAGTGCGCCATATCGTAATCTGGTCGAGCGTCAATGTGTTTTGCGGGTCGATTTGAAACTGCCACGCGCCATCCAGGCTGATCCGGCGTCTCACGATAGATGCTCCTTGTTGGGGGAAGACGGTTATTGCATCGGGTGCAAGACCAGCGCCAAGTCCTTAAGATCCACGCCAAAATCGGGAATGCCCACTTCGAGCACGCCGCCGTCGGCGCGCGCCTCGACATCTCCTAGTATGTCGCCCCGGTACGTCTCCCAAAACTGGGCAATGTATGCGCCGTCTGCGAGCACATCGTTCAGGCGCACGACCGTACCCGGCAGGGTGACATCGACCTGCGGCGCGCGGGTATCCGCGAGAAGCCAGATTACCGCGGTTGCGCCGTCCGAACAGCCGGCGTGGATAATGCGTTCCCGGTCTACAACCATGTTCAGGTTGATGTTGCGACTCCGAAAGTGCGCCCAATCGATGGTCGAAGCGAAGCGCGCCATACCCAACAGGTTATCGCGCAACTCCGGCAAAATCCAGTGTGGGAAGGTGTACGGCCAGCGCATCCCCGACCCCGCGCCGCCGGAGGCCAGGTGCGCCCAGATCATGTTGTGGTGGTACTCGGCGTCGAACTTCGGGTCGCCAATCCAGCGCTCGATGGGGCCGCTCTCGCTGTCAAAGTAGGGTCGGTTGTCCTCGATGGCCTGCAACGACTCCCACACCACGCGCATCACCACCGGGGCCGCGCCGATGGGATCCTCAGGCCGGTTGACCTCCGGCGCGGGATAGTGGTGTGTGGTGGCGAAATCGAGCAGCGGGTGGCGATAGATCGCCTCGGCCAGGACGCCCTCTGGGACGGAGGCCGCCGACGAGACGGTAAGCAGGTGTGCACGGCCCCAGGTCTCCAGCTCCAGATTGTGCACAAACGCAGCCATCTCACCAACGTAAGCGGCCACTTCGTCCGGCGTAGCGTCCCAAAAGATGTCGGCCTCGTTGAGCAGGTCCCACGCGAAGATGGCCGGCGAGTTCCCCCACCGCGCGATGATGAAGCGCCAGCGGTTCTTCTGCGCTTCGACGCACGCCTCGCCGATGATCCAGTCGCGCTTGCTCTCGCAGGGGCCGCCGAACTTGGCGTTGTAGGGATAGCGCGTGTCCCACTGTGTCCGGGTAATCCAGAACGGGTCGTAAGGGGTCAGCAGCAGGTAGAGACCATGTTTCTCGGCCAGGGGAATGAGATCGTCCCAAAACTGCACGATGCGGGGCGAGAACACGCCGACGGGGTTTTCCAGGAAGGTGGCGGCGTCCTCGGCGTACTCAATCATGACCCGGCTGACGGTGACGCCGTGCGCGCGCAGGTCCAGAATATACTTCTCGGTGGAAATGGGGGAGGAGCGGTCCAGCAGCGTCGCCAGCCCCGGCCAGTCCACGCCGTCGTTCTGGCCGATGACGAGGAACCCTTGCCCGGCCTCGTCCACAAAATAGCGCCCGTCAGGCGCTACCGAGATATAACCCTCGTAGTGAGGAAGGGTAATTTCCTGTTCCTGGGCGCGCAGCGGCGGCGCAACAAACGTCGTAGCTACGGCAATGGCCGCCAGCAACGCCCACGCGGGTCTTCTGCACATGGGTTTCTTCCTTACCGACCGCCCATACCTGTCAGGGTCACCCCCTGGATAATGCGGCGTTGGAAAATGGCGTAGAAGAGCAGCACCGGGGCAAACGAAACGACGGAGCCAGCCATGATGAGGGCGCGTTCCTGGTTGTATTCGTTATTCATGATCGTCAGCCCCACCGGCAGTGTGCGCATCTCCAGCCGGTTCATCACGATCAGCGGCCAGAACAGGTCGTTCCAGCTTCCCAGGAAGGTGAGAATCGCCAGCGCGATGAGCGCCGATGACGAAAGCGGCAGGATGATCCGCCAGTACACACCCAGGCGGCTCGCCCCGTCCAAAATGGCGGCTTCTTCAAGCTCATACGGGATATTCATAAAGAACTGGCGGAGCAGGAACACGCCGAACACACTCGCGCCCGCCGGCCAGATCAGCGCGTGGTACGTGTCGAGGAATTTCAGGTCGCGCATGAGCAGGAAGACCGGGATGAGCGTGACTTGTCCAGGGATCATCACCGTCGCCAGCGCGCTGTAGAAGATCAGGTCGCGCCCTGGGAAGCGCAGCCGCGCCAGCGCGTAGGCCGCCATGCTCGTGACCACCAGCACCAGGGCTGTGATGGATGTGCTGACAAACACGCTGTTGATGAACCAGCGCCCAAGCTGCAAGTCTTGCCGCGTGAGCACGGTGTTGTAGTTCTCCAGCGTCGGGTTGCGGGGGATGAACTGCGGCGGCCAGTCGAAGATTTCTTTGTTCGACATGAACGACTGCGACACCACCCAGAAAAAGGGAAAGCCGACGAAGAACACGCCGACAATGAGCAAGGCTTGCAGCCAGAATTTCCCACCCCGTAGGCTCATGTTGGTCTCCTGCTTAATACTCGACCCGCGCGCTGATGAACCGGAACTGGATGACGGTGATGATGACGATAATCACCGCCAGCCCGATCGCAATCGTTGCGCCATAGCCCATCTGGAAATAGCGCCACGCGACCTGGTACAGATAGTTGATGACGCTGAAAGAAGACCGTCCCGGACCGCCGCCGGTCATGATGAACGACTGGCCAAAAAGCTGGAAGTGGGCAATCACCTGGGTGACGGTGATAAACAGGATCGTGGGGCGCAGCAGCGGCAGGGTCACGTACCAGAAGCGTTGCCAGCGGTCCGCGCCGTCGATCTTAGCCGCTTCGTACAGGTGTTCAGGGATGTTCTGCAAACCGGCCAGGAAGATCAGCATGGGGGTCCCGAACCCCCACCAGATCGTGGTGAGCGCCAGCGACGGCAATACCAGGGCGGCGTCGCCCAGGAAGTTGATGGCGGGCAGCCCCAGCGCCTTCAGCCCGTAGTTGACCACGCCGAACTGGGTGTTGAGCAGCCACGCCCAGGTAATGCCCACGACCGTGACGGAGAGCAACGCCGGCGCGTAAAAGACGACCCGGTAAAAGGTCTGGCCGCGGATAGGTTCTTTGACCCCCAGCGCAATCAGCAATGCGAACGCTGCCGTGCCAGCCGAAGTCAGGAGGGTGAAGACCAGCGTGTTCTTGAGCGTCAGCCACCAGAGGTCGTCTTGGAGCAGGTTTACGTAGTTGTCCAGGCCGATGTAAGGGTGGGTCGGCATCAGGATTTCCCACCGGTAAAAACTCATCTGAACACTGGTGGCGACCGGCCTGACCACGAAGATGATGAAGAACAGCAGGAAGGGCGCCAGAAAGAGATAGCCGGTCAGCGTGTCCCGCCCGCGATTGCCGCGCAGCCATGCGGCGATGCTGCGGCGCCGTGTCTGATTGAACGTAAGGCTCTGGGCCATAGCACCTCCTGATGACAAGGGTTTATTCACCTTATGGCTCCCGCGACTAAAGTCGCGGGCGAATTCGCAATCCTGACGGCGCTATTCTGCGATCGGGTTGCGTAAACGCAACACAGCGCCGCATAGAACGGACAAGGTGAACAGATACGATGACCACTGGTAGGGGCACGGCGTGCCGTG
>DAOTXU010000032.1:0-4468 GCA_034435135.1 Anaerolineae bacterium | reverse complement strand
AACACAAAGACCCGGCCCACGTCAGGCGGCGTAGGCAATTCGCCGAGTTCGCCCTCCGGGTGAGCTTCGATCAGCGGCGTCACTACATCCTGATAGGCTTCTGAAAAGAAAAGCGCATAGGGGGTGGGATCGTCCTTCAGCTTAGAGAGGATGAGGGCCGGCGCGTCATACGCCCAAATCACATCTGTAGCTCCGTTGTGGAAGCTGTATGTCCAGAACGTGTACGAGGCCGCTTTCGGCCCCGTGAGAAAGACCGGGTTGGTTTTGTAGGGGAGCGTCTGCGCGCGCTCGCCGATGGCGTGAATCCACCACGCCGTTTCGTCGAACGCTTCGACGAAAGCCGGTAAGTGCGCGCCGAAGTAGTACGTCACGTTGCCGACGGCGACCGCCGCTACTAGGGCCGCTGTCACCACTCCCGCGCGCCGCACCCGCACCGCCTTGAGCGCGCAAACGATCCGATCAAGACCAAGTGCCGCTGCCACTGCAATGATCGGTGTGGCGATCACGAGGCGCGCGTAACCGGGCACCTCTATGAGAAAGGCCGAGAGCATCGTGGGCAGCGCCAGCCAGCTCAGCAGCAGAAAGCCCGGCGTCGTGCGCCAGTTCACGAGCAAATGGACCAGTCCAAGCAGGAAGAACATCCCCGCCAGGAACAGCAGCAGCGGCGTCTCGCCGCCGTAGAAGTAGAAGCCGTCGGAGGTATGCACGTAGGCCAGCAGGGCCGGGATGAACTTGGCATTGAGCGCGTGCTCAAAGGGCAGGTGCAGGAACGTCACCGTGTCGAAGCTCTGCAACACCCGCGACGTGAGCGGCAACCGGTTTGCCAGGAGGCAGGCTCCCGCCGGCAGCACAGCGATGAGGAACCCGCCCAACGCCCAGGCCAGGCCGCGCCACGCTGCGCGCACCGCGCGCGCCTGCTGGATCGCCAGCGCGCCGATGAGAAGCAGCATCAGCAGCGGCAGCATCCGCGCTGCCGCGTAGAAATACTGCGCAACCCCCAACATCACGCCGGCGAAAGCGAACCACACCGCGCGCCCGCTCCGCAGGCCGCGCGCCAGCGCCGCAAAAGCCAACACACTAAACAGCGGGTCCATCACGTTGTTGAGCGCCATCCGGCTGAAGTGGATGTGCACCGGGTACACCGCCAGGACGCACGCCCCCACCAGCGCCACGCGGCGGTTGAAAAGCTCCGCCGCGAACCAGTACAACGCCGGCGCGGTCAGCGCCCCTGCCAGCGCCGGGAGCATCCGCGCCGCTGTCCGCGTGCGGCCCAGCGCCTTCACAAACGGCGACATCGCCCACGAGAAGGCCATCGGGTGCGAGTAGTGCCCCGGCGCGAAGAGGGTCACTTCCTCGCCATCCTCGGCGATGCTGCGCGCCAGCGCCGCAAACGCCGACTCGTCCACATAGAGCACAGGCACGCCGTCCTCTACGTTCACCAGGCGCAACGTCAACGCCAGCCCCGTCAGTGCGAGCAGCCGCAGCGCCAGCCGGCGATCCGGGCGCGCCCGAAAAAACAATCTAGCGGTCTTGGACAGGGGGCTTAAGCCCTCTGTCCAAAACCCATGGCGCGGATTCTTCACAAACAACTGAAGCCTTCCCATCGCGCCGAGCACAAAAAGCCCCATCGAGAGCAGCCAGCACACCGCCTGCTCAACATGGCCGGGAGGACGACTCAGAAAGGCGAGCGGTGAGCCGGCGGTGGGCAGGAAAAGACCAAAGCCCTGCGTGGGAACCGCAACCCGGAAGGCCAGCCATAGCGCCAGCGCGACGCCGCCTCCAAGCATGGACGCGCGCCAGCGATCCCGGTGCGTGCGGGCCGGCGGGGCGATGCACGGCTCGGCCAGCCGGTCGTGCCGCCAGGCGACCATGGTCAGCGCCATGCTGATGGCCACGAACGCCGCTCCCCAGGCGGGGCGGTCCGCGACAACGACAAACAGGAATTGTCCGCAGACGACAGCAAACAATCCGACGTACAGGATGCGGTGTTTCATTCCATAGCAAGAAGTGCGGACAGTGGGCTTAAGCCCGGCGAACCAGCCGCTTGAACCTGATTGGCCCAATCACCGGTTTCTGGACAGGCGTTGCCGATCTCTGGCCGCGATCTCGGACGCAATCAGGGCAGCGTGGTCTCCAACACCGAGAAGCAGTCCCGTCTTCAGTGTGTCGAGCCAGGGTAACCCCACAAAGTACAATCCCGGATACCCGGTGACGCCGCGCTTCTGCACCGGATAACCGTCGCTGTCCAGAACGGGCAGCCGAACTAGGCTGAAGTCGAACCTGTAACCCATCGCCCAGATGATGGTGTTGATGCCGACGGATTTCAAGTTCAGTTCCTCAATGATCTCTTGCTCGAAACCGTCCCGCAGATTGGGCAAACGCTCCTCTGGCGCGTCCAATCGGTTTCTCTCAATATAGTCGTCAATCATTTTGACTAATTCGGCCTCAAACTTGTCAATCCGGGTCAGGTTTTCCTTCAAGTCGGGTGCAAGTTTGATCGTGCTGTCTTGAACGCCCTGGATGCGGCCCAACAACACCACGCCATCGCGCGCGAACTGGTGCAGGTTGAGCGTGTGCCCCCCACCCTGGCCTGAAAGGTGAGGAACAGCCGCGAACTTGGCTCTAGGCGACGGGAGCATGTCCACCGTTCTATCGAAGAACCCGGTGATATTCAGCCACTCGAAAACATCCTTGCCCCGGTAGCGACGCGGCGCCCGACCCGCACTGCCTACGCACAGGTAGACGGTGCGCCCGCTCTGATACAGTTCTTCGGCGATCTGGCAGCCCGACTGCGCGGAGCCGACCACCAGCACCGCGCCAGGGGGCAGCGCTTCTGGGTTGCGGTATTCTGTGGAGTGCAGTTGCATCATCCCGGCGGGCAGGTCAGCGCTGAAGGGAGGAATCTTGGGCTGTTGAAACAGCCCGGTCGCCATCACTACGTTGGCAGCGTCAAATGTGGCCTCGTCTGCTTTAACCAGAAAGCCGTCGCCGTCCGCCTTCTGTTCGACCGACGTGACCCGTGCACCGTAACGCACAGGGAACGCGAAGCGCTCCACGTACTGTTCAAAAAACGCGACAATGTCGTTCCGGGGCATGTAACCATCAGGGTCGTCGTCCTGGTACTCCGCACCCGGCAATCGGATGGTCCAGTTAGGAGTGACAAAGGTGAAAGAATCCCAACGCTGGTTGCGCCAGCCGTTAGCGACCTGAGGCGCCTGTTCGAGAATGAGATGCTCTCGATTTTGCTGGAGCAGGTGGTAGCTCGTCGCAAGCCCTGCCTGACCACCGCCAACGATGATGGTGTTGATTTGAGACAATGGTTATCTCCATATGAAGTTCAATTGCCCAAGCCTTGGCATGGGCTGCGACTCAAGCGGTAGGCTTGAGATCAGGGCGCAGGCGTGGTCCGCCCGCGCGCCCTATAGAACGATCCCTGCCTCAGTACTCCTTGGTTTCCACTGCCTCGACGATCCGCGCCTGAGGGTTCATCATGATCGTGCCCTCGACGCGACTCCACACGACGCGCATGGCGTTGAGCAAGGCCTCTGCCTGACTCGCGGTGTCGAACTCAAGGTCGATCATGACGTAGTTTGCATCGTCAATCGGTCGTAAAACCTGATAGCGGCGCACGCCCGACTTCTCCCTGCCGACAGGGTCGCTGTCGAAGGCCTTCTTCCAGCCGTCGAAGTCGGGGACTGGGTGTTCGATTCGCAGGATGTACATTATCAACTCCTCCACTTTCGGATGAACCTATCACTGCCACGAAAGAGCGCGCTCCCCGCGCCGTGAGGCGCGTGCGGAGCGCGCAGAATCAACTGGGCCTCGTTCACGGACGAAGCGCTCTATGCTTTCTGTCCGCCAGGCTGAGGGAGTAGACCAAGTTGCGCCATCACGGCAAAGCGATCCGGTACACCCCAATGCTCGACGATTTTGCCGTTTTCAAATCGACACATGTCAAAAACCGTAATTGTCATCGCTTTGCCCGTGGGAGGTCCGAAGAAGGGTCCCTGGTTGGTACCGCGAGCCATCATACGGACCCATACTTTATCGCCATCTCCCACCATATCTTCAATCGTCAAGTGCAAGTCCGGGAAAGCAGTACGAAGAGACTGAATATCCCGTTTGAAACCTTCTAACGTTGGCTGCAAGCCAAATTGATGCTCTCGGTAATCAGACGCGAATAGCGGGTCCAAAGCGCCATAGTTGCCCTTGTTAAAACCCTCTTCAATAACCTGACGAAACACTTCCTGATTCTGTAGGGGCGACATGATAAACTCCTCACACTATCGCTAGGTTATCATAGTATACCAAAGCTATGAAAAAAATCAAGAATCCTCTTGCACACAGGAAAGGACATTCTGGCTACGGGACATTGGACAGTTGTTCTATGGTTTTTGCTCGTCGGTCTTGGTTTTACCTCACCCCGGCTGCGCCAGACTATAGCCCCTGTCCCCCTCTCCCCACGCCG
>DAOTXU010000031.1:0-4069 GCA_034435135.1 Anaerolineae bacterium | reverse complement strand
CGGCGGCGGCGCTTACGACCGGTTCGGGCGGCTGGTGGGCATCCCCACCACCGCGCCGGCGGGTGCGGGCCAGCAGACCATAGACTGCCGGGCGGTGCAAGACACCAACGCCGATGGTCTGATCGACGCCAACGATTCGTGCATCCCGCTGGGCGGGTTCATCAACGCGCTGCGCCCGGCGCGGCTGGCGCGCCCCCTGGTGCGCGCTGCGCAGTTCGGTATCCGCCCCGGCCCGTCGCCGGCGCCACCGCGCGCCAGCGGGCAACCAGCGTTTAATCGGTTGTTCTTCGCGCCATCGGTTGACCAGGCCGGCCAGCCGACGACCGTGTTGGCTCAGACCCCTTCAGGCACGGAAGAATTGTACCTGTTCTGGGACTACCACAATATGGCCGAGGGCGCGGTCTACGAGCTGCGCACCATCATCAACGGCGTGCCCGACCCGCGCTTCAGCCTCGCGCCGGTGGTCTGGAGCGGGGGGGAATCGGGGCTGTGGTATCTGGGCACCACCGAGTCGGTTTTGCCTGATGGCGCGTATGAGTTCCTCCTGTTCATTGAGGGGCAGCCCGCGGGGTCGGCGCGCATCAATGTCGGCGGGGCGGCGCTGGCGTTAGGGACCTTCACCGACCTGGTGTTTGGCGTGGAGGCCCCGGACGGCTCGCTGATGGGAAGCGGCCACGTGCTGCCGTCGGGCATCAGCGTGATTAACGCGCGCTTCGTCTACCAGAACATGGCGCCCGACATGCCCTGGTCGGAAGTGTGGTATTACGAGGGCGCGCAACTCTACCGCAACGACGCCGTGTGGACCGACGGCCCCAGCGGCGTCAAGACGCTGCGCGTCAGTAGCGACCAGGGCCTCCCGCCGGGGCGCTACCGGTTAGAGTTATCCATTGGCGGGCGGCTGGCAGCGACGAGCGATTTTGTCGTGGCTGGCGGCGCGGTCGGCCCTAAGGCGACCATCTTCGGCCCCATCACCTTCGCGGACGCGGTCTCGCCGGCCGGCGCGCCAGCGGGTATCGTCGGCGCTGGCGGCACGCCGGGCTTCCCGGCGGGCATTGAGCGCTTGTACGCCTTCTTCGACTATCAAAACCTGGCCCCCGGCATCGACTGGACGTGGCGCTGGCGGATCGACAACGACGCGCTGTTCACCATCACCCAACCCTGGGGGGGCGAGAGCGCCGGGCACAACCAGGTCCTCAGCCTGGAGGGTGTGGACCGCCTGCCGGACGGGACGTATCAGCTTGAGTTGCTGGTGGGCAACGAACTGCTGCAATCGGCGACCGCCGTCGTCGGCGCCGGGCTGAACAGCGTGCGCCCGGCGCGCGCGCTCGGCGTGCAGGTGGTGGGCGAGATCGTGGACGCGGAGACCGGCAGGGGCATCCCCGGCGCGTGGTTCATCGTGCTGCGCGCCGAGTATTCGGTGGAAGACTTCACCTGGGAAAGCGCGCAGGTACTCTCCGCGTCGGTGGCCGACGACAAGGGGTACTTCGAGATTCCTGTGCGCCTGCCGCCGGACCAGTTCTACAGCGTGGTGATCCGTGCGGAGGGCTATCTGCCCGTCAACGCCGACGGCATCCTGATCGACGCCAGCACGCCTGACCCCCTGACCATGCGCGTGGAGATGAACAAGGATTGAACCGCTGAAAATGCGGCGGCTGACTCCCGACCGATTCCCCCCCGTTGGTGTCACCTGGTCTCTGCAAATCTGCTTTGAATACCCTGTATGCAGACAGAGCGCGTTGTCCGTGCGGGCACGATGATCGCCCCTCTCTAGGCCCTATTTCCTATGTGTGAGACGATCACTTTCTCCCCCTCTGCGGTATCTTTGTGAAGAGAGATACACTACAGACCAGTTGAACCCGGAAAGCTTCATCGTGAGGGAAGATCATGCTCAGAAATCGTTTCATCGGGTTGCTTATTCTGTGCCTGGCGGCGCTAGGGTCCGCGCTGCCCACCCCCACTCAGGCGGTGGGCGCGGCGCGGGCGGCTGCGCAGGCGGGACCGATCATCATCAACCATAACAACGCCGACATCGCCCAAATTCCAGAGAACTACATCCAGGCGGCGAAGACCAGCCTGCAAGTGTGGTATGGGCGCGCCTCGCACGGCAGCCAGATCACCTGCGGCATGGGGATGCTGTGGAGCCAGTACGGCAACGCCTATAGCTTCAGCCACAGCGGCATCGGCAATTCGCTTTCGTACTATGAGCCGGATGATACAAAGTATGTCGGCGCGGATGGGGACTGGGCGCAGTTCGCGCAGATCACGCGCGAGGCCCTGGCGCGCGACCCTGACCGCAACGTGGTGGTGTGGGCCTTCTCTGGCAGCTTTGCCGACGCGACCGAGCAGAACATCAGCACGTACCTGACCGAGATGAGCCAGTTGGAGGCGGATTTCCCCAACGTCACGTTTGTGTACATGACTGGCCCGCTGGTCGGCGGCAACACCGCGCAGCGCAATCAGCAAATCCGCCAATATGTGACCGCGAACAACAAAATTCTGTACGACTACGCCGATATCGAAAGCTACGACCCGGCGGGGAATTACTATCCCAATGCGACCGATGCGTGCGAGTGGTGCAGCACGTGGTGCGCCACGCATACCTGCCCGACGTGCGGTCTGTGCGAGCACTCCCACTGTTTCAACTGCTACCGCAAAGGACAGGCGTTCTGGTGGTTGCTGGCGCGCCTGGCCGGGTGGGCCGGACCGGGCGACACGAGTATGCCGCCGGGCGACAGCTATTCCATCAAGCCGCCGTTGGCTGCGGGCTACAGCGGCGCGGTGTTCGTCGAGATGGTGCGTGTGGAGCTGTTCGACACCCCAGCCGTTCAGGCCAAGCTCATCAATACCGGGGCGACCCCGGTCGCCTCGTGGACGGTGGCGGGGACGTTGCCTGCGGGCGCGGGGATTGTGGAAGATTACGGCGCTACTTGTACGATGCAATCGACCCGGTTGACCTGCACCCAGGATGCGGGCACGCCGGGCCTCGCTGCCGGGCAGGTGCGGCAGTTCGTCGTGCAGTTGCGGAACGTTGAGCCGCCGCCGCTCACGGTGACCGACGTCACGTTCAACGGCGCCGCCATCGCCGCCAGCTTTCCGCCCGGCGCAACGAGCTTGACCACGCCCAGCGGGTCCGTCACCGATACCACGCCGACTTTTCAATGGAGCGTGGTCAGCGGCGCGACCGAGTACCGCCTGTACGTCGCGCCACAGAGCGCCACCGGCAGCCCGGTGATCGACCTGCGCGTCCCCACGCAAGGGGGCAGTTGCACCACCTCCACCTGCTCGTACACGCCCACCAGCGCCCTCAGCAATAATGCTTACCGCTGGTGGGTCCGCACGCGCAACGCTGTCGGCAATGGGCCGTGGAGCGTTCACCTGGACTTCTTCCTCGGGGTGTCGCCGCCCGGCGCACCGACCCTGATCGCGCCCGGCGGGTCGATCACTGACGCCACGCCAACGTTCCAGTGGAACACCGTCAGCGGCGCGACCGAGTACCGCCTGTACGTTGCTTCCCAGAATGACATCCAGCACCCGGTCATCGACCGGCGCGTGCCCACCCAGGGCGGCAGTTGTAACGCCTCCACCTGCTCCTACACACCGACCAACCCTCTCGCCGCGAACACGTATCGTTGGTGGGCGCAGTCCTTCACCGGCGCGACCGCCGGGGCGTGGAGCGCGCCGATGGACTTTACCCTCAACGCATCGCCGCCCGGCGCGCCGACGCTGATCGCGCCCGGCGGATCGATCACCGACGCCACGCCGACTTTCCAGTGGAACACCGTCAGCGGCGCGACCGAGTACCGCCTGTACGTTGCTTCCCAGAATGACATCCAGCACCCGGTCATCGACCGGCGCGTGCCCACCCAGGGCGGCAGTTGTAACGCCTCCACCTGTTCCTACACGCCCACCACCCCCCTCAGCGCGAACACGTATCGTTGGTGGGTGCAGTCCTTCAACGGCGGCCTCGCCGGGGCGTGGAGCGCGCCGATGGACTTCCTCCTCAACCCGTCGGGGCTGGGCGCGCCCGTCCTGCTTGCCCCGGTGGGAACCACCCTCACCACCGCCGCGC
>DAOTXU010000030.1:0-3608 GCA_034435135.1 Anaerolineae bacterium | reverse complement strand
GTCAGAATGTCTTTAAGTCCCCTCTCCACGTATGGAGAGGGGATTTAGGGGTGAGGTAAGCGCTCGCACAAGAAGTTGCCCCCAACTTGGAATGCACCCCGCCGCTCGGCGCTACAGGTAATGTCGCTCCCTGGCGCGCGCGGCCTCGTACTGCTTCCGCGCTGCCTGCACCGGCTCCAGCGTCGAGACCTCCGCGACCGGCACATCCCACCACGACTCGTAGCCGGGCACGCGCGCGGCGATGTCGGTCTCGACCACGATCACCGTCGTCCGGTCGATCCCCTTCGCCGCTTCTATCGCGTCGGCGAGTTCGTCGCGGTTGGCGGCCTTAATCACGTGCGCGCCCAGGCTCGCCGCGTTCTGCGCGAAGTCCACCGGCAGCAAGTCGCCGTCGAGCAGCCCCGTCTTCGGGTTGCGGTAGCGGTAGTACGCGCCGAAACCGCCGCACCCCAGCGACTCCGACAGGCCGCTGATGCTGCTGAAGCCGTGATTGTCGATCAGGATGATGTTGAGCTTGTAGCCCTCCTGCACCGACGTGATGATCTCCTGTGCCATCATCAGGTACGAGCCGTCGCCCACCATCACGTAGACCTCGCGCGACGGGTCGGCCATCTTCACGCCCAGCCCGCCGGCGATCTCGTAGCCCATGCACGAGTAGCCGTACTCCAGGTGGTAGCCCTTCGGGTCGCGCGCCCGCCAGAGTTTGTGCAGGTCGCCGGGGAGGCTGCCCGCCGCGCACAAGACCACGTCCTGCGGGCGCGAGAGCCGGTTCACCACGCCGATGACCTCGCTTTGCGCCATCGTCGCCCCGTGCTCGATGTTGTAGAGCCGCTCGACCTCGGCCTCCCACTCCGCCTTGAAGCGGGTGATGCGCGCGCTGTACTCCCGGTCGATGTGGTAGCCTTGCAGCGCCGCCGTCAGCGCCTCCAGCGTCACCTTCGCGTCGGCGACGAGCGGGAGCGCGGCGTGTTTGTGCGCGTCGAACTCGGCGACGTTAATGTTGATGAAGCGGGCGTCCGGGTTCTGGAACGCGGTCTTTGACGCGGTGGTGAAGTCGCTGTAGCGCGTGCCGACGCCGATAATCAGGTCCGCCTCGCGCGCGACCAGGTTCGCGCCCGGCGTCCCGGTGACGCCCATCGCGCCCAGGTTCGACGGGTGCTCGTAGCGCAGCGACCCCTTGCCGGCCTGCGTCTCCGCGACCGGGATGCCCGTCCGCGCGGCGAAGGCGTCGAGCGCCGCGTTCGCCGCGCTGTAGTGCACGCCGCCGCCGGCGATGAGGAGCGGTTTCTGGCTCGCCCGGATCCACTCCGCCGCGCGCGCGAGCAGCGCTTCGTCGGCGCGCGGGCGCGGGATGTGCCAGATGCGCTTCTCGAACAGCCGGTCGGGGTAGTCGAACGCCTCGGCCTGCACGTCCTGCGGCAGCGCGAGCGTGACCGCGCCGGTGTCCGCCGGCGAGATGAGCACGCGCATCGCCTCCGGCAGCGATGTGATGACCTGCTCCGGGCGGTTGACCCGGTCCCAGTAGCGCGACACCGGCTTGAAGCAGTCGTTGACCGAGATGTCCTGCGTCCAGGGCGACTCCAGTTGTTGCAGCACCGGCGCGACGTTGCGCCGCGCGAAGATGTCGCCGGGTAATAACAAGACAGGGATGCGGTTGACGGTCGCGGTCGCCGCGCCGGTGACCATGTTGGTCGCGCCGGGGCCGATGGACGACGTGCACGCGAACGCGCGCAGGCGGTTGCTCATCTTGGCGAAGGCGACGGCGGTGTGGACCTGCGCCTGCTCGTTGCGGGTCTGGTAGTAGCGGAAATCCGGGTTTTGGAGCAACGCCTGTCCGATCCCGGCGACGTTGCCGTGCCCGAAGATGCCCCAGACGCCGGCGAAGAACTGGACCTCGCGCCCGTCGCGCTCGACGTATTGGTTCTTGAGAAAGGCGATGATGGCCTGGGCGGTGGTGAGACTTGTGGTCATGGTGATGCTCCTCTACTGCTTTACAGGCGAAAACTGTATTGACCATTTGTCACTGAATACGCTTGCATCAAGAGGTTTAATCGCTTCCAGCCAAGAGTTATGAAACACGATAAACGTATGTACCCAGAGTGTGTTTCTCAAGAAGTCGCTCAACGCATGAAATCCTTGTTCTTTGGGTGGCGGGGTTCCTTCAGGTACGCTATCTAGGACTGCAATTGCACTCAAGTCGGAATACTTTTTGAGTATCTTCGGGATATACTTGAAAAGCAATGGCTGGTCAAAACCTAATGTTGTATTAAAGATCAGTACGATAACACGGGCCATTCTTGAATCTTTTTCTCTTGCGGCTGAATTGCGCAGTTGCTTTACTCCTTCTTTCATTTGCCTATCAATTGCACCAAGGTTTAACGTGCCATAAAAAGGTATGCTTAATTCTAGATCTCCCTCTCTTCCCGGACCCAATATGGACACTAAGATGGTTTGGGATAAGTCACTCTCGTCTTTTGAATCGTGAATTAAGTAATGTCCCAGAAAATGAGCAGGAAGGTTGGATCCTTGTCCAAAGACGGTCCATTCAGAGTGTTGGGGATCACCCCTCCAAGTATGCCAACCTGGATGCCAGTCGATTTCGCATCGGTGGATTTCTCCAATCTCCCCTTTTAGCCATTTGCAGAAAGCTGTGGTTTCTTCGGGAGTCGGGATATATAGATTGTGGTTATGGATACTTACAATATATGGCAAATGCCTTACATTTGACTGTGCGAAGGAATTTTGAACAGAATTCACAAACTTTCGGAACTTATCTTGGGTATATCTCTTCCTGCTACTATATTTTCGCCTGTACCATTCTTCTTGCTCAACTCTTTGTCTATCCGGTTCTTGTAGAAAGTATCTCAAAGAAGGCGAAGAAGAAAAATCCGCTCGTACAGACTCGATTGTCTTTACCTCACACAAAAAACAAACCTCATTTCGACAGATGCGAAAATCCGTTGACTTACCTTGTGTGCCCTGCTGGTCTAGTTTTGTGACTATCCAACCCCGACATTCAAAGTATTCTCGAACAATCTGCTCATTCTGCTCACTATCCACCGAAATCGCCCTTTATGTTGAAGTAGAGACCTGGCGTGTCATGTTGCTCTGTTATATCCTAAAACCCTCCCCCTTTCGTTAAAAATGGGCAAATAGGCACCAACGCCTCACGCATACGGCATGGAATTGGCTTACGCGCGCTGCATCACCACAATCGCGCCGCAAGCGTTGCTCATGCGCCCGGAGCGGGTTTCATTCAGAAGGCACTAACCTGCCCTGCACCGCCTTCATCTCCGCGATGAACTGCGCAAGCTCGGACGGACCGAGGATCGCGCTGGCGTTGACGGAGATGATCTCGCCCGTCTTCAGGATTTGGATCTCGTAGAGGTTTTTCCTGCCCTCGATCTCGCGGACCGCGCCCAGTTCCACGTCGAGCGGAGCCGGCGACGCAACCGGCTTCGCCGGCGCGCCTCGTCGCTCGTCGGCGATGCGCTTCGCCGCTTCCGCCCCCTCGATCAGCTTGCCGAACTCGTGCGGGTCCAGGTCGCGGTTGGGGATGTGAAGGCAGACATGCTGGCCCCGCTGATCGACCTTGAACTCGGCGAGGA
>DAOTXU010000029.1:0-2179 GCA_034435135.1 Anaerolineae bacterium | reverse complement strand
CGCCACGACGGTGCGGGTCGAGGACAGTGTCGGCGGGGTGGTTGAGCGGGTGATCGGCTTCAACGCCTTCTGCCCGACCCCCTTCGGCTGCGTGGACTGCGGGTTGTGGTCCCCGTGAGGGGGTTGCGATGGAACATGAATACCGCCACGAAGCCCCATACCGGCCTGTGCGCCGACGACTGGCGCGGCTTCGCCGGTTCAGACGACTGCTCACGCTGGCGCTGGTGGTCGCCGTGCTGGTCGGCATGATGATGAGCACAGGCGTGTTCGTGCGAAGCGCCGGCCTGACTTGCGACGATGTGCGCCGCGAGATGGCGCGCGCCGCCGGACAGATCATCGCCGGCCTGGAACACCATTGCAGCCCGCCGGAAGGGACCTGGGACCTGCCCTGAAACGGCGTAGTACCGCGGTGGAATTGACAGGAAAGGCGAATGGCGCATTATGTCAAGCGGACGTGACGCGCTTTCGCATGGCAAGGAGGACAACAATGTTCCTTGGAGAAGAGTACCACCCTGAGTACACCTACAGCCGCCGGCAGCGGTCGGTCGCACGCCGGCTGACCCCGGCAGGCTGGTTGGCGATTGCCGTGGGCATCGCGGCTGTCGCGCTAGGCGTGGCGGCGCTGGCGAGCGGCCTCGCCAACCGCGAGCGGGAGTGGGGGACAGGGACGGCGGTGACGCCGGAGACGCAGGCGCTGGTGGTCGCCGGGCCCGGCGCGCCGGAGGCGGCAGCGTCCGGCGTCGCGCCCACACCGACGGTTCAGCCGACGGCCACGCCGGAAGGCGGGGTCTGGTGGGCGGATGCGATGACGGAGGCCAACAACGGCGCGCTCGTGCCGCCGGAAGCGGTTCAGGAACAGATCGTCGAGGCGTGGGAGGCTTACTGGGCAAATGTGAATCTGCCACTGGCAGAGTTCGTTGCCTTAACCGAGGAAGACCTGGTGGAGCGGTTTTCCGCAACGCCGGCGCAGGCCGAGCGGGTCGTCCAGAACATTGCCAGCAAACACTACGACAAGTATGTGGTGACAGGCCGCATTCTGGTCGTCACGGGTGAGCGCGTGAACCTGCGCGCCGGTCCTGGCACAATTCATGAGACCGTGGGCGAAACGCGCGCCGGGACGCGCCTGGCCTTGCTTGAGGAGAAGACCGGCACCGACGGCAAACTCTGGTATCGGGGCTGGCTGATGGCAGAGGGGCGCGAGGCATGGGTTGCTTCCTGGCTGGTGGAGGCTAAGGACAACTACTGGCCCTACCCGCACTACGAAGAGCGTGAAATCCAGGTGCATGACTGCGCTGCCGACGGTCTGACCTGCATCGTCACCGACGTGATGCGCGACGGCGGCGCAGAACTTGTCAACCTGCGCACGGCTGAGCGACTGGCCGAAGTGTATGACGTAAGCAATTACCCTGCTGTGGGCATCAGGGTGCAGGCTCGCATGATTTACGATAAGGAGTCTGAGCGATGGTTGTGCGACGGCATCGAGTGGGAAAAGCTAACCGAAGACGAGTGAGCCGCCTGCGGGCGATCTTGGCCCTATTGACTGTGCTGGCGGCGCTGTTGTCCCCCACTACCGTCTACGCCCAAGACCCGCCCATAGGCGAAATCAGCATAGGCGAAGGTTCGCTTTCAGGCAATGCGGAGGAGGCTGGCTCTTCACCGGGGAGCGAGACACCCGGCGAGACCGGCAATCCCGGCAGCGAGGAGATTACCGAGGTCAACGAACCGGGCGGCACGCAGATATCCGAGACAGGTGGCTCGTCCAATCCCACACTCCCTTTTGAGGTCGCAGGCACAGTCAGCGTCAGCCAGAATGCGATCAACGCGCTCGGCCCTGCGCCCCAATGCGCCGAAGGCGAGTTCCTGACGGTCGAGATGCAGGGTGAGATCCCCACCGCCTGGGTGTGTCGGGTCATTGAACCCAACAGCCCCGTTGTCCTCATCATCGTCAATCCTTCGCCTTCCGAGCCGTGCGCGCCCGAACTCCTCGGCGCAGGCAACGCCGCGTTCAACTGCCCCGGCGACAGCGTGAATGGCTTCTCCTGGGGCTGGGCGCTCAATGTGTACGCGATTGTGCCGCCCCACGTGGTCGAGCGGCAGCCCTTCCCGCGCAGGCTGGTGACGCTGCCCAACACCTTCATGCTCCGGGTCGAACCCGCCTTCTCGCTGCAAGGCGGCCCGA
>DAOTXU010000028.1:0-2509 GCA_034435135.1 Anaerolineae bacterium | reverse complement strand
TCCTTATAAACGATTACCTCCGCGACCGGGGCCTCCAGTTGCGATGAGCGCCGGATATCCAGATCAAGGAAGTTCGCTATACTTACGGCGACTCGTCAAGTATTGCGCCCCCGGAGCATCGAATGCCCTACGTCAGACCCCCCATAACGCCGCCTCTTAACGTCCTGAAGGAAACCGGGCCAATCGGCGCTCAGGGAACGGCTCAGCCCGACCAGGCCGCCGCTCCAACCGAAGCGAAGGGCGCGCCGAGCCAAGCGTCCACACATGAGGTCACGCCTGAGACGCCGCCTGAGGGTATCCCGGAGGAGCCACCTGAGACGCCTGAGCCGACCCGGCCACGGGTGCCGGTGCGCGATATACCTGAGCCGACTGACACTGCCCATGCTGCCGCGCCAGAGGCCGAGACTGGGCCAGAACCGAAGAAACCGCGCCGACCACGTTCCGCAGTGCGGGACCTGACACGACCCACGAGCGAGTGAGGAGGACTCCGCATATGGCGCAAAACTCACGGCTCTTCCGCGAGAAAGAGGTGATGGCGATAACCGCTCTAATCAAGGAGGGCGAGTCGTGCGCGCTGGTCGCCATCGGCAACTCAGGCAAGTCGCGGCTGCTCCAATATCTCCTCAAAAGGCCGGTGCGCGAGAAGGTCTTTGGGGATGGCTGGGAGCAATACCTGCTGGTGTACGTGGACGGCAACGGCCTCTTGGAGGATACCGCCTGGGGCCTCTTTGAAGAGATGCTGGACAGCGCGATCAGGGCCGTGCGCGAGGCGCGCAACATCCAACCCGACTCCGACCTTGCGCAAGCCCTCGCTGCGCTCCAGGCGGAACACATGCGGATGGTGGACGACCCCAGGCTGGCGTATCGCTGGCTGGCGCACGCGGTCAGGACGTTGTTTCAAGAAATGGGCTTTACGCACGTCGCCTTTTTGCTGGACGACATCGACCGCCTCTTCGCCAAAAGGGATCATCTGCTGTTCCGGCAGCTTAAATCGTTGCGCGATCATCACAAGGACCACCTCTGCTATGTAGTCGCCGCGCGCCGCCCGATTGACAGGCTGTGTGAGAATGAAGACGACCTGAAGGAAATCGGCGGCTTCGTCAAGCTCGTCAGGGCGAACACCTTCGCGCTCGGCCCGTATGCCCCGGAAGACGCGGAGGAGATGCTCCGTACCCTGATGCGCAGGGTCGATTTCATCCTGCCGCCTGAGGTCGGAAGAGTGCTTTACCATCAGAGCGGCCTTCACCCTGGATTGTTGCGCGCGGCCTTCTTCGCGCTGAAGGCAAACGAGACGCGCGTCAACGCCCGTATGGGGAGCAACTTCAAGCTGCGGTCCGCCGAGAGCCTGCAATATTCCGACCCAGGCAGGCTGGCCGCGATCATCAGCGAAGTGCTCGCCAGCGACCCGGACGTGCGCGGCGAATGCTACAACATCTGGGAACGCCTGGACCAGAGCGAGTGCGATGCGCTCACAAAGATCATCAAGGACAAGGAAGGCAAAGCGCCTGACGCCGATAAAGACGCTATGGACTCACTCATAGAGAAGAGATTGCTGATCCCAGAGGCCGACAGCAAGTACCGGGTGTTCAGCGAACTTTTCAAGCGGTGGGTGATCGATGAACGCGGCCTGCAACACTGAGGTTTTCTAGCCTGCTATCGAGATCGTAGGGACATGGCAGCCTATCCCCGTTCAGGAGATGCCATGTCCCTACTGCCTTTTTGTCCCAGCCGGTTCGCCGCCTACGGACAGTCAACCGGGCAGTTCGCCGGGCCTTCGCCCGGATCGCATACGCTGTTGCCGCAGTTGAGGTCGCAGTCAGCCGCGCAGGTGGCGTTTGTCTCGCTCCCGCTGCACAGACCGTCGCCGCACACGTCGGGGCAGTCGGCGGCGCACGTAACGGCGTTCTCGTCGTCAGTGCACAGGCCATCGCCGCAGGTTGCGCAGTCTGACGGGCAGGTCGTCGCGCTCTCGCCGGCGTCGCATGTCAGGTTCCCGCACGAGAGGATGCAATCGGCGGGGCAGTTGGCGCTGGTCTCGCCCGCGCTGCACGTCCCGTCGCCGCACGAGTTGCAGTCCTGCCAGCAGGCGTCCGCGCCCGCGCTCTCGCCGTTGGCGATGTCGCAATAGCCGTCGTCGCAGAGCACGCTACAATCGCCGGGGCAGGTGATTTGCTCCGGGAAGAGGCAGGCGCTATCGCCGCACGTCGGCGCGGCGCAGTCGGAGCATGTGAGCCAACTCTCGCTGGCGTCGCAGACCGCATCGCCGCAGTCGGCTGAGGGGCAATCGGTGGAGCAATTGTTGATGTCTTCACCGTTGGCAGCGTCGCAGTATTCGTCGCCGCAACCCGTCAGACAATCGGCAGGGCACAGGGCGGCGAATTCACTGTCTTCACATGTCCCGTCGCCGCACGCAGGCGTCGCACAGTCGGAGCACGAGAGCCAGCTTTCCAGGTTGCCGTTGCATACGCTGTCGCCGCAGACGCCAGCGCAGTCGTCGCAGGTGGCCGCG
>DAOTXU010000027.1:0-12081 GCA_034435135.1 Anaerolineae bacterium | reverse complement strand
AAACTTACGCCAACAGCTAGCCGTGCTAAGGCCTTTCTCTACCTCACCCCCGTCTCGCCTGCGGCGCGACACCCCCTCTCCGCTTGCGGCTATAGTCCGGCGTAGCCGGGAGAGGGGGACGGGGGGTGAGGTGCCCGCCAACACGACCAGCACCACACGCACCGCGGTCGTTGGCTCAAAAGCTTGAATCACTTCTGTAGTATAGCCCTACAACTCAGAATGTAAAGCTTTGTGCGACCTCAATTTTTTGATACGTTATCTCTTAAAAAACACGAGCTTTGTCGCCGGTCAATCGACTCTTGACGCAAGAGGCCTGTCAGTTGTAGCAAGGCCGCTCTGGGCCGCCCAACGCATCGCGGCTGTCGTGGTCACAAAGCGACAATGAAACACCGCAAGGTGGGTTACGCCCCCGTGAATACTCGACCGACTCGGATGAATGAGGTCGGGAATTCCCCAGATTCGCGGTGTCCTGGCGCAACCTTAAAAATGCCCCCGCCAGCGAATACTTTAAAAATAGGTTAAGCGCTTGTTGAGAACATGTGAGCGACGGCAGGTGTGGGGGTTAACACCCCCTGGCCGGCCCAAGCGATAGGGGTTGCGCAACCTTCGTTGACACGCCAAACCTCGCTGTAAAGGCAAGTTGCTCTCTAACGTTTTTCAAATTGGGCGCTAGATTAAAGTCTGGGAGTCTTTAAGTTCAAGTTGTCATAAAGTTATTGTGTTATCCACAAGCTTCTGCTAGAATGAGCGCAGTTCGGTTGAGGGGGGCTATTCCGGCCTCCCAGCAGGCCAAAAACGGGGGACAGTTTCCAGGCCCACCACCGGGCGACATCGACGGAGCGGAGCCACAACGTTGCCGCTCCCCTCAGGGGTCACATCCAACCGAACGCAAGCAGACCAGGACAACCTCATTTTTCACCCTGCTGACGACCTTACTTCGTCTTTGTTAGGTGCGCCTATGAAACCACAAGACGCCTGGCAGGCTACGCTTGGTCAGCTACAGTTGCAGATGGACAAGGCCACGTTCGACACCTGGTTGCGCGGCGCGGAAGTGTCCGACTACCAGGACGCTTCCGACGGCAGGTCTACGTTCACCGTCAGCGTGCGCAACGCCTACGCCAAAGACTGGCTCGAACAGCGCCTTGCCCCCACCATCACCCGCACCCTCACCGACATCTTCGGCCAGCCCGCCGCCGTGCAATTCGTGGTCTGGCGACCGGCGAACAAGCCCGACGCCTTGCCTGAAGCGACGCCGCTCCCTGCGGTGAACACGGGTGTGCCTGGGAACGGCAACGGCCACGTCAGCGGGCGGGCGTCGCGCGCCGAGAGCTGCCTCAACGCCCGCTATCGATTCGACGCCTTCGTGGTCGGGTCGAGCAACCGCCTGGCGCACGCCGCGGCGCTCGCCGTCGCGGAAAACCCCGGTCGCGCCTACAACCCGCTTTTCATCTACGGCGGCGTGGGGCTGGGCAAGACCCACTTGCTCCATGCTATCGGCCATGCCTGCCAGCAGCGCGGGCTGAGCGTGCTCTACGCTACCTCCGAGGAGTTCACCAACGACCTGATCGCGGCCATCCGCGCGCAGACCCAGCAAGCCCTGCGCGACAAATACCGCACTATCGACGTGCTCCTCGTGGACGACATCCAGTTTATCGCTGGCAAGGAAAGTACGCAGGAGGAATTTTTCCACACCTTCAACGCCCTGCACGGCAGCGACCGCCAGATCGTCATGACCAGCGACCGCCCGCCGCGCGCGATGGTCACCCTGGAAGAGCGGCTGCGTTCGCGCTTCGAGGGGGGGCTGATTACCGACATCCAGCCGCCTGACTACGAGATGCGCCTGGCGATCCTGCACGCCAAGTCCGCGCAGCAAGGGGCGAGAGTCCCGCCCGAAGCGCTCGACCTCATCGCCCGGCGCGTGCAGAACAACATCCGCGAACTCGAAGGCACGCTCACGCGGCTGCTGGCCTTCTCGACGCTGGCGGGGCGCGCGGTCAGCCCGGAGATGGTCGAGGGCGCGCTGCTGGAGGCGGCGATCCACCGCCCCAGGCTCACCCCGGCGGAGGTGATCGAGGCCGTCGCCCGGTTTTACGAGATCGAGGTGCAGGCGCTTACGGGGCGCAGCCGCGCCCGCGAGGTCGTCTTGCCGCGCCAGGTCGCCATGTTCCTCATCCGGCATGAGACCGACGCCTCGCTGCCGCAGATCGGCGAGGCGCTGGGCGGACGCGACCACACGACCGTCATGCACGGCTGCGACAAGATCGCCAGCATGGCCGAAGCGGACGAGCACCTGCGCCGCCAACTCGCGGTTATCAAGTCGCGGCTGTACCAGGAACAGGTTCACGTGTAAACCCCCGACGTACCCCCATATGTGGGGGTGCGCCCACATGGAAACGGAGATGAATCTGCTTTCGCTTCATCTCCGTTTCTTATTTCCCGGCGCTGCGCGCTTTTTGTGGATAACCCCGCCCTTGCTGTGGATAACTCTCCGGTTTTGGGGAAAACACGCACTGCGACAACTGTGGGCAAACTCAACAAACCAAATCTCCGCGCCGGCCTCCGCACACTACCCGCATATGGCGGTGTGCCAAACGTGTTCAAAACCTGGAATCGACGCCCAACTTTGCCTGTGGATGCTGTGGATATGTCTGCCGCTGATATTGGGGAGAGTCAGGCTGGCGTTTAGCGCCACCAGATCGGAGCGAACAGGCGTTCCTCCCAGGCGTAGGGCGTGACGGCAGTTGGCGCCCCAGTTATACACGTATCCACAGGCACTACTGCCACATACGGATTCATTCCGTATTGGTGTTCAACCCTGGGGGATAAACACCTGCATCGGAACCCCGCAGGGGCACGGTCAGTCGTGTCCCTGCTCAATACGTGGAAAGCCAGGTCACATAGCACATGGGTGCAAAACCCAGACGGAGATATACATTCCGGCCTTCTTCCGAGGCATGGAGCACGGCGATCTCCAGTCCCTCGGCGCGTGTCTCCATCAGCGCGTGATAGGTCAGCGCTGACGCGATCCCCTGGCGCTGATAGGCGGGGACCGTGCCGACGGTGTATGTGCCTACCACTCCCCCGCCGACAAACGCGCACGCGGTGCCGACTGCCTCGCCAGAGGGGAGCCGCGCCAGGTACAGGCGCATCGCGTCCAGATGCGGATGTCCTGGCCCCAGCGCTTTCACCAGACGGCGGAACTGCTCGCCCATACTGATGGGGCGTTTGAAGCTGGCCGAGGCGACGTTGGTAAACGTGTTGAGTTCCGCGTTGTCGGCGGGGTCGATGCGGTACAACGCCAGCGCGCCGTCGAGGCGGGGCGGTCGTGGCGGCGTCAGGTGGTCGAGGGAGGCTGCCATACCCGGCTCTTGCATATCAACCGTCATGCCGCGCGTTTGCAGCCGCGCCACCAGGTCGGCAGGGCGCGAGACGGGACCAACTACCCAAGTGATGTAGCGGGGCCAGCGGCGCGCCTCGGCCAGCAGCGCCGCGATGCGCCGGTCGGCCTGGGCGGTGTCGAAGCGCGCGCGCATCACCCGGTAGGCCCTATCCGCGATGAAGCGCAGGCTCTCCCCATTGTCGATCAGCCGGACGCCCGGCTCCGCCGCGAAGAAGCGCACGCGCGCGACCAGGTTTAGCTCGACGGCGGCGGCGATAGCCTCATCCGGCGCGCCGGCGCTGAGGATGGCGCTGCCGTCCCATAAAGTCGTTCGTTCCATGTTGCCCCTACCTGCACAGAAGCTCAAGATACAACCCCGCCAGGTCCTCCGCCAGCCGGTCAATCCCGAAGCGCGCCAGCGCAGGAGGTCGAGCCGTCTCCGCCAGTGCTTGCGCCCGCGCTGGTTCGTGCAGCAGCCGGTTCATCGCGTCGGCCAGCGCGGGCGCGTCGCCGGGAGGGACCAACACCCCGGTTCGCCCGTCGTCGATCAGGTCGGACACGCCGCCGACCGCCGTGCTCACCACCGGCGCGCCGGCGGCCATCGCCTCGATGATGGAAACCGGCGTGCCTTCATTATCTGACGAGATGACCAGCGTGTCCAGGTCGCTGTAAATGGCCGGCAAGCGATCCGCGTCGCGCCAGCCGAGGAAGTGGACTCGTTCAGCCAGGCCCAACGCCTGCGCGCGCGCCTCCAGGTCGGCGCGGCATTCGCCATCGCCTACAATGACGAAGTGCGCAGCGGCGTTGACCTGCGTCGCCGCCTCCAGAAAAAGCCGGTGATTCTTGATCGGCACGAGCCGACCCACAATGCCCACAAGCGGCGTCGCGTCGCTCAGGCCAAGCTCGCGGCGCAAGGCCCCGGCGCGGCGCGGCGTCGTGGCGAAGGGCGCGAGGTCCAGGCCCAGCGGGATCACGGTGATTCGGTCCGCCGGGGCGATGCCATATCCGGTCAATTCCTCCTTCAGCCTGTCGCTCACCGTCAGCACCCGGTCGGAGAGGCGCGCGCAGAAGCGCTCAAGGAAGATGAAGAGGCGCGTCTTTACGGGGCCGAAGTAGCCGTGAAACACGTGCCCGTGAAACGTGTGCACGACGACCGGGACGCCGGCCAGCCGCGCCGCCACCCGCCCCACGAAGCCGGCCTTCGCCGTGTGCGTGTGCACCACGTGCGGGCGATAGGCGCGCATCAGCCGCCAGAGCCGCCACAGCGTCGAGAGGTCGCGGAGGGGCGCAATCTCGCGGCCAAGCGCCGGGATCACGATTGGGCGCACGCCGTGCGCGCGGGCCAGGTAGCTCATGTCGCCCTCGTGCGGGCCGATCTGACCGCATACCAGCGCGCTCTCAAAGCGCGGCGGGCCGAGTCTCTCGGTGAGCCGGATGACGTGAATCGCCGGCCCGCCCACGTTGAGCCGCGCGATCACGCGCATAATGCGAATCGGCGCGCTTACCGCCCCCAAATCCGCACCGTGCCGTCGTGGCTGCCGCTGGCGACCCGACGACCGTCAGGCGACCACGCCACCGACCACACCGGCCCCCGGTGGCCGCCCAGTTCGGCAAGAACCTCGCCGGTAGCGGCGTCCCATATGCGTACCACTCTGTCGCCGCCGCCGGTCGCCAGCATTGTGCCATCGGGCGACCACGCCACCGCGTAAAGCTCGCCCGACAGCCCCTCTTGCGTGAAGAGAGCCAGGGCCGCGCCGGTCGAGGCGTCCCCGGCGTCGCCGGGCGCGAGCAGCCACACCCGTATGGTGCTATCGCTCCCTACACTGGCGACCCGGTCACCCACCGGCGACCACGCCACCGATAAGACCGGCCCGGTGTGGCCTTCCAGCACGGCGAGTTGATCGCTGGTTGCGGCGTCCCATATCCGCACGGTCTTGTCATAGCTGCCGCTGACCAGTCTGGTCCCGTCAGGCGACCACGCCACCGACCATGCGGCATCGGTGTGGCCTTCCAGCGTAGCCAGAGCCGTGCGGGTCGTCATATCCCAGATGCGGACTGTGCGATCAAGGCTCGCGCTGGCGAGCTTCGCGCCGTCCGGCGACCACGCGACCGACTGCACCGCGCCCTCGTGCCCTCTCAGCGGAGCCGGCCCCTGGTCGGTTGACGACACCTGCACGATACCGTCGCGGCCCCCGCTCGCCAGACTCGTCCCGTCCGGCGACCATGACACGGCGCGCACATCGCCGTCGTGTCCGCGCAGCACGGAGGTTCGGTCGCCGGTGGAGGCATCCCAAACATGTACGGTCTGGTCCCAGTTCGCGCTCGCCAGCCTGGAGCCGTCCGGCGACCATGCCACCGCCTGCACCCGGTAGGGGTGCGTATCAACTGCGGCCAGCGGCGCGCCTGTATCTGCATTCCACACGCGGATCGTCCCGTCGGTGCTTACGCTGGCAAGGCGGTTGTCAAACGACCAATCCAGCGCCCAAACTTTGTCTTGATGTCCGTCTAGCGTGAAAAGCAGCAGACCAGTCGCCGTATCCCAAATGCGGATAGCGCCGTCCTCGTGGCTGCTCGCCAGGCGCGCGCCATCCCATGACCAGGACACCCCGGTCGCGTAGGATGCCCGGTCTGGGGTCAGATTGAGTGAAGCGCCTGTGTCAGTATCCTCGATATGCACGATGCCATCATGGTAGCCGCTTGCCAGCCTTGACCCATCGGGAGACCACTCCACCGCATAGACCGGGCGGGCATCTCCGACACTGCATATGCCGTAAAGGAACACGCCGACGTGACATACTGTGCCCCATTGGCCGGCTACCGCGATCTCTGTCCACGACGGAGACCAGGCCACTGCGTAGACCGTGCCGACATTGATGGTATCGACCGTGCTGATCCTCTCCAGAGACGCGCCGCTTACAGCATCCCAGAGGCGCAACGTATTGTCGATCCCTGCGCTAATCAGTTTTGTCCTATCCGGTGACCAGTCTACCGCACGCACTGCGCCTGTGTGACCTTCAAGCACGGCAAGTTGTGTGCGGTTTACGGTGTCCCATATGCGCACGGTCCTGTCGGCGCTCGCGCTCGCCAGCAGCCCTTGACCGGAGGGAATGCCGCCGCCAGGCGGCGCGGGCGACCACGCCACCGCCCACACCGGACCCGTATGGCCTTCGAGCAAGCCGATCGTCTCCAGGTCGGCAGTATAAAGCCACACGCCGATGAACGTCGCCACCGCCAGCGTCTCGCCGTCGGGACTCCAGGCGACGTCGGTTATCCAGCCGCGCCCCAGCCGCGCGATCTCATGCCATTCGCCCTCCTGGGTGGGCGGCTCGGCCTGCGCAGGCGCGGCGGCGATCAACAGCGCAAGGACAATCACGATTCGGCGCCTCATCGCCCCTCTCCTTTGGCTTCGGGAAGCTTCTTCCATCCAAACGCGCCGCAGGCAGCGCCTAGCGCTGAGCGCCAAGCGACTCGTACACCGCGCACGTCCCCTCGATCATGCGCGCGGCGGTGAACTGCGCTTCCAGGCGCGCGCGGCCCTTCTCGCCCATCTCGCGCGCCAGCTCTGGGTTGCTGAGCAACGTGCTCAACGCGCTGGCAATGCCCTCCGTGTCGCCGGGGTCGATCAACAGCCCGGTCTCGCCATCGACGACGATCTCCGGGATGGCGCTCGCGCGGCTGGCGATAGTCGGCACGCGCTGCGCCATCGCCTCCAGCAGCACCAACCCGAAGCCCTCCCACAACGAAGGCGCGAGCAGCACATCCAGCGCGGCGCTGATCGCGTGGGCGTCGTCGCGCCAGCCGAGGAAGTGCACCCGGTCCTCCAGCCCGAAGCCGCGCGCCATCTCTTCAAGCTCGCGGCGCAGCGGGCCGTCGCCAGCGACGACGTAATGCGCCTCCGGGACGGTCTCGGCGATTTGCCAGAACGCGCGCAACGCGAACGCGATCCCTTTCTGCTCGTTCAGGCGGCACACGCTCCCGACCAGCGGCGCGGTGGGGGCGATCCCCAATTCGGCGGCCAGCACCGCGCGCGCCCCCTTGCCGACTTGCACCTGGCGGGGGTCAAGCCCGTAGTAGACGGTCGTGAGCTTTCGGGCCGGCGCGCCTTCGACTTCGATGCAGAAGCGGCGCACCCATTCCGAGATGGCGATGCCCCGGTCCACGCGGCCCCACAGCCAGCGGTGCGCCAGGCGGATCGGCAGGCGCCGGCGGAACGGGTTGTCGGCGTGGCGGGTGCTGACCACGTGCGGAACGCCCGCGCGCCATGCGGCAGGGATCGCGTGCACGTCGGCGTGGATGAGGTGCGTGTGCACCACGTCATAGCCGCCGTCGCGGAAGAAGCGGCGCAGGCGCGCGAACAGGCTCAGGTCGATGTTGCCGTTGATCGCCAGCCGGTGCGCCGGGATGCCGAGCGCGGCGGCGCGTGCGAACAGCGCTTCGACGGTGTTGTCCGGCTCGGTGAGCGCCAGCAACTCCGCGTTCAGCCCGGCGGCGCGCAGGCCGCTCAGCAGGAGAAGCAGGTGCTTCTCGGCCCCGGCGAGGCCAGTCGCCTTCACCACATGGAGCAGCTTCCCGCCCTTCATGCCGCGCCTCCCGGCGGGACGGACACGATTTCGCGGTGCCACGCCAGCGTGCGCGCGAGACCCTCCTCAAAAGAGACCTGGGGCCGGTACCCCAGCAGTCGCTCCGCCTTGCCGATGTCCGCGCGCGAATGGCGCACGTCGCCGGGGCGCGGCGCGACGTGCACCGGCGCGATGGCCGTCCCCAGCAGGCGGTTGAGGATGTCCACCAGGCTGAGGATGGTATGCCGCCCGCCGCAGGCGATGTTGAAGACCTCCCCGGCGGCGTCGGGGGCGGTGCAGGCCAGCAGGTTGGCGTGCACCACGTCGGCCACGTAGGTGAAGTCGCGCGACTGGTAGCCGTCGCCCTCGACGGGCGGGGGCTGGTCGTGGAGCATCGCGGTGAGGAAGATCGGAATCACCGCCGCGTACTGCGATTTGGGGTCCTGGCGCGGGCCGAATACGTTGAAGTAGCGCAGCGAGACCGTCTCCAGGCCGTAGGTGAGGTAAAAGGCGCGGCAGTACTGCTCGCCGGCCAGTTTGGCGACCGCGTAGGGCGAGCGCGGGTCGGGCGGCATGTCTTCGCGCTTGTACTCGGCTTCGATGTTTCCGTAAACCGAGGAGGAGGCTGCATACACCACGCGCCTGACTCCGGCGTCGCGGGCGGCCAGCAGCACGTTGAGCGTGCCGTTGACGTTGGCGTTGTTGCTCTCCATCGGGCTGGCGACGGAGCGCGGCACCGACGGCAGCGCCGCCTGGTGGAGCACGAAGTCCACGCCGGCGACGGCGTCACGCACAATCTTCAGGTCGGTGATGTCGCCTTCGATCAGGGTGATGCGGTCCAGGCAGCCGGCCAGGTTGGCGCGATGGCCGGTCGAGAAGTTGTCGAGCACGCGCACCGCCGCGCCGGTTGCGACGAGCGCTTCCACGAGGTGCGAACCGATGAACCCCGCGCCGCCGGTGACGAGGTAAGTTTCGGGCACGGATGACCTCCGCAACGCGCAACTGCGTCGGCGTTAATAATACACTACACACCCGCCCGTGTCACCTCAGGCTAGGGCGGGGTGCATTCCAAGTTAGGGGTCATGCGGTGCGCCGCTGCGACCTCCCCTCTCCATGAATGGAGAGGGGACTGACCTGTGCGCTGACGACTCCCCCTCGCCATTTATGGAGAGGGGGCAGGGGGCTATAGTCCGGCGAAGCCGGGGTGAGGTCAAACCGGCAGAGGCAAGCCTAACTGAATGTCGCCCCCAAAACGGAAAGCACCCCTAGGGCGGGCGCGCTTAACATCTGGCCGTGCTTTTGCTAGAATGGAATCGGCGTACACCTTGACGTCACCCGCTGCGAGGTGAACAATGGATTGGAACGCGCTGCCCCAGGAACGCGCCGCGACTCTCGCCGCCATCGACGCCGCGCGCGCCGACGGTCCGCCGGCGACGGCGCGGCTTACCATCCTCTGCCTGTGGCTTGCCGGCCAGGCGAGCGACCCCCTGAAGAGCTACGAAGGGCCGTCCGGAGACAGGCCGCTCCAGTACGTGGAGGGAGTGTTGCAGTTCGCCGTGTTAGACGCAGCCCAAGATGCAGCCCAAAAGGATCGTCCTGTGCCGGATTACGGGGATTTTATCACATATGGCGCTCACGTCAGGGAGGATTATCCCAGGCCGCGCGATCCGCGCCAACGTGAGACTGCTATGGAAAGCGAAGAGGCCCGACGGCTGGTAGGTCGCGCCGTTGGGCAAATCAAGTCGATGACCCACGTTGGCGACCGGAGCGACCGCTGCCTTGAAAGCCTGGCCTCCCTCTGGGAGCGCGGCGCGAGCCGGGCCGACCTGGAGCCGTTGTTCAAGATCATGTGGCCGGCCAGCGAAGAGTATCTCCGTTGGGGCGACGACACCGGCTTCAAGCGGGCGCAGATGGTCAAGGCGTTGATGCACCTCGGCGAGTGGGACCAGGCGCTGGAGATCGTGGAGGCCACCGCGCTCCCCGACGAGGCGGCCCTGAAGCTGCGCATCGAGGGCGCACGATGGCTCATCGCCACCGCCCGGCCCGACCTGGCGCGGGCGATGCTCGACCGCCTGCTGGCGCAGCGCGACCAGTTTCCACGAGCGCACATCGCATACAAGATGCGTGATCTCGCGGGGGTTTTTGTTTACCTGGGCGACGAGGCGACGGCGCGCAAACTCAGGCCCTCGTCGCAACAGTTGTGGGACTCTGTGCAATGGGAATCGGTCGTCGCTTTGGGCAAGTACTATAACCAGGGCGTCGCCGACCCGGCGGCGCTGCTGAAGCTGCTGGAACAGACGCGCAGCATCGAGCCGCCGAAATCCCGCGCGGCGATGCAGTACGACATCCTGGAACCGTTGCTGGCGATTGAGGCCTACGATGCCGCCTGGAGGACACTCGATTACATCCAGGCGACGTTGCTTGCCACGCCCACGTGGGGTAAGCGCGAACACCGTACCGACGGCGTGGTGCAGGTGTTACTCCCTTATCTTGATAAGCACTCCGCGCGTATCCATCAATTCGCCGCCGGGCTACTGGTCGGCACGGCGCAAAGCATCCGCGATTTTTGGGACATCATGTTCGTCGTCAGCGGCCTGCGCTGGCTGATCTGGTCGTGGACCGGCTCCGAGGGCATCGCGCAGATCGTCGATTTCGTACGCCGGTGGCAGGCGAATCCGCAGTGGAAGCAGGCCGATGGTCACGCGCAAGCAACTTGAAGCTATCGAGCGCCAGTCGCTCGCACCCTATGCCACGATGAGCGGAAGCTCGCGCGGGCGCGAATACCCGGAGCCGGAGGACGCGCACCGCACCGCCTTCCAACGCGACCGCGACCGGGTTCTGCACACGACCGCGTTCCGCCGGCTGGAGTACAAGACGCAGGTGTTCGTCAACTACGAGGGCGACTACTACCGCACCCGCCTCACGCACACGCTGGAAGTCACCCAGCTTGGCCGGACGCTGGCGCGCGCGCTGGGCGCGAACGAGGATTTGGTCGAGGCGATCTGCCTGGTGCACGACCTGGGCCACCCGCCGTTCGGCCACTCCGGCGAGTGGGTGCTCAACCGGCTGATGCAGGGGCACGGCGGGTTCGATCACAACCAACAGACGCTGCGCATCGTCACCCAGTTGGAGCGCCGCTACCCCGACTGGCCCGGCCTCAACCTGACGTGGGAGACGCGCGAGGGCATCGTCAAGCACGAGACCGAGTACGACCTCCGCGACGCCGCCGATTACGACCCCGAAACGCGCGGCAGTCTGGAAGCGCAGATCGCCAACGTCGCCGACGAGCTGGCCTACACCGCGCACGACCTGGACGACGGCCTGCGCGCCGGCTTACTCGACCGGGAGCAGGTTGAGCCGTTGGAGTGGTGGCGGGCGTTGCGCGAGAGCATCGGCTGGCCGGAGGCGCAGCCCTTCGACGAGATCATCCGCCACCGGCTGATCCGCCGGCTGATCGGCCTGGAGGTGCGCGATGTGATTGCCGCCACCACCGGGATGCTGGAAAAGGGCCGGCCCAGGTCGCTGGCCGAACTGCAACGGCTGCCCTACAACGTGTGCGTCCACTCGCCGGAGGTCGCCGCGCGCAACCGCGAGCTAAAGGACTTCCTGTACCAAAACCTGTATCGCCACTACCGGGTGATGCGGATGCAGGCCAAGGCCGAGCGCTACGTCGCTGAGCTATTCGAGGCTTTCGTAAAAGAACCGGCGCAACTGCCGCTTGAAACGCAGGCGCGGGTTGAGGAGGTGGGGCTACACCGCGCCGTATGCGACTACATCGCCGGCATGACCGACCGCTACGCGCTGGAAGAGCACGCCAAGCTCTTCGACCGCTTCACACGCCCTTGACCGCCAACCGGCCCTTGTGTATCATCACCCTTTATCGTATTGAGGAGAAGCGTATGAGCACTGAAGAGCCGATCTACCTCACCGAAGAGGGCGCGCGGCAACTCCGCGCGGAGCTTGACGAACTGGTCAACGTCAAACGCGCGGAGCTTGCCCACAAGTTGCGCGAGGCGCGGTCGATGGGCGACCTTGCCGAGAACGCCGACTACCATGACGCGAAGGAGCAGCAGGCGTTTCTGGAAGGGCGCGTCCAACAGATCGAGCGCCTGTTGCGCAACGCGACCATCGTGCCCGACGACC
>DAOTXU010000026.1:0-28561 GCA_034435135.1 Anaerolineae bacterium | reverse complement strand
GCGGACACCTCACCCCCCGTCCCCCTCTCCCGGCTACGCCGGACTATAGCCGCAAGCGGAGAGGGGGTGTCGAGCCGCAGGCGAGACGGGGGTGAGGTAGAGAAAGGCCTTAGCACGGCTAGCTGTTGGCGTAAGTTTGAATCAGTTCTATAACCAGAAACAGGAGGGGGACTATGTATCAAGAACCAACATCTGACTCTGTGTCTGGTTACGAGCAACAGGGCTGTCTATCGGCTACGGGCCGCGCCATGATCGGGCTGCTGCTGCTCCTCCCCGGCGTGCTCTTGTGCGGCGCGACCCAGCTCATCCCGGCCCTCGGCACCGTCAACATGAGCCTCACCGACTACGACATCATAACGACAGCCGAGTACGTCGGGTTTGAGAACTACACGCGCCTGTTTGAGGACCCCGTTTTCGGCGAGGCCTTGAGCTATACCTTCGTCATTATCATCGCCCGCGTGTTCGTCGTGGCCCTTGTTCCGCCGCTGATCGCCGTCTTCGTCGGCTTGCAGGGGACGCTTGGACGCGCGCTCAACCGCCTGGCGCTGGCGCTGATCAGCGCGCTCGTCGCGCCGGTGGCGCTGGTCGTGCTGTGGCGGTTCTACTGGTCGCGGATGTGGGGGCGGGAACCTTCGCCGCTCTTCCCACCTCCCAGTTGGCTGAATCTGGGGGATGTCTGGGGCGCTCGCGTATCGACCATTCTTCTCGACGCTTTCATCACCCTGGCCCTCGCCCTGGCGGTGGGCGTCACCGCGTACCTGGCTGCGATGCGCGCGCGGCGCGCCGGCTCTTCCGCGTGGCTGAAAGCCTTCGGCGGCGTCTGGTTGATCGGCGTGCTCGTGGCGGCCGGCAGCGCGTGCCAGGCCTTCACCATACCCTTTGTGCTCACCAGGGGTGGCCCGGCGAATTCAACGGTGAGCACGCAACTTTACCTGTACATTTCCAGTTTCCAGAACATCAGGTTTGGCTACGGCGCGGCGCAGGCCACCCTGCTGATGCTGCTCTTCATGGTCCTGGCCCTCCTGGTGTGGGGGGTGATAACGCTCTTCCGGCTGCGCCTCAGCTTCACCGCCGAAAGCGCGCCGGCAACCCCGGTCGGGTCCTGGCTGTCCGTTTTCAGCCTGCCGGCGCTGCTGCTGCTCGGCCTGCCGCTCATCGGCCTGTTCGTCTGGGGGCTGACGCTGGCCGGGTCTAACGAAGGCTTCGCCCAGGCTTCTGAGACCGTCGATTGGTGGCGTGCGCTGGCAAACACCCTGGTGCCTTTGTGGGCGGTCTGGCTGGTGCAGACGCCGGCTGCTTACCTCGCCGGGCTGGCGCTGGGATTCGTGCGCCCGTTGGGACGCCTGTTCAGCAACCTGGCGTTCCTGGGCTTTCTCCTCTTCGCCGCCATCCCGGTTGAAGCGCTCAGCCTCCAGTGGTTCGATGCCGCGCGTAACCTGGGTTGGGTGGACACCGCCGCAGCTTTGCTGTTGCCCTGGCTGGTGAGCGGCTTCAGCCTGGTGATTTTCAAACTGTTCTTCGACGGCGCGCACGACAAGTACATCGCCGCCCGCCTGGACGGCGCGTCGCCGGCGGACGCCTTCTTGAAAGTGGTCTTCCTGCCGTCGTTGCCGGTTGCCCTGGTCGTCGTGGCCGTGCTGAGTTTCGCCAGCCTCCAGGCGTTTCTCTGGCCGCTTATCGTCATGCATTCCGCCGAAAACTTCACGCTGCCACTTCAGATGGTGATGCTGCAAAACCAGTTCATGACGAACTCCGCCGTCCCAGTCGCAACGGCTGTTGGCTTGATGTTGGTGGGCCTGCTGATCTTCCTGCCCGTCTTTGCGCTGTTGCAGGTCCTCGTGCTCGACCGGCTGGCGCTCCTGGCCGGCCCTTCGGAGGTCGAGACTGCGCCTGTCCCGGTCGCGGATCAGGCCGTGGAAACCGGCGGCGAAGCGCAACCAGAAGCGCCGGCGGCGGAGGAATCGCCCGCCGCGTGGGATTACCCCGACGATGAGAGGGAACAAATCTGACCCTCGGCGTCGAATCGGCGTTTGACACCGCTTCGCAGACAGGTTACACTCGCGCGCGTCGAGTTTGAAGGAGCCGCCGTGAACGCGCAGCGCCGCCGCCATCACCCTGTCGAGATACCCCGGACCGCAGGCCCGGCGTTGGCGGCTGCCGCCGCGTAACGCGCGCAGAAATTGTGACCGCACACCCCGGACCTGCCGGGGTGTTTTTGTTTATGTAGACCTGGGGAGCGTGAGATGACGATCATTCGTATGGCCCTGCCGAGCAAGGGCGCGCTCGGCGACGCGACGCTCGATTTTCTGACCGGGGCCGGCCTGCACGTGAACCTGACCAACCCGCGCCAGTACACCGCCACGATCCCGAACCTGCCGGGCGTGCAGGTGTTGTTCCAGCGCCCGGCGGACATCCCCTTCAGCGTGGCGCGCGGCGACGTGGACCTGGGCGTCACCGGCTCCGACCGCGTGGCCGAGGCGCGCCCTAAGATCGGCGAGGCGGCGCTGCTGCTTCACGACGCGCTGGGGTTCGGGCAGTGTGCGCTGGTGCTGGCCGTGCCGGTCGAGTGGACCGGCGTGGACTCGATGGCGGCGCTCGCGGAGCAAGCGCGCGCGCGGGGCGGGCTGCGCGTGGCGACCAAGTATCACTACCTGGTAACCGAGTTCCTGGCGCGGCACGGCGTGGAGCCGTTCGAGCTGATCTACGCCGATGGCGCGCTGGAGGTCGCGCCGCTGATGGGCAGCGCCGACCTGATCGCCGACATCTCCGCCACCGGGACCACGCTGCGCGAGAATGGCCTGAAGCCGCTGAGCGACGGGACGATCCTGCGCGCGCAGGCGTGCCTGATCGGCAACCGGGCGGCGCTGGCGGCGCGCGGCGCGGTGCTCGACGTGGCGCGCAAGACGCTGGAGTACATCGAGGCGCACCTGGCCGCGCGCGAGAAGGTGCTGCTCATCGCCAACATGCGCGGCGAGACTGCCGGGGCGGTAGCGGGGCGCGTGCTGAGCCAGACCGAACTCGGCGGGCTGACCGGGCCGACCGTCGCGCGGGTCTACGCGCGCGACCCGAACGCCGGGTGGTTCTCGGTGAGCGTGGTGGTGCTCCGGGAGCGGCTGTATGACGCGATCCGGCAACTGCGCGCCATCGGCGGCAGCGGCGTGGTGGTGACGCCGCTGACGTATATCTTCGACGAGTACCCGGAGCGGTGCCGCGCGCTGGATGCGGCTCTGAACGGAAGCTAGAAGCTGGATACTGGAAGCTCGGTTCTCGTCGCTCGATGGATACCTGAAGCTGGTCCAGGCCGTGAAGTGAGCCGCGAGCGCCGTGATGAGAACCAGGCACCGAAAGACAAGGAGCGAGAAGATGCGCATTTACGACACGGTGACTGCAAAGCAGACCATCCTGAGGCGCGGGCGATTGGAGGCGGTCGAAGTCCCGGAGAGCGTGCTCGACGGGATCGAACGGCGGTTGGGGAAGCGGATGCAGCCCGACGAGGCCGTGCGCGCCATCGTGGAGGCCGTGCAGGCCGGCGGCGACGCCGCGCTGCACAACCTGACCGCGCGTATCGACGGCGTGACGGTGGGCGCGCTGGAAGTGCCCGCCGCCGAGATCGACGCCGCCTATGCGGAAACGCCCGCCGACGTGCGCGACGCGATGGCGCTGGCCGCGACGCGCATCGAGGCGTTTCACCGGCGGCAACCGGCCATCTCGTGGCTGGACAGCGGCGCGGATGGCATCCTGGGGCAACTCGTGCGCCCGATTGACCGCGCCGGTGTGTATGTGCCCGGCGGGACCGCGCCGCTCTTCTCCTCGCTGCTGATGGCGGCGACCCCGGCGCGCGTGGCCGGCGTGCCGGAGGTGATCGTCTGCTCGCCGCCGCCGGTCCACCCGACCATCCTCGCCGCCGCGCGGGTCGCGGGCGTGGATCGCGTGTTCCGCGTCGGCGGCGCGCAGGCGATTGCGGCGATGGCCTACGGCACGGAGACGATCCCGAAGGTAGATAAAATCGTCGGCGCGGGAGGGCTGTTCGTCACGCTTGCCAAGCGGCAGGTGTACGGCGCGGTGGGCATCGACGGGCTGCCCGGCCCGACCGAGACGCTGCTCATCGCCGACGCGAGCGCGACGCGCAACGCAGCCGCCTACGCCGCCGCCGACCTGCTCGCGCAGGCGGAGCACGACGTGCTGGCGAGCGCGATCCTGCTCACGCCGGATACGGCGTTCGCAAAAGCCGTGCTGACTGAGGTCGAGCAGCAGCGCGCCAAGCTGAGCCGCAAGGCGATCCTCGATCAAAGCCTGGCGCACAACAGCGGCATCGTGGTCACGCGCGACCTGGACGAGGCGTTTGACCTCGCCAACGCCTACGCGCCGGAGCACCTGTGCCTGCTGCTGGCGGAACCCTGGCGCTACCTGGGCAAGGTGCGGCACGCGGGCGGCGTGTTTCTGGGCGAGGGGTCGTTCGAGGTGCTGGGAGATTACATCGCCGGCCCCAGCCACGTGATGCCCACGAACGGCACGGCGCGGTTTGCGTCGCCGCTCAACGTGCTGGACTTCGTGAAGCTGGTCAACGTGATCGGCCTCGACGCGCCGGAGTTGTACGCGCCGGCGGCGCGCCTGGCCGAGGCGGAATCGCTCGACGCGCACGCAAACGCGGCCAGATTGCGCCTTGAGAATGCGTAGGGCGCGGCGTGTCGTGCCCGAAAAGCTCCCAGGGAGCTTCAAGCTCCCTGGGAGCTACAGGAGACCCTATGCTCCAAGAAAACGTTGAAACCCTGGTCCGGCCCGACATCGCTGGGATGGAGCCATACACACCCATCCTGCCGTATGAGGTCCTGAGCGCGCAGCTTGGCATCCCCGTTGAGAGGATCGTCAAGCTCGACGCGAACGAAAACCCCTACGGCCCGTCCCCCAAAGTGTGGAAGGGCCTCGCGCGCGCCAACCTGCACATCTACCCCGACCCGGAGAGCCGCCTCCTGCGCGCGGCGCTGGCGGCGTTCACCGGCGTGCCCGCCGCGTACATCATGGCCGGCGCGGGCGCGGACGAGCTGATCGACCTGACGCTGCGCGCGCTGGTCGCGCCGGGCGATGTGGTCATCAACTGCCCGCCGACGTTCGGCATGTACAGCTTCGACGGGGCGCTCAACGGCGCGCGCGTGGTCGAAGTCCCCCGGCGCGCGGACTTCGCGCTCGACCTGGACGGCATTGAGGCGGCGGCGCGTGAACATAACGCCAAGCTGCTGATGATCTGCGCGCCCAATAACCCGGATGGGAGCTTGCTCCCTGCCGGGGCGCTGGAACGGCTGCTGCGCCTCCCGCTGGTGGTACTGCTCGACGAAGCGTACATCGAGTTCAGCGGCGCGGCGAGCACGATGACCCGTGTGCCGCAGACGCCCAACCTGGTCGTGCTGCGCACGTTCAGCAAGTGGGCGGGGCTGGCGGGCCTGCGCGTGGGGTACGGCGCGTTCCCCCTCTGGCTGATGGCGCACCTGTGGAAGATCAAGCAGCCGTACAACGTCAACGTGGCCGGGACGGTTGCAGCGCTGGCATCGCTGGAAGATGTGGAGATGCTGATGAGCAACGTGGCGCGGCTCGTGGCCGAGCGCGAGCGGCTCTACAAGGCGCTGGCTGAGTTCGACTTCCTGCAACCATACCCCAGCCGCTCGAACTTCGTGCTGTGCCGCGTGGAGGGGCGGGACGCGCGCGCGCTCAAGGGAGCGCTCGCGGAACGGGGCGTGCTCGTGCGCTACTTCGACAAGCCGGGCCTGCGCAACTGCATCCGCGTGAGCGCGGGCCGGCCTGAGCACACCGACGCCTTGCTGAATGCGTTGCGGGGATTGGGGAGGGAACCGTCGCCGTGATCGGGCGCGACGCCCAATGGGGGCGTCCGCGCCTCTTTTTTAGCCCCTTGCAGACAGTGGGCTTAAGCCCACTGCCCGGCGGCGCAACCCATTTGCGCGCCCCGCGCAGGGGTGTGAACGATTTCAAGAACGCGATAGATCCCAATGTCTTTTAAGGTTGGGGATGCCTCTCACCTCCGCTTTCGGCTCAGCACCCCCTCTCCCGCCTTGCGGGAGAGGGGGCAGGGGGTGAGGGGCAATGTTTACCGAGGTTACTGGACCAGGTAATCCGCGATGAACGCGCAGGCATCCTCCGTCGCCTCTTCGACGCTCATGCCCAGGTCGAAGATGTTGAGCACAATCTCGCTGTTGATCTTATCCCAGATTTCGTCAAACACGGTGACGCCCTGCGAGTCGACGGTCGCATCCACAAACGTCTGGATGTTCTTGTCCGTCTCGCCGAAGGAGTCGATCCACATCTGCTGTACCGCTGGCGATGGGTTGGCCGGAGCCACGTTGCCGCCCTCGGCGAAGAACGTCTGCCCCTCGTCGCTGACCAGGTAGAGGATCAGGTTCGCAGCCAGGTCAGGGTTCTCCGTGCGGGAGGAGGCGACGTAACCGACCGCGTGCAGGATGGAGCGGCTGCGGCCCGTTTCGGGGTGCTTGGGCAGTTGCACCACGTCCCAGTTGAAGGTGATGTCGCTCAGCGCGTTGGTCAGCTTCCACGAGCCGCCGGTAATCATCGCCACCTGCTCGGAAGCCCAGAAGTTGAAAGCGTCGTCCGCCGAGGTCCCGCCCATGATGGAAGGCGTGGGCATGTACCCCTTGTCGAGCAGGTCCTTGAGGAAGGTCAGCGCCTCGACGCTGCCGGGTTCGGTCAGCGTGCAGGCGGTGCGGCCCGCCTCGACGATGGGCGTCACGCCGGTAGCGGCGATCCAGTTCGGGTAACCGGCCTGGTATTCCAGGTAGACGGCGGCCCCGTACACCGCCTCGGTGGTGAGCGCTTCGGCGGCGGCGGCGAAGTCATCCCAGGTCCAGTCGGCGGTGGGGTATTCCAGGCCGGCGGCGTCGAACATGTCCTTGTTATAGAACACGGCGATGGTGTCCCAGTTCACCGGGCCGGCGTACAGGTCGCCCGCCTCGCCCCAGCGGTACGGGTCCACCAGGCCGGTGCCCCAGACCCGCGTGTCTACCCCGTACTCGTCCCAGTAGGGTTGCAGGTTCAACAGCGCGTCGTTGTCGGCGTAGAAGAAGAAGCGGTCCTGCGACATGTTGAACACGTCAGGCAGGTCGCCGCTGGCGGCGTTGGTCTTGAGCAGGTCCCAGTACTGGCCCCAGGGCTGCACTTCGAGATTGACCTCCGCGCCGGGGCAGTAGTCCGCCTTCCACGCTTCAATGGACTCGCCGATGATCGTGGCCCAGTTCTCGTCCCAGACCCACATGGTCAGCTCGCCGGGTTCCTCGCAGGGCGCCGGCTTGATGACCGGTTCGGCCATCTCCTGCGCCTGGAGCGGAACCCCCAGCACAAGCAGGGATAGAACGACGGTCAAAAAAGCGATTAATCGTGCGGTACGCGACATCTTCTCCTCTCCTTCGTGTGAATTTCGCGGACGCAAAAGAAGCGTTATCGGATCGGTTGATCCCTTCTCTCAATGGTCTATTTTATAGCAAATCGTCCTATTCGTGAAAGGGTCTTCAGGGGTGCATTCCATCTTGGGGAGCGACATTCAGTGAGGCTTGCCTCTGCCGGTTTGACCTCACCCCGGCTTCGCCGGACTATAGCCCCCTTGCCCCCTCTCCATAAATGGCGAGGGGGAGTCCGCGCACAGGTCAGTCCCCTCTCCATTCCTGGAGAGGGGACTGCGCTGCCTGCCCGGCGCAAGCCAGGAAGCGCGAGGGGTGAGGTCGCAGCGGCGCACCGCATGACCCCTGACTTGGAATGCACCCGCGGAAACCTGCACAACGGCTCATGCCTGTAACTTCCCGCGAGCTTCGAAGCTCGCGGGAAGCTGTGCGGAAGGCGACGCCACACTCCCACCTTTGGTATAATCCGCCTCCGATGTGCTTTCGTCTGAAAAGGAGCGCCTATCCCGGTGGAAGACATCCTCCAACGCCGCCCCTGGCTGACCCCCACTCTCCTCGCCCTGTTGAGCCTGCTCTTCTTCGGCGGCGTGCTGTGGACGCCGGGCCAGATCATCGCCGCGCCCGACATCGAAGGGCTGTTTGTCCCCTGGCTCACCTACGCCGTCGAGTCGCTCCGGCAGGGCGTGTTCCCCCTCTGGGACACGAACCAGTTCTCCGGCTACCCGTTCTTCGCCAACATCCAGGTCGGGCTGTTCTACCCGCCCAACTGGCTCTTCCTGATCCTGCCGGTCTCGACCGGCCTGGCGGTGAACCTGGCGCTGCATGTCTGGCTCGGCGGGTGGGGGATGGCGCGGCTGGTGCAGCGGCTCGGCGGGTCGCACAGCGGGGCGCTGATCGCAGGGCTGGCGTTCGCCTTCTCCGGCTTTACGGCGGTGCGCGTCGCGGAAGGGCACTACGGCTATCTCAACACCTTCGCGTGGACCCCCTGGGTTGTGTTGGCGTACTGGTGGGCGGCGCGCGAGGGCCGCTGGCATCGCTATGCCCTGGCGGGCGCGCCCTTCGGTATGGCGATTTTGGCCGGGCACATCACGTCGATGCTCTACGTCGCGCTGATCCTTCTCGCGGCGGCGATCTACCAGACAGTCGTCATCGAGGGTGGAGATGGGAAGCAGCGCCTCTTGCGGGCCGGCCTGCCCCTGCTCGTGATGGTCGCCGTCGGCGCGGCGCTGGCGGGTGTGCAGTTGGTCCCGACGGCGGAGTTTGCGATGTTCTCCACGCGCGTCAGCGCGGGGTTCGACGATGAAACCATCGCGCGCTACTCGATGTACCCGGAGCACCTGCTGACTCTCGCCGCGCCGGACTTCTTCGGCCAACCGCTCATCACCGGCTACTGGGCGCGCGGCGCTTACAGCGAGTCAATGTATTACGCCGGCGTGGTGCCGCTGCTGCTGGCGTTGCTGGCGCTGCGCGCGCCGACGCTGCGCCGGCCGGCGACCTTCCTCGCGCTGCTGGCCGGCGTGGGCCTGTTGCTCGCCCTCGGCGTGAACGGGCCGCTCTACCCGGTCGCCTACCGGCTGCTGCCGCCTTTTCGATGGGCGGGCGTGCCGGCGCGCGCGGGGTTCCTGTTCCTGTTCGGAGTCTGCGCGCTGGCCGGCCTTGCCGCGACGCAACGCGCCGATCCGCAGGACCGTCGCCGGCTGCTCAGGCCGCTGAATCGCTGGCTTTGGGCGATCATCGGCGCGGCGCTGCTGGCGGCGCTCGCCGCCTTCCTGCTCTTCGCGCTGAACCTGCCCGGCTCGGAGGCCGGGCGCGCGTTCCATATGGGCAACGCGCTGCTGCTGTTTGCGATCTGGGCCGCGCTGGGAACCGGCGCGCTGACCTGGTGGGCGCGCGCGCCCTCGGCGCGGTGGGCGCCGGCGCTCGCGGCGGCGCTGGTGTTGCTCGACCTGTGGACCTTCGGCCTGCGGCTGGTGAAGGCCGGGCCGTACCCGCCGATGCCGTTGTGGGGGGTGATCCAATCGCTCACGGGCGAAGCCTATCGAAGGGAAGGGCCGTTCCGCATCCTGCCCTGGGGGTTCAACACCTTCTGGCAGAACGGCGCGACGCTGACGGAAGACGTGGAGAGCGTCTTCGGCTACAACACGATGGAACTGACCGTCTACAATGCATTCACGTCGGTTTCGCCGGACTGGCGCGCGCGGGCTTACGACCTGCTCAACGCGCGCTATGTCGCGCATTGGGGGGCGCTGGAGGACGCAAGCGCGTACACGTATCTCGGCGAGGGGTACGGCGTTTACGTCTACGAGCGCCCCAACTGGATGCCGCGCGCATGGCTCGCGGGGCGCTATGAGGTGGCGGCGGACCCCATCGCGCGGCTGAACCAGCCCGATTTTGCGTACCGCGCCACGGTCTTGCTCGAAGCCGAGCCGCCGTGTGCGCCGCAGGGTGATGGAGCGGGGACGGCCAAAGTGGTGGCGGAGACGGCGGATCGGGTCCAACTATCCGTCGAGGCCGAAAGCCCCTCGCTGCTGGTTTACAGCGGCCAGTATTACCCCGGCTGGACGGCGGCGGTCGATGGCGCACCGGCGGAGGTGCTGCGCGCAGATGCCGTCTTGCGCGCGGTGTGCGTGCCCGCCGGCGCGCATACGGTGGCGATGACGTTTCAGCCCGCGTCGCTGACGGTGGGCGCGCTGCTGTCGTTGGCGGCGGCGGCGTTGCTGACAGTCGCGGTGCGCGCGTGGGCGCGGAGGCGGTGACGCGCTCCGGTGAAGCTAGATCACCAGATAGAGGGCTTAAGCTCCCTGCCGGCGCTCGGCATCGATTTTTGATCGTGGCTTTCTCGGATTGGGGTTTTCTGGTATATTTTAACAAAAGGGTGGTGGTAAGGTTGGCACGGGTGAAGAGCGAAGAAAACGCCAAGCAAGAGTCGTCGTCGCGCCGCTTGTTGAGCGGGCGGAGTCGGGACACAGACCCCAACGGCGAGCGTGTGCCTGATGACTCCGGCGACGCCGCGCCGCGCTCTCCGCTGCATCCCACGCCCCCGGAAGCGCCCGAACCGCAACACCGGCTGCTCCCCAACCCCCCGCCAGGCCGCTCACAGACAGACGCTCCCAGCGCAGAGGCAGCTTCCAAGACCGAAACGGACGCACGACTTCCTGCTCCAACCGAGGATGCGTCGGCGAAGGGCCAACTGCGGCGGGCCGAGGATGCGCTGAGCCGTCTGCGCGAGAAGATGGCCCAGGTCGCCACCGAATTCGCCGCCGGCAAGATCAACCGCGCGCAGTTCCACGCCATCTATAGCCGCTACAACGAACAGCGCGCGATCACCGAGCGCCTGCTGGAGCGCAACCCCGACTCGCAGGCGTGGCAGCAGGTGGTGCAGGAGGGACACACCGGGTTCCTGCGCCAGCATTACGAGGCGCGCGTGCTCTGCTACGCGCTCTACGACAACGAGAGCAGTATGCCCATCGCCTCGCATGGCCGCTTCAAGATCGAAACGGGGCTGCTGGTGCCGATGCTGAGTGCGTTCCGCGCCGCCGCGAGCGAGATGTTCGGCGCGGGGCTGAAGAGCACCGCCATCGAAGGCGGGCGCTGGCTGGTCTTCGTGCCTGGCGAGTTCACGACCGCCATCGTGATGTTCTCGCTCGAACCCTCCGCCCGCCAACTGGACCTGGTGCAAGACCTGCACCGTGACTTTGAACGCGCCAATCGCCAGGCGCTCGCGCGTGGCGAGACCCGGCCCGACCGGCTGGTTTTTCCGCAGCGCGCGCTTTTTGAACGCAACCCCTGACGGATTATGGACAAGCCGTGTGAGGACATCGCCAGCGTCTTCCGTGAGATCGCCAGCCTCCTGGTCGAGACCCCAGAGCTAGACGCCGCCCTCGGCCTGACCCTATCCGCCGTGCGCAAACTTTTCCCTGTCAGCGTCCTGGCGCTCTACCGCTACTGGCCGTCCAGCGACGAACTGGAAGTCATGGCGCTTGCGCCGGACGAGGGCGCGCGCTCGCTGCTGGGCGTGCGCCTCTCGACGACGGTCGGCACGCGCCTGGCGGTCGAGCGATGGCGGCCTGCGGAGGTGGTGCGCACGGGCGAAGCCGTCCATCTGCCCTCCGTTCCACTGTACGAGGACTCCGGCCCGCCGGTCGATCTGCTCTGCGCACCTATCCAGGGTATGGGGCGTGTACTGGGCGTGTTGCAGGCCATTTCGCAGCGCCCACACACTTTTAAAGAAGAGGACCTGGCGAACCTGCGCGCTGTCGCTGCGCTCGTAGCACTGGCCGAGGAGAACGCCCGGCGCGGCCAGGACCTTCAGACCACGACCATCAGCCAGGTCAACGCCGAGTACATCGCCGCCATGTCGGACATGACCGCGCACATCACGCACCGGATTGTCAACGATATGGGCGCGATCCGCCTGACGGTGCAGGTGCTCAGGCGTCAACGCGAGACCGGTCGCCTCGACGATGCAGACTTGTTGGAGAAACTGGACGGGATTGAGCGCTACTCCGAGGACGCCATCGCGCTGGTGCGGCGCATCAAGCGACCTTTCGACAAGATCGAAACCACCCCCGTGCAGGTCGAACTGGCGCTAGATGAGGTGCTCAGGGAGCTACGGCTGCCCGATGACGTGATCCTGGTACGCCAGACCGAGCCGGACCTGCCTCCAGTCTACGCCACCCGCCAGCTCACGGAAGTGTTGCATCACCTCATCCGCAACGCGATGGAGGCGGTGGTCGACGCGCCGCGCAAACGCCTCACCGTTACCATGCGGCGCGACGGCGACCAGGTGGAAATCGCGGTGCAGGATACCGGCCCCGGCGTGCCGGAGCACCTGCAGGAGGGGTTATTCCGCCTGGGCGTGACCGATAAACAAAACGGTCTGGGTTACGGCCTGTGGTGGTCCAAACTGTACCTGACGCGCGTCGGTGGCTCGCTTGAACTGGATCCCAGGGTGCGCGACGGCGCGCGGTTCACGATGCGCCTGCCCGTCGCGCCGCCGCGCGAGTCATAGACACGCAGTCGGTCGAAACAAGAGAAGGACGCATCGTGCGCCCCTTATGCAGATAAGGCTCAACCGTACACGTCGTGCCAAATACCGGTTGGACCGGGGGCTTAAGCCCCCAGTCCTCACTGGTTCTACCGTTGAACCGCGATCAATCCGTCCGACACGGACACCCTATAGGGATAAGACTCGTGGGGCGCAGCGTGCCGTGCCCCTACTCCTGCTTGCCGTTGTCCTTTTCCTCAACCTCTGGCTCGGCTGCCTCTTCTGGGCCGGCCTCGGCAACCGACGGCGCTGCGGCTCCGGGGGCTTCGACCGCCGATAGGGGTTCCGTGGAAGGTTGCGGCGGCGTTACGGGCGGCATCTCTGGCTCAGCCTCCAGCCAGGCCAGCGGCGCGGCGTCTTCCTCCACAGCGCGGTTTCGCAAGCGCCAGTAGAAGAACAACGCGCCGACGCCGAGCATCACCGACAGGCAGTTGAAGCACTCGCCGAAGAGCGGGATTTGCCAGATAATCACGAACGCCGCCACCCCGACCAGCAGCGCAGCCACGCGGCTGGGCTGGGTCGCTTGCGTGACGCGCGCGACGAGGTACTGGCCGACGGCGAACATCACCACCAGCGGCGCGATAAACCCCGCCACGATGTACAGCGCCGCCGTCAAGCCGCCGAAGCCCACCAGCCCGGCCCAGCCCGCCGCCGCCGACAGGCCGCCCATCGAGATCACCGTGAGCAGGCCGACGATCACGATGAGGAGGAGCGCCAGCGCCGCCAACGCAAACGGGGCCGCGATGAGCGCAGCCAGTCCGAGAAACAGGCTCACCAGCGAGCGCTTCCGCAACTGGTCGGACGCGACCCGCAACAGGCGCGGCGCGCGCCAGAGCACGACCAAACCCACAATGATGAAGGTCAGCAGGCGGCTCAAGAACAGCGCCAGCCAGCCCAGCGCCAGCGTCCCCGCCCAGCCGCGCGCTTCCGCCGGCCTGATGATGTTGTACGCCGTGCTGATGAGCGATGGCGCGAACCACCCGGCGTCCGCCTCGCTATAGGCCACTCCACCGGTCGCCGCCCGTTCAGGGACCTCGAACGGCTCCGGGCTGGCGTAGGCGAGCTTCCCGCCGATGGAGGCGGTCTCGCCAAAGGTCAGACCGGGCCGCAACGGTTCGACCGGGGTTTCAAGATCGAAGCGGAACGGCCAGCCGCTCATGGCGCCGTAAGCCTGAACCCGCGCGTCCACGTCCCTGGCGACCCTGCCGCGCAGCGCCAGCGCTGCAACATCCGCGTGCAGCGCGCCGCCGACGCTCCCAACCACGTCAGCCTGATAGCCGGCGTACCACAGATCGCCGTCTATCGCGCTGTCGGCGTCCAGCGCAAAGGCGAACCCCGCGCCGGCCACGTCGCCTCTGACCCGCGCGCCCTCCACCACGCGCATCGAAACGAAAGCGGCGCGGAGGTCATCTTCCACCGTGCCGGTCAGGGTCAATTCCTGGCCGGCCAGGAGCACGTCCCCCTCAACCGCGCCGGTGATCTGCGCGCGGTAGGCGTAGCCGAACACATCCCCCTGCACCACGCCCGCGATGACCAGCCGGTCGGCGGCGACGACCAGGTCGCCTGCGACGATTTCCCCCTCGGCAATGACCACCTCGCCATCCGAGCGCCACTCGGCGGCGTCGGCGGTCCCTGCCGGGGTGGATGGCAGGGACAAAACAGCCAATACCACAGCGACAAGGAGAGCCAGGCGCGTGAGGTTTTGCCTGCGCATCGGTCGTCCCCTCCTCCGGCTTACGCGAGTCACACGCAGGTAGTATAACCTCTGCCGGCGCGGAGACGAAATTGTCCACTTGCGGCACTATTTGTCGCCGATCATGCGCCATGATACACTCCCCCGTGATTGGGGAGCAGACCTATGACTCACGGCAGGCTTGACGTCTACTGGCCGGACGGGCCGATTGAGATTTATCATCTCGAAAAGCCCTCGATTGGCATCGGACGCCAGCGCGGCAACGACATCGTGCTCGATACCAGCACGGTCTCGCGCTACCACGCCAGCCTGACTCTTCAGGAAGACCTGTGCTACATCCAGGACCTCGGCTCGGTCAACGGCACCTACGTCGATGGCGTGCGCCTGGAGTCGCACACGCCCCACCCGCTGCGCGGCGGCGAGGAGCTACAGATCGGCGACGTGCGCGCCATCTACCACCCGGCAGCCGATATTGACACCACCCCTGCCCATCTGGCCCGCACCCAGGTCCTTGAGCTGACGCAACCCACCTTCCAGGTGACGCTGGAAAGCACAGACCAGGCCGTCAGCCCCGGCGTGCATGGCCGCTCGGAGTTGCTCATCAAGAACGTGGGCGAGCAGGCCGACACCTACTTCATCGAAGTGGACGGCGCGCCCAAAGAGTGGGTCCGTCTCGACCGGGCGGAAGTTCATCTTGGGCCGGGCACGCAGGGGCGCGTGGTCATCAGCTTCAAGCCACCGCGCCGCGCGGAGAGCGCCCCCGGCGACTACATCGTCACCGTCCACGTGCGCGCCCAGAGCCGGCCCGCCCAGACCCTCGTCGCCAAGCTCACGCTCCGCGTGCTCACGTTCTCGGCCTTCGGGATGCAGTTGGATCCGGTAACGCAGATGCTTCAGGCGGGGCAACCCTTCACGATACACATGCACAACCAGGGGAACACCCCGCTGACCGTTTCCCTGCAAGGGCGCGACCCCAGGAACGCGCTTCAGTTCTACTTTCAGCCGCACACGCTGAGCCTGCAACCCGGCGAGCGCGTCGGCGCGCTGGCGAGCATCCAGGTGCCCTGGGCGCAGCGTTTGGACGGCGAGACGACGTACCCTTTCAACGTCGTCGCCATCAGCCACGACGCCGCCGGCTGGCAGGCGGCGCTCCCCGGCCAGTTGCAGGTCGCCGCGCCCACGGTGAGCCGCAGCCGGCTCCTCGCGCTCGGCGGAGCCATCGGCGCACTGGCGCTGGTCGCGTTCGCGGCGCTGCTCCTGGCGATCTTCCGCCCCACCCCTCCTGAGTTCGTTGCGGACCTCACTTTGTCCAGCCCGACCGGCGTCACGTTGCGCGCCGGCGACACGCTGACCTTCTCCTGGGAAGCGCGGAACGCCGAGCGGCTTGAGTTCACGGTCCGCGTCAACGACCAATCCAGCGTGGTTGAGCTGCCGCCCGATGCAGGCCAGTATACTTACCCCGTCGCCGATTCGGGCCAATACCAGTTTGTCCTGGCGGCGATCAAGGGTGAGGATCGCGTCGAAAGCAGCTCCGTGACGGCGGAGGCTTTGCCCAGGATTAACGCCTTCCTGGTGGACGGTCAGCGCAGCCTGATGCTGCTGCGGGGCGTGGGCCAGACGCTTGACTTTTCGTGGGACACGCAAGGCGCTGGCGCGTTGCAGATTGTCGGGCCGGACTGGTTGCGCCTGGAGCGCGAACCCTCAGAAGCCGTGGGCAGCTTATCCAGTCTCACGGTCTATCCCATCGGTGAGGGCGGCCCGATCACCCTGGTGGCGGTGGGAAACGGCGTCCCTGACGCCATCGATTCTGTGAACGTGTCTCTTCTCCCCGCCGAGTGCACGGTCGCCGTGGCGAACGCAATCCTCTACAGCACCGAGGACGACGCACCCGCGCGCTTGATCTCAGGGATGCTCGTCACCGCCCAGGGCAACGCCCCGCCGGACCCCCAAAACCCGGCCAAGCGGTGGGTGTTGGTGCGCGTCAACGCCGATGGGCGCGTCGGCTGGGTGGATCAGAGCGTCCTCTCATGCAGCGACTTTGACCTTGCTCTGCTGGTTCCTGAAGAAAGCATTCCCACCCCCATGCCCACGCCGACGACGACCCCGACCGCCACGCTGACGCCCACGCCGACCGTAACGCCGACCGCGACTCCTTCTGCGACCGCGACCCCAACGGCGACGCTGACCCCGACGCCTACGGTTACCTCAACGCCGACCGCAACGGCCACCGCGACTCCGACCGCTACGCCGACCGCCACCCGCACCCCGACGGCTACTCCCACGAAGACAGCCACAGTCACCACCACCCGGTCGCCTTCCCAGACTCCGAGGCCGTAGTGAGCGCTTCTCCCTCGGCGCGACGCCTGACGCCGCGCGCGCAGGCTGTTGCCTTGATCCTCGTCGCCCTGATCCTGCGGCTGGTCTTTGTCGCCTATCTGGCCGCTCCGATCGATTGGGAAGGCGGCGACGCCGGGTGGTACCTGAACTTCGGCAGGAGCCTGATGCACGCCGCCGAGCCGCACCCTTCCCCTGCCGCGCCGGTGTACCTGTTATTCGCGGGAACCATCGCCAGCCTTCTCCCGGAGCCGGCGGTCGCGCCGCTGATTCGGCTGATCCAGGCGGCGCTCGGTGCGCTGACCGTCGGGCTGGTCTACTTGCTGGGGCGGCGACTCTGGTCGCACCGCGCCGGAGTGATCGCCGGGGCGGTCCTGGCGGTCAGCCCGGCGTTCATCATCGAGACCGCCCTGATCGCCACCGAAACCCTGTTCATCTTCCTGCTCATGGCGGCGCTGACGCTCTATGCCTGGCGTGAGGGCGACGCCAACGCGCGGACGCTCGCGGGAGTGGGGGTGGTGATGGGCCTGGCGGCCCTGACACGCGCGGTGCTGCTCGCGTTCCCGGCGGCGGTGGTTCTGCACCTGGTGATCGCGCACGGGTGGCGGCGCGCGCTGCGACCGGCGGCGGCGTTGCTGCTGGCGTTCGCACTCACGCTCGCGCCCTGGACGGCCTACAACCTGGTCCGGTGGAATCGCTTCGTGGTCGCCGCCGAGGGGCTGGGGAGCTTCCTGTGGCTGGGCGCTCAAGTGAAGGGCTGGCAGGGACCAGAGGCCACCGATGCGGCGGTGGGTGTCACGGCTGAGGACCCGTTCCGCGACCCGAACTATGCCGGGCGCGCCGCCGAAGCCATCGCCGCTGACCCGGTTGGCTATATCGGACTGCGGCTGCGCAACCTGGCTGAAGCGCTCTTGCAGCCGCACAACACCGTCTACTTCCCCGGCGAGAGCCTGAAGGCTGCCGGCGCGCGCTGGCTCGCGGAGGACCGCAGCTTAAGCGGCCTAAGCGCCCTGACGCGGATCGAGTCGTTCTGGCCCAAACTGGCGCTGTATGGGTTCCACTACGCGGGCGTCCTCTTCGGGCTGGCGGGCATGGTCATCGCCGCGCGGCGACAGAATGGTTTCCGCGAGGCGTTCCTCCTCTACGCCCTGATCGGCTACTTCCTCGGCGTGCATCTGATCCTCTACGTCATCCCGCGCTATCTGTTCCCCACCGAGCCGGCGTGGTGGCTGTTCGCGGCGCTGGCGCTCGCGGCGGCGTGGGGCCGGCTCCGCGCGCGGCGGGCGTTGCCTCTCAGGAATCCTCTCAGATCAGATTTAACCACGAATAATACTAATAACCCAAATTAAGAATTGGTTCTATTTTTGTTATTCAAGGCTTAATCTTCACTCCCTCATTCGTGACGTGCTATACTACCAGATGACCGCGTGACAAAGGGGGACAGTTTTATCAGGGAAGTGATTCAAGCTTTTGAGCCAACGACCGCGGTGCGTGTGGCGCTGGTCGTGTTGGCGGACACCTCACCCCCCGTCCCCCTCTCCCGGCTACGCCGGACTATAGCCGCAAGCGGAGAGGGGGTGTCGAGCCGCAGGCGAGACGGGGGTGATATAGAGAAAGGCCTTAGCACGGCCAGCTGTTGGCGTAAGTTTGAATCAGTTCCATCTTAGAAGTCCGGCCATGGAAGTTTATTCAGGTTCCGCCGACTAAAGTCGGCGGCTCATCCCCGGAAAGCCACGGCACGGTGGGGAATTCACCCCCGGCTTCAGTCGGGGGAACCCTTTTCAAACGGCCTCTAAGATCGGCTGTTATTGACATTTTGTACCGGTACAGGGGGAACGCGATGTCTTCTGAACTACAACGGCGACGTTACTCAAATTCGGTGCCAGCGCCGCCCCCGCCTCCCGACGAGGACTATTGGGCGGCGTTGCTGCGGGAGGGCGAATACGCTGCCTTTGAGCACGAACACGACGACGGCGCCTGGGACAGCTACGACGCCCAATCTGCGTTACCTGGCGCGCCAGCCGGCGGCGACGGCGCGATCAACGACTGGGACATTGTGCGCCGCACCTACGAGTCGGATGAAACCGTCACGCTCACCGTTGTCGGCTACAACCGGGGCGGCCTGCTGGTGGGCTGGAACAGCCTGCGCGGCTTCGTGCCGGCCAGCCAATTGGTCAATACGCCCGCCAGCGAAGACGGGGTGGTGCGCCGTGAAGAACTGGCCGCGCGTGTGGACCAGCAGTTGCAGTTACGGGTCATCGAACTTAACCCGGCGCAGAACCGACTCATCCTCTCGGAACGCGCCGCGCAGGTGGGGCCGGGCACGCGCGCCGGCGTGCTGAGCAGCCTCAAGATCGGCGACGTTCGCACGGGCCGGGTCACCAACCTGTGCGACTTCGGCGCGTTCGTCGATTTGGGCGGCGTGGAAGGACTGATCCATATCTCCGAGCTTTCCTGGGGGCGGGTGGGCCACCCCAGAGACCTGCTCAAGCGCGGCCAGGATGTTCAAGTCTATATCATGGACATCGACCGCGCGAACGGGCGCGTAGCGCTGAGCTTCAAGCGCCTGCAACCCGACCCCTGGGAGACCGTCGAACAACGCTACCGGGTCGGGCAGACGGTGAAGGGCGTCATCACCAACGTGGTGGACTTTGGCGCGTTCGCGTGCATCGAAGAGGGTCTTGAGGGGTTGATCCACGTCTCTGAGCTGGCCGAGGGGCACTTCTTGCACCCACGCAATGTGGTGCAGGAAGGCCAAACGGTCTATACCCGCATCCTCAACATCGACGGCACGGCGCGGCGGCTCGGCCTCAGCCTGCGCCGCGTTGACGACAGCGAGAACCCCGCTGAAGGCGACTGGACCGGCTGGTAGCGACGGTTAATTCGCTTGATCCATCGGCGGTTGCCGGCGATCCCGGCAGCCGTTTTTTGGCGCTGGCCCGGTCCCTGGCGCGTTATGCATTGGTTAATTTTCCTGAAGAATTGGCAAATAGTGGTTTATGCTGTAAAATGGTGATTAAGCAATTGAGGGTAGCCGATTTATCCTAGCGGATATTAGTATAATTCGCGCGGGCGTCCCGTCATAATCGGGAGGCTGTATGGTAGACATTATCAAAGTTTCCGCGCGTTCCCGTTCCACCGCTGTGGCTGGCGCTATCGCAGGGGTGGTCCGAGAGAACAACCGCGCCGAAGTCCAGGCTATCGGCGCCGGGGCGGTGAACCAGGCCGTGAAAGCGACGGCCATCGCTCGCGGGTATCTGCACGAGGACGGCATCGACGTGGTGTGCATCCCCTACTTCACTGAAGTTATCATCGACGGCCAGGAACGCACCGCGCTGCGCCTGGTGGTTGAGCCGCGCTAGACGGTAAGATTTCCCGTCGATACGAACACAATACCTGTGTAACGTCAGGAGGCGGTTGCGAAGCTTCTTTGCGGGCGCGACATCCACACGCCACGGCAGAGTTTTTGACAAAACGCGCCGCCGCCCTTAGTATAACCTCCAGATCAACCTTACAGGAGCAACGCAGCATGGCAGAACCGTTTCACATCACCGACTTCGACAACGAGGTGCTGGGCGCGGAGCAGCCTATCCTCATCGACTTCTGGGCCGAGTGGTGCAGCCCGTGCAAGATGATCGCCCCCATCGTCGCTGAAATCGCCCAGGAGTACGAGGGGCGGCTTATGGTGGGCAAGCTGGACGCGGACCAGTATCCCGATGTAGTGCAGCGTTACGGCGTCATGGGCATCCCCACCCTGATCCTGTTCAAGGGCGGGGCGGAGGTCGAGCGCTGGATCGGCCTGATGCCGAAAGACCGTATCGTCTCCAAGCTGGACCCGCACCTCAACTAGCCTGTCTCTCGCCGTTCTCGAATCGCACAGCAGCCCGCCGCCGCGCGGGCTGCTGCTGTGCTATCAACCGTTGCCCTGGATACGATACGTAGGGGCGCAGCACGCTGTGCCTCTACCGACCGCCACATCTGGCGTAGGGGTGGGTCAGAGGCCCGCCCCTGCTAGTAAAGGTCAAGAAACTTGCGAGGAACGAAAGGCCGGCGCGAAACGAAACCGTTTCGTGCGTGTTATCCCTGTTAGCCGGGATGAATTCTCCAATCCAATCAAAACGCTCGGTAAGTTGACCAACATCGTGCAGCGCACGCCGACGCGCAGAACTGGTGAGGAAGGCAAAACATCGTGAACGGATCATCACCTGACCAAGACGATCATATCCGTCTTTTCGTGCCCGGCCCCGTCGAGGTGCGGCGCGAGGTTCTGCAGGCGCAGACGACCTGGATGATCGGCCATCGGGGGGCGGAGTTCAAAGCGCTCTTCGCGCGCCTCCAGCCCAAGCTGCGCCAGCTTTTCCAAACCCAGCACCGGGTCTACGTGAGCACCTCCTCAGGCTCCGGGCTGTGGGAGGCGGCGTCGCGCTGCTGCGTGCGGCCTGACCGCCCGATCCTGCACCTGGTCAACGGCGCGTTCAGCGAGCGCTGGGCCGACGTCAGCCGCGCCAACGGCAAGGAAGTGGACGTGATTGAAGTCCCCTGGGGGCAGGCGATCAGGCCAGGACAGGTGGCGGACGCGCTCAAGGCGCGCGCCTACGACGCGGTGGCGGTGGTCTACAACGAGACCAGCACCGGCGTGCTCAACCCGGTGCCCGCAATCGCCGAGGTCGTGCGCGCCTACCCCGACACGCTGCTGCTGGTGGACGCGGTGAGCGCCCTCGCCGGCGCGCCACTCCCCACCGACGCCTGGGGCATCGACGTGTGCCTGACCTCCTCGCAGAAGGCGATGGCTCTGCCGCCGGGCGTGGCGTTCGCGTCCGTGTCGGACCGGGCGCTCGCGCGCGCCGAGCAGGTGCCGCATCGCGGCTACTACTTCGACTTCGTGACGTTGGAGAAACACCTGCTCCGCGACCAGACCCCCGCCACTCCGCCGATCTCGCTCCTCTTCGCCGCCGACGTCCAACTCGACGCCATCCTCGCTGAGGGGTTGGAAGTGCGGGTCGCCCGCCACCGGCAAATGGCCGAGATGACGCAGGCCTGGGCGCTGGAGACCGGTTTCGCGCTCTTTTCGGAGGAGGGCTACCGCTCGCCCACCGTGACCGCTGTCGCCAACACGCGCGCCATCGACTTCACGGCGCTCAACAGCTACCTGCGCGCGCGCGGCATGACCATCTCCAACGGCTATGGCAAACTCAAAGACCAGACCTTCCGCATCGCGCATATGGGCGACCTGACCCCGGCGGACGTGCAAACCCTGCTGGAGGCGATGAGCGCGTTCCTGGCGGGGTGAGGCAGCCGCCCTGCCGTTCGTAGGGTAAGATATACCCTGGAGGTGACGAGATGAAGCATGAACGGATCACGGTAGACCCGCGGATCATGGTAGGCAAGCCCTGTATCCGAGGCACGAGGGTTCCGGTGGAGCAAGTCTTACGAGAACTGGCTGACGGCATGTCGATTGCTGACATCATTGACGCTCATCCACACCTCACGCCCGATGATGTCTATGCAGCAGTGGCTTACGCAGCGGACGTGGTCGCCAATGAAGACATCCTTGTAACTGCGCCGTCCGAGCACACCGCGCCGTGAAATTCCTGGCTGATGCTTGTTGTGATGCGCTGATTGTGCGCACGTTGCGCGCCCTCGGCCATGAGGTTGCCTTCGTGGCCGAGTTCGCGCCCAGTACCGCAGACGAAGATGTCCTCGCGCAAGCGTTTGAGGAACAACGAATCTTGATAACAGAAGGCCGCGACTTTTGCAGATTAGTCTTCCGGGATGTACGGCCGGCCTATGGCGTCGTGTTGGTGCGCATCCCGGCGCGGCATCGTATCCGAAAGGCGGACCGTATTACCACCCTGGTCAACGACTATGCTGCGCGTTTGCCTGGTGCGATGACCACCCTGACGCTACCCAGTATTCGGATACGTCCGTTACCCTCTGAGAAAGAACAGTAGCGTAAAAAACTCCCACAGATCAGAGGATATTTATGACCACCTTTCATATTCTTATCACCGATCCCTTGCACCCCTCCGGCCTGGCGCTGCTGCGCTCGGCCAACGGTCTCGCCATTACTGCGCCCGGCAAGATGGACCGTGCAGCAGCGCTGGCGGCCATCCCCCAGGCGGACGCGCTCATCCTCCGCTCCGGCACGAAGGCCGACCGCGAGTTGATCGAGGCCGGCGCGCGCCTGCGCGCCATCTGCCGGGCCGGCGTGGGCGTGGACAACGTGGACGTGAGCGCCGCGACCGCGCGCGGCGTCGCCGTGATGAACACGCCCGACGGCAACACTGTCGCCACCGCCGAATTGACCCTGGGCCTGATGCTCGCGCTGGCGCGCCACATCCCGCAGGCGTCGGCCTCGCTGGGCGCGGGGGAGTGGAAGCGCGCCGCCTTTGAGGGCACAGAGCTTCGCGGCAAGACGCTGGGCATCGTTGGCCTGGGGCGGATCGGGTCGGCGGTGGCGCAGCGGGCCGCCGCGTTTGACATGCGCGTCATCGCTTCCGACCCCTGCGTCAGCTCCGACCGCATGACGCAGATGCACGTGGAGTGTGTGACATGGGCGGAACTGTTGGCGCAGGCCGATTACATCAGCCTGCACGCTCCCCTGACAGAGGAGACATATCACCTCATCAACGCGGAGTCCATCGCCGCGATGAAGGACGGCGTGCGCATTATCAATACGGCGCGCGGCGCAATGGTAGACGAGGCCGCGCTGGCGGACGCGATCCGCAGCGGCAAGGTGGCCGGGGCCGCCGTGGACGTGTACAGCGTTGAGCCGCCGGTGAGCAACCCGCTGATCGGGCTTCCGGGCGTGGCGCACACGCCGCACCTGGGCGCGAGCACCGCCGAGGCGCAGGAGGCGGTCGCGGTCGAGGCGGCGCAGTTGGTGATCGACGCGCTGCTGCACGGGAAGTATCGCAACGTGGTCAACCCGGAGGCGCTGCGCCGATGAGCGAGGCGGCGCGCTGGGCCGGGCGTGCGCTGGAACACGTGCGCGTCCTGGTGGACGAGATCGGCCCGCGCCCCTCGACCGGCAGAGCCGAGCGCGCCGCCGCCGAGTATGTTCACGAGGTGATGGTTCGCCTGGGGCTGCGCCACGTGCGCCACGAGCTTTTCCCCGGCCTGCCCTCGACCTACCGCCCGCTGCAACTCTGCCTGCTAGGGGCGTTGGTGGCGCTGCTATTTTATCCCCAACAGCTCCCATTCTCCGGCTTAATCTCAGCCGCGCTGGGGGCGGTCATGGCCTACACGGTCTACAGCATCTTCACACTCAAGGACTGGCCGCTCTACCGGCTGATGGGCAAGCGCACCAGCCAGAACACGGTGGGCGTAGTCATGCCGAAGGGCGAGGTCGAGCGCACCGTCGTGCTGATGGCGCACGCCGACTCGCACCGCGCCGCGCTCATCTACAGTTCCGACCGCTGGGTGTCGGCCTTCTCGCTCATCATCGGCGTGACCTTCCTGTCGCTGGTGGTCAACCCGGTCGCGTTCCTGATCGGCGCGGCGACCCGGTCGCTGCTGCCCTACATCCCGGCGCTGGTGGGCGGGGCGTTTCAGATGTTCGCGCTCTTGCTCGTCATCCAGGCCGACTTTGCGCCCTATAGCCCCGGCGCGAACGACGACGCCTCCGGCGTGGGGACCGCGCTCGCTATCGCCGAACGGCTGAAACAGGAGCCGCTGCAACGCACCGCCGTGTGGATCGCCATCACCGGCTGTGAAGAGACATGGGACGGCGGAGTCCGCGCCATGATCGACGCGCACGCGAAGACTCTCGCCGACGCGCTGTGGCTGGAGTTCGACGGCGTGGGGATCGGCCCGTGCACGGTGTGGCTCACGGGCGAGGGGATGCTCAAGTACGACCCCGCCCACCCCGCCGCGATGGCCGCCGCGCAAGCCGCCGCCGCGCGCGTCCCTGACCTGGGCGCGGAGGGCAAGCCGGGCACGCTGGCTTACACGCAGATGGGGCCGGTGCATAAGGCAGGGCTGCGCGGCGTAGGCATCAACCAGCGGCCCGCGCCCGGCGCGGAGGGGATGAGCCACTGGCACCGCCTCAGCGACGTGACCGCGCACATCGAGCTACAAGCGCTGGAGAACGCGCACCGCTTCGGGTGGGCGCTGTTGCAAGTGTGGGACGAAGGGGTTAACCGCAAATAACGCGGATCGTGTGGATCGTCGATGCAGGCGTCATGTGTTCGCACGCTGATCGGGCAAGGCAACCCCTCAAGAGGCCTCGACCATGCTCTTGAGTCCGATGCGCTATTGAGCCGCTTTTCCCAGGAGGTTCAAAGCTATGTCCGCTCAAACTCGTCGCCAGTTCATCGCCTTCGGATTGACCGCGTTGCTGGCGTTCGCTGCGTTCGCCGCGCTCATAAGCGGCGCGCAACCTGCGTTCGCACAGTCTCCCGGCGACAGCGAGGGCGAGATTGAGTCGGGAGGCGAGACGCGCACGTATCGCCTGCACATCCCCCCGACCTACGACCCCGACGGCCCGCCGGTGGCGCTGGTGGTCAACCTGCATGGCTTCACCTCGACGGCGGCGCAGCAGGAGCGCTACAGCCGCATGTCCGCCAAGGCGGATGAGGCCGGGTTCGTCGTGGTCCATCCCCAGGGGCTTGGGACGCCGTCGCGCTGGAACATGGCCCCGGAGACTGGCGAGCGCACGGGGCGTGAGAACCCGGACCTGGTCTTTATCCGCGACCTGGTGGCGCACCTTCAGGAGGAGCTGAACATCGACCCGGCGCGGGTCTATGCGACGGGCCTGTCCAACGGCGGCGGGATGGCGAACCGCCTCGGCTGCGACCTGTCGGAGCTTTTCGCGGCGATTGCGCCGGTGGCCGGCGCCTATCCGCTCGCCGACGACTGCGACCCTGAACGCCCCGTGCCGGTGATGGCGTTTCACGGCGCGGACGACCCGATTGTCCCCTATGAAGGCATAGAGCGGGTCAGTTTCCTGCCCGGCGCGACTCTGCCCCCGATCCCGGAGTGGGCGGCGGGTTGGGCGGCCCGCAACGACTGCGACGAGACGCCGACGCTCACCGTCGAATCGTATGAAGAGGGGGATGTGACCATCCAGATGTGGGGCGGCTGCGCCGACAGCGCCGACGTAACCCTCTACACCATCGACGGGATCGGGCACGTGTGGCCGGGCGGCCCGGCGGTCCTGATTCTGGGAGACACCGGCCCGATCAGCGCCACCGACTTGATGTGGGCGTTCTTCGAGGCGCATCCGATGCCGAAGGATTGAGAACGGAGGTAGGCTCAAACCCATGCCCTATCGCATGAGAGGCGGTGGATATTTTGACCATACGGCAACTTTCCGCCGCCTCTTCGTATTGATTTTAACTGAAGCTAAATTTCACGGATATTCAAGTCGATTAGAATAGGGAGTGATCATGCCACAGACGCCGTTGGTCGGTGTAGGCGTCCTGATCACAAAGAATGGGCGGCTGCTGCTCATCCGCCGGCGCGGCGCGCATGGCGCGGGAACGTGGTCGCCGCCCGGCGGGCACCTGGACTTCGGCGAAGCGCCCGAAGTGTGCGCCGCCCGCGAGGCGCGCGAGGAGACGGGCGTGATCGTGGATGACCTCAAGTTTCGAGGCGTCACCAACGACTTCTTTGAGGCGGACGGTCGGCATTACATCACCCTCTGGTTTGAGGGCCGGCCTCTCTCCGGCGAGGGCGTGGTCAACGCGCCGGAGGAGCTGAGCGCGGTGGGGTGGTTCGCATGGGATGCGCTGCCGACGCCGCTCTTCCTGCCGCTGGCGAACCTGCTCGCCGGGCGGTGCTACCCGCCGCAGCCGGGCGGGCGGGGGTGAGGTCTGCGTCATGGCTTGGAAAGAGGAGAGCAGCATGTTGCGAGATTTGATTCTGAAGGCCAGGTCTTGTCGGCGCTTCCAGCAGGATGTCGCCGTACCGATGGATACGCTGCGCCAACTCGTGGACCTGGCGCGGCTGTCCCCGTCGGCGGGCAACGCGCAGCCGTTGAAGTACATGCTTTCGACTGATCGCAAGAAGAACGCGCTGATCTTCCCCTGTCTGGGATGGGCCGCGCACCTCAAAGGTTGGGGCGGCCCCGAAGAGGGCGAGCGCCCGGCGGCCTATATCATCATCCTCGGCGACACCGAAGTCGCCGAGTCGTTCAGCGTCGATCATGGCATCGCGGCGCATTGCATTCAGCTGGGCGCCACCGAGATGGGCCTGGCGGCGTGCATCGTCGGTTCGATTCAGCGGAAGCTGCTCCGCGAGTCTCTGAACATCCCTGATCGCTACGAGATTCTGTTCGTCGTGGCGCTCGGCAAGCCGGCGGAGATCATTGTGCTCGAAGCAGTCGGCCCGGACGGCAACACCGCGTACTGGCGCGACCGTGAGGGCGTTCACCACGTGCCCAAGCGCGCGCTGGATGACATCATCATCGGCTAGGCGCGCGGCGCACGCCGGGCCTGCGTCATGACCCTCTGGACCTGTCCCCGGTGCGGACGGCAGTTCGTCAACCGCAATCAGCCGCATTCCTGCGGGCGTTACACGGTTGAGGCGCATCTTGAGGGCAAAAGCCCGCACGTCGTTGCGCTCTACGAGCGGCTTGCCACGCTGGCGCGAGCGTGCGGCCCGATCCTGCTCGCGCCGGCCAAGACGCGCATCGGCTTTCAGGTGCGGATGATCTTCGCGGCGGTGACTCTCCGGCAAAACGAGTTGCGCGCGCACGTAGTGTTGGCGCGCCGGCTGGAAAATCCCCGGTTCACGCGCATCGAGTCGCTGTCGCCGCGCAGCCATGTGCACCACTTTCGGATCCACTCCTTAGACGAACTCGACGACGAGGTAGCTGCGTGGTTATGCGAAGCCTACAGGTGGGGACGCAGGAACATTTGAGGAACGGGCGGCAATCGTCGCCGAAGGAGGCTGTATAGATGACGTTCTCCATCGTCGCCCGCGACGCGCAGACCGGTGAGATGGGCGTGGCGGTGCAATCGCACTGGTTTTCGGTCGGGTCGGTCGTGAGTTGGGCGGAGGCCGGCGTGGGCGCGGTGGCGACCCAGGCGCTCGCCAACGTGTCGTTTGGGCCAAAGGGCATTGAGCTGCTCAAGGCCGGCCACTCCGCCGCCGAAGCCTTGCGGGCGCTGCTCGACCCGGACGAGGGCCGTGACCTGCGTCAGGCGGCTATTGTCAGCGCACGCGGCGACACAGCGGCGCATACCGGCGCGCGGTGCATGGCCGCCGCCGGCCACCAGGTCGGCGAGGGTTTCTCGGTCCAGGCGAATATGATGCTGAGCGAGCGGGTCTGGCCGGCGATGGCCGAGGCGTTCACTGCCTGCGCCGGTCCCCTGGCCGAGCGGATGGTCGCCGCGCTGGAGGCGGGGCAGGCCGCCGGCGGCGACGTTCGCGGGCAGCAATCGGCGGCGCTGCTGGTCGTGCGCGGCGCATCGACGGGCAAGGTCTGGGAGGACCGGCTGATCGACCTGCGCGTCGAGGATCACCCGGAGCCGATCCGCGAACTCAAGCGGCTGCTGCTCGTGCACCGGGCCTACGAACACATGAACGTCGGCGACCAGGCGATGGGAGAGAACGATGTGGAGCGCGCGCTGCGCGAGTACAGCACGGCGGAGGCCATGCTCCCGGACAACCTGGAAATGCGCTACTGGCACGCGATCACGCTGGCGAGCCTGGGGCGGCTCGACGAGGCGCTGCCGATGTTCAGGGGGGTTTTCGCGCAAGATACGAACTGGCGGACGTTGACGGCGCGCCTGCCCAGGGCCGGCATGTTGGCCGTGACCGAGGAAGCGTTGAGGACCATCCTGGCGCAGTGATTGACGCGCTCACGCTACGCCAGGCGTTTCTTCATGGGCAAAGCCTTGCGGACAGTGGGCTGAAGCCCATGGAAAGCCCTATGGGCAGGAATTTGGCCGGTGGCGAGATCGATTTGGACTCGTGAATCGGTTTCCTAATGCATATTCGGAACAGATGGCTTGAATTTAGGGAAGACATGGTGTTGAATCGTGGGCATGAAACCTCTATATGCGAGACCACCCACGGAAGCTGAACGCCAGGAGTTGGCGCGCGGCCTGAAGGCAACGGACG
>DAOTXU010000025.1:0-14735 GCA_034435135.1 Anaerolineae bacterium | reverse complement strand
ACACCTGGTCGGTCGCCAGCAGCCATTCCTCCATATCCCGATAGCTCAGCTTCAGGTAGAACATCAGCAGCACGCACGCCGCCCGCTGCGGCAAGGTGAAGAGATGCGGACTCTTCGGGTGCGAATACCGGGGAAGGGTTTGCTGCGCGATCTGGTAGGCGAGCCGCGCTACCTTGACGTATCGACTCTCGCGTTTCTCGTTCATACGCCTATTTTATATAACATTTGGTCTTTGCAACAGAGCAAGCACGAAACAACAACTTTCCCGACACAATTTGATGCAGTCTATCAAGCGTCTCGACTGATGACAAGACCTCCGTCAGTCGCTTCTCATAACAACGCTCGATTTCATGTTCATCCAACAGGTCCGGCGCTTGATCGCGCTGGCCGACGTAATATTGCTTTAGTCTGTCCATCACGTAATCAGAAGAGCGCTCAGCAATATCGTCAAAGTAGGCACGTGCGTTCACCTGCAACCCTCGTCGGTCCGCTTCCCGGCGCAAGTCCGCGATCACCCAATTGCCAGCAACCTGAGTTGCGAGTCCGCGACCCCAGGATAGCAGGCAGTCGCGGATCGCGTCAGCGCCCTGAAGTGATGTGGGCAAATCCTGTGGTCGATCCAGATAGAATGTCTCCAACGGGTCTGAGATCCACGCTGGCTCCAGTAAATAATTCTCAATGCATGAGCGGCGCAAGGTATACAGATAGCCGTTGAAACCAGATTGATAGCAGGCCTCAACATCTGCTTCGTCAGCAAAGTCGCGGTCTACAATGGCGAAGAGTTGATTGTTTGGGACATTCGGAATAGTATGCCCCAAATCCCTGATAACTTGCTCTCGCCCATCACGGCCCATGAAAGCGACTTCTGTGCGCCAACGTTCCAGCAAGTGTCCAAGAACCCAGGCGTCGCTTTGTTGTTCTTCTCCCTCCACAAAAACCATGATGCCCGCACCCGCGCGTATTCGCGCGGGAAGCGCATCCAGGGGGGTGAAGCGAGCGCTCAAGACACAACCTCATGTTCCAGGGTTTCCGGTCCAAATGGTACATCAAGTGGGCTAAGTATCTTCACTTCTTCGGGGAAAACGGAGTTCACGATTTCTAATGAATGGGTCGCCAGGATGACTTGTCCATCGTATTGCTCAGCAAGGGAGCGGAGCACGCTAACCAGGCCAGCCTGCCACCTGGGATGCAGGCTGACCTCCGGCTCGTCGATCATGATGATGCGACCGGGGTTCATGTGGCGAGCGATTTCGAGGAGCAGCAAGGTGAGTTGTTTTTCGCCGGAACTGAGGAGGTCGAGGTTGTGTGTTGCACCGTCAATTGTCTCTACCTGTACTCGACCATCTTTCACGCGGGCGATTTGCTTATCGAGGAGCATCTCGTTAATGATCTGCACAGTTTGATGAAAGCGGTTTGCTGGCTTCCCTGCATCGCGGTCCTCCAGATCGAGATAGTTCAGCCAGACGAGATAAGCTTCGACAGAGCCTCCCCACTCGCCCGTGTTTTGATACTCAAACGCCCACACAAAGCTATCTCTTTGCGGCACTATCCCCCTAGGCTGGGCTTCTAGAACGCGGCGATAGTGCGGCATAAAGAGTACACCGTCATGTGGGTCCACTTTGCCCATTTTTGCATCTTCGATCATGCTACGATATTTGTTGATGGGTTGGTTGATGAACTGTTCCCAGTTATTATCCCCCGCGATTGCCTGTCCTGTGCGCCGAGAGATTCTTACACTCCTAGCGGATGGAGCTTCTGGGATGAAACCCTGTTCTGTTACATACTCTGGCAACATTAAGCTAAGAGTATGCACACCTTCTACAGCCTCAAGTAAATCTAAAACAAGCTTGGCTTTCGCGTCATCTGGAAATAAGGATACAAGAGGATAGATAGTAGAAGATTCTTCCAGTGCCCGAATAAGGCTGAAGATAGCCTCCAACATCGTCGTCTTTCCCGACCCGTTCGCCCCCGCCAGCACGACCATCGACAGCGGCTTGCCCGTCATCGGGTCGGTGAAGTCCAGGTCCAGCTTCTTGATGCTGCGAACATTCTCAAGAATGAGGTGTCTTATCTTCATCTTCCCACCTCAGGACAATCACTCAACGTCGTCCACACCATTATCGCCCGGCGGCGCAATTTCGTCATCTACAGGTGCCCCCGCGCCGGCCCCATCGCGCTGGCCGTTGGCGCGCCGCGCCTGCCGGTTCTCGACAGTCGCAATCGAGGCGATCACATCGCCGCCGTTCTTCATTTTCATGACCGGCGTTCCCCGCGCGGAACGGCTCTGGCGCGAAATATCCTTTGCCGGCGTGCGCAGCATGATGCCGCCTGTGGTGATAAGGGTCACATCGTCCGCCTCGGTGACGGTGCGCGCGGCGATCACCGGTCCGGTCCGTGCTGAGACCTTGATCGCCTTCACGCCGCCGCCGGCGCGGCTGTGCTGTGGGTACTCGCGCAGCGGGGTGCGCTTGCCGTAACCTCGCGCGGTGATGACCAGCAGGTCGGCGTCCGGGTTCTCGACGACCGCTACGCCGGCCACCCCGTCGCCCGCGCGCAGGCGGATCGCGTTGACGCCGCTGGCCGAGCGGCCCATCGGGCGCACCTGGGTCTCGCTGAAGCGGAGACCCTGCCCTTGCGCCGTCACCAGGATAATCTCCCGGTCCCCGCGCGTGAACTTGACCCAGCCCAGCGCGTCGCCTTCGTCCAGCGGCATGGCGATGATGCCGCTAGGGCGCACCGAGGCAAACTCTGCCAGTCCGACGCGCTTGATGCGCCCGCGCCGCGTGACCATCGTCAGGTAGCCTTCGCCGGGGCTGGGCACGGGCACGGCGGCGGTGATCTTCTCGTCGTGTTCGAGCGAGAGGATGCTCGCCAGCAACACGCCCTTGCCCGTGCGCCCGGAGTCGGGGATTTGATAGGCGTGCTCCTGGTAGGCCTTGCCCCGGTCCGAGAAGAACAGGACGCGCTCTAGCGAGCCGGCGGCGAAGAGTTGCCACACCGCGTCCTCTTCTTTGGTCGTCATGCCGGCGACGCCCTTGCCGCCCCGGTTCTGCACGCGGTAGGCGTCCGCCGGGGTGCGCTTGATGTAACCGTGCTGCGTGATGGCGATCAGCACTTCCTCATCGGCCACGAGATCGGTCTCGTCGAAATCGGCCTCGGCGTCCGGGGCGATTTGCGTGCGCCGGTCGTCGCCGTACTTCGCGGCGAGTTCGTTCAGGTCAGCCTTGATGAGCGCGAGAATCTTTTTCGGGCTGGCGAGCAGGTCTTCCAGATAAGCGATGCGCTCGCGCACCTGCTTGTGCTCGTCCTCGATTTGCTGGCGCTCCAACGCCGCCAGGCGGCGCAGTTGCATTTCCAGGATGGCCTGCGCCTGCCGTTCGGTGAGGTCGAAGCGCTGCATCAGATTGGTCCGGGCGTCGTCGGCGTCCTTGCTGCGGCGGATGGTCTGAATCACATCGTCCAGGTTCGCCAGCGCTTTGAGCAAGCCTTCCAGCACATGCGCGCGGTCGCGGCGCCTGGCAAGCTCGAACGCGGTCCGGCGGTGGACGACCGCGCGCCGGTGCTCGATGTAGTAGATCAACACGCGCTTGAGGCTGAGCATCCGCGGCTCGCCATCGACCAGGGCGAGCAACTGCACGCCGAAGGTGCTTTGCAGCGGCGTGTACTTGAGCAACTGATTGAGCACCTTGCGCGGTTGCGCGCCCCGCTTCAGTTCAACCACGATGCTCAGACCGCGTCGGTCGCTCTCGTCGCGCAGGTCGGCGATCATGTCGAGGCGGCCATTGCGCACCTGCTCGGCGATGCGCTCGACGATGGTCGTCTTGCTGATCTGATACGGAATCTGCGTGACCACGATGCGGTGCCGACCGTTGCCCATGTCCTCGATATGGGTCACGGCGCGCACGACCACGCGGCCTCTGCCGGTGGCGTAAGCGTTCTTGATCTCCTCCGTGCCGACGATGATCCCGCCGGTGGGGAAGTCCGGCCCGGAGACGAAGCGCATCAGGTCGTCTACCGTGATCTCGTCGCGCCGGTCATAGTGGTCGATCATATAGCTGGCGGCGGCGACGACCTCGCGCAGGTTGTGGGGCGGGATGTTGGTGGCCATGCCGACCGCGATGCCCGACGCGCCGTTGAGCAGCAGATTGGGCAACCGCGCCGGCAGCACTGCCGGCTCCTTGAGCGAGCCGTCGAAGTTCTCGACGAAATCGACCGTATCCATGTCGATGTCGGCGAGCATCTCTTCCGCGAGGTGCGTCAGGCGCGCCTCGGTGTAGCGCATGGCGGCAGGGCTATCGCCGTCAATCGAGCCGAAGTTGCCCTGCCCATCGACCAGCAGGTAGCGCATCGAGAAGTCCTGCGCCATGCGCGCCATCGCCTCATAGACCGCCTGGTCGCCGTGCGGGTGATATTTGCCCAGCACCTCCCCGACGATGCGGGCGCTCTTCTTGAACGGCGTGTTGGCGCGCAGGCCCATATCGTGCATCGCGTAAAGGATGCGCCGGTGCACGGGCTTGAGGCCGTCGCGCACGTCGGGCAGGGCGCGCGCCACGATTACGCTCATCGCGTAGTCCAGGTAGGACACGCGCATCTCGTCCTGAATATCGATCAACTCAACCGTTCCGATTTCCATCTCGTTTCCTGTTCTGAGAAAAAGCTTGTGGGGTTCAATCACAAACAAGGGCAACACAGCGGTTGCCCCCACTACATTAATGTAAAGTATACCTTATAAGCCCTCTGATCGCCATTTTTCGCTTGTTGGCGTCAGGGCGTGTGCAGAACTGGAGGACAGCAAGAACAACCATCCTCGTTTAAGCAACAGAGGGCCAACTCTAAGACTCACCGAGGATATTCAGCTCCGACTCGCCGCGACCACTCGCTGGCGCAGCCCAGCATAGACAGCTATTCGTTGAACATCTCCCCCACCGAGCGGCCCTCGTGCCCGCGCAGGATCACCTCGCCCAGCAGCGGCGCGACCGAGAGCACAGTCATGTTGGGCAGGCGCTTCTGCGGCGGGATGGGGAGCGTGTTGGTGGTGACGATCTCTTTGAGCGGCAGGTTGCCCAGGCGTGTGGACGCGGTGTCGCTCAGCACCGGGTGTGTGAACGAGAGATACACGTCGCGCGCGCCGTGCGCTTTCACCAACTGTACCGCTTCCACGATAGAGCCGCCCGTGTTCACCTCGTCGTCCACGATGATGACGTCGTGGTTCTCCACGTCGCCGATCAGGGTGAGCGCCTCCGGCCCACTGCCGCGCGCCGGGCGGCGCTTTTCCACGAAGGCCAGCCCTGCGTGAAGCTTGGCGGCGTAATTGCGCCCCTTCTTGGCGAAGCCCAGATCGGCGGTAACCACAACCGCATCTTCCAGTTCTTTCGTCAGGAAATAGTCGCTTAAGATGTGGAAGGCGGTCAGCGCGTCGCCGGAGATGTTGAAGAAGCCCTGAATCTGCCCGGCGTGCAGGTCGATAGTGATGTAGCGGTCCGCCCCGGCCACGGTAATCAGGTCCGCAATCAGGCGCGCCGTGATCGGCACGCGCGGTTGGTCTTTCTTGTCGCTGCGCGCGTAGCTCAAGTAAGGGATAACCGCCGTGATCCGCGCCGCGGAGTCGCGCTTAAGCGCGTCGAGGGTGATGAGCAGTTCCATGATATTCTCATTGACCGGCGAGGCCATGGTCTGGATCAGATACACGTCTGCGCCGCGCACGCTCTGGTGCAGCCGCACGAAGATGTTCTCGTTCGGGAAGCGGATCACGTCCCGCCCTGCGAGCGGCACCCCCAGATAGTTGCTGATCTCCTGTCCCAGGTCCGGGCACCCGGAACCAGCAATCAACTTAATCTCGCCGTAGAGACCGGCTGCACGTTGCGGCATGGTATTGTCCCCTTGTTGCTCCTTGCTGCCTGTGCGCGCGAGGCGGACGACTGCGGCGCGTCAGCGATGTGACTGATGATGCATCTCAGGCGGTTAGGGGTTCAGACAGAGCGCGTAAGCCCTCTGTCCAGGACTTCTCGGATTGGTCTCAGCCCTCCGCCAGCAGAAAACTCGCCACGATGGGTTCATAGTAGCGCACGCGCCCCGTCTCTAACTCGTAGACCCAGCCATGCAGCTCCAATGCACCTGCCGCGACGGCGCGGCGCACCACATCATACTCTTGGATGCGCGCCAACTGCAAGCGGACATTCTCCTCCACGGTGCGATTCAGGCGCGCGGCCTCCGGCGCGCCGCGCGCCGCAATGCGTGTGTCCGCAAACGATCAGGTGACCGACTTTCAGATGCGCAATCGCGTACTCCAACACTGCGCCCATCATCGCCGAATCGGCTGCGCCGGGCGGCGGCGCGATGTTGCCGATCACCCGGCACACGAACACCTCACCCGGCCCCGCGCCCATAATCGCTTCGGGCAGCGCCCGGCTGTCGCTGCACCCAATGAGCAGCGCGCGCGGGCGCTGACCGTCCGTCATCTTTGCCGTAAGCGACAGCGCATGGGGGTAGACGTCGGGGCGCTTGGCGGTCACTTCATCGAGCAGCGAGTCGGCCATGTTCAGCCTCCTTGTTAGCGCATCAGGTCAATGCCCAGGCTGCCGATCAATTCCAGCGCGGCGGTGTGCGGGTCCTGCTGGCGTGCCAGGACTGCCTCCACCGCGCCGTTCAGCCCGTCCGACCCCAGGCGCGCGAGCAGCCCTGCAAGCAGCGCCTCGCGCAGCCGCGCCATGATCTCCGTTTCGACGCGCCGACGCTCGCGTGCAGCCATCAGGCCGGTTTCGTGCAGGTGTGTCCGGTGCGCGTCGATGGCGGCGAGCAGTTCGTCAATACCCTGGCCTTCTATCGCTACTGTTTGGACCAGGGGCGGCGTCCAGCCGCGCCGGTTTGCATCGTGCGCGCCCATTTCCAGCATGGACTGAAGGGCGCGCGCAGCGGCGTCTGCGCCGGGGAGGTCGGCCTTGTTAAGCGTCAGCACGTCGGCGATTTCCAGCACGCCCGCCTTGATTGCCTGCACGCCATCGCCCAGGCCCGGCGCTTCGACCACTACGACCGTATGCGCGGCCTGCGCAATGTCCACATCGCCCTGCCCGACCCCCGCCGTCTCAATGACCACCACCTCGAAGCCGGCGGCGTCCAGGGCGATGGCGACATCGGCGGTGGCGCGCGCCAGCCCGCCGAGCCTGCCCCGGCTCGCCATGCTGCGGATGAAAACGCCGGGGTCGCCGGCCAGGTCGTGCATCCGCACGCGGTCGCCCAGCAACGCGCCGCCGGTGAAGGGGCTGCTGGGGTCTACAGCGATGATGCCCACCGTGCGCCCCGCCCGCCGGATGGCGCGCGCCAGCGCGTTGACCAGCGTGCTCTTGCCCACGCCGGCCGCCCCGGTCACGCCGACGCGGTACGCGCGCCCGGCCAGGGGGTACAAAGCGGCGAGGGCTTCGCGCGCCCGCGCGCCCTCTTTCTCGATCTGGGTGATCGCCTGCGCCAGCGCGCGGCGGTTCCCCTGTCTGAGCGCTTCCAGCCAGGCGGTCATGCGACGCCAACCGCCTCCCGGATGTACGCAACGATGTCGTTCGTGTCGGTGCCGGGACCAAAGACGCGGGCGACGCCGGCGTCGAGCAGCGCCGACGCATCCGAATCGGGGATAATGCCGCCAACGATAACGAGAGTGTCGCGCATGTCGTTGGCGCGCAGCCGTTCGATCACGCGCGGCACCAGGGTCATGTGCGCGCCGGAGAGGATGCTCAGACCGACCACGTCCACGTCTTCGTGTAGCGCTGCCTCGGCGATCATCTCCGGCGTCTGGCGCAGGCCGGTGTAAATGACCTCCATGCCGGCGTCGCGCAGCGCCCGCGCGATCACCCGCGCGCCCCGGTCGTGCCCGTCCAGCCCCGGCTTGGCGATCAGCACCCGAATCGTGTGTGCAGACATGCGCGAAATCTCCCAATGGTTTGAAAGGCGGTTATGGAGTGGTTAGAGTTTCCGATTGGGCGGCCTCTGCGACTATCGCTAGACTTCAGCGCGTGGTATTATACCCTTAGAGGATTGAAAAAGGATAGAGGCTTCAGAAAGCCCCTAAGGCAGCGCGCGGATGGACCTGGCCGCGTCATTTACCCGAACAGCAACCGACCAACCCGTCGGCCTGGCCGACCTGGCGAGCAACGTCGCTGTGGTCGGGGTGTTGATCCTCACTGCTGTTGCGCTCGTACTCTACCCCATCTGGGCGTTGAATTGGGTCGCTCAGCCGCAGCTTGCCGCGCTGGTTGGGCATACGCAGGTCATCGACGTTCTTGACCTGATCTTTAGCACGCCCTGGGATGGCACCGAGAGCGGCTTTGATGTGATTCTGGCCGTGGACGGTGCGCCGCTTTCGGCGGACCCGGCCATCGCGCGCGCGGAACTGCGCGAGTGGGTCGGCGCACGGAAACCCGGCGATGAGGTGCAGATCACGGTGCGGCGGCAGGTGGACAGCCGGAGCGCGGTGAACAACCCGCCAGCGGGCTATAAGTGTGAACTGGCCGCCGGCGTCGACGTGTTCCCGACCGACGCCATTTGCACAGTCGCCGTCAGGGTCGATTATTTTCCGCTCATCGCGTTTTTCAACTGGTTTGTGGTCCCATACCTGGTCGGCCTGGGGCTGTTCGTCTGGGGCGGGGTCGTGTTCTGGATGCGCCGGCGGAAGATGATTGCGCGTCTTTTCGCCGTGCTGTGCGCAGCGATGGCGCTTGCGCTGGCAGGCTTGTTGGATTACTTCACCACCTATAACCTGATAGTCGTGTGGATGCTCGTGGTCCCGCTGGCGGGTGGGGTGGCCGGCGTGTTTGCCTTGACGTTCCCCTTTGATCTCCAGTTGACGCGGCGCTGGCCGTTGATGCGCTGGATGCCGTTGGCGGTTGCGCTTGTGGTGGCCGCGGTCGGTGAAGCGGCGGTGCTGGATACGTCCGATCGCCGCGCGTACTATCGCGGCCTTGTGCTGGTGATTGCGTTTGTGGGGTTGGGTTTCCTGGCGCTTATGGCCGTGAGCCTGCGTCGGCGGATGCGCACCTCCTCGCTGATGGAACACAATCAGTACGGCATTGTGTTGATTGGGTCTTTCCTGACCGTGTCGCCTTTGCTGGTCACGACTATCGGGCTGCTGTCTGAGTGGTTCCTGGGCGCGCCGCCTTTTTATATCTCTATCGCTGCCGTAATGCCGTTTTTGCCGGCCTTGTCAGTGTGCATGGGCGTGGCGATTCTGTGGCAGCGTCCGTTCGACACCGACCGGGTGATCAGCCGGGGGACGACTTACACGATTCTTGCAGTCGCGCTTGTGGTGGGCTATGCCCTGCTCACCACCGGCCTCAGTTTGACGTTGGGGGCTGCCTTCCGGGCCGATAACCCGGTGCTGATCGCGCTGGTAGTGACCGCGGTCGCGTTTGCCCTGCTGCCGTTTCGACGCCGCCTGGAAACGATGATCGATTCGATCTACTACCGCCGGCGCTACACCTACCAGCAACACCTGGAGATGTTTGGGCGCGAACTGGCGAAAGTCGTGAACCTCGACACCGTGGTGAATCACATCAAACAAACAGTGGCTGACGCGCTTGCGCCCAGCCATCTCTATGTTTTCATGCTCGGCCCAGGGACCAATCACTTCATCGCGCACGGCAACCCCCGCCCGGAGAGCGATGTCCGCTTCGACGCGGACGGCGGCGTGGTCCGCGTGCTCAACGAGCACTATAAAGTGCTCCACCTGTTCTCAGGCCAACCCCTGCCGCCTGAACTGATTACTGACTCGGCGCGTCTGCGCGTGTTGGGCGCCGAGATACTGGCGGGATTGAGGAACCAGGGGCGTGTGAGCGGCTTCATCGCATTAGGGCCGAGACGCTCCGGCGAGCCATATATCTTCGAAGATATGCGTTTTCTCGAAGAACTGGCTGAACAGGCTGCGCTGGGCGTCGAGCGCGCGCAGGTCATCACCGACCTGGAACGTCGCGTGGCCGAGCTAAACGTGCTCAGTCGCGTCTCACAGGCGGTGAACTTCACGGTTGAATTCGGCGACTTGCTCGAACTGGTTTACGCGCAGACGAGCAAGGTGCTCGACACGAGTAACTTCTTCATCGCGCTGCACGACCCCTCCGCCGCGGAATTATATTACGCCTTCTACCTTCAGAACGATGAGCGCCTCCTTGAACGTGAAGGGGAGCGCTGGCGGATGGGGCGCGGCCTGTTGAGCGAGGTCGTGCGCACAGGGCAACCGATTCGCACCGACGATTACCTGTCCGAGTGCGCCAAGCGCGATGTGCGCCCGCGCGAACACGGCTTCCGCGCCTGGATGGGCGTCCCGCTCAACGCCGGCGCGACCACAATGGGTGCGATGGCCGTCGCCAGCACCATGCCCGGGTTCACCTACACCGACGACCAGCTCAAAGTGTTCTGGGCTATCGCCGACACCGCCGCGACCGCCATCGATAAGTCGCGCCTGTTCACCGAGACCGAGCGACGCGCCCGCCAGCTTGCCGCCCTCAACCAGATCAGCACGCGCCTGGCGCAAGTGCTGGACGTGGACGAGTTGCTCACCCTCATCATGGATTCCGCTGTGGACATCCTCCAGACGGAGAGCGGTTCGCTGCTGCTCGTTGACGAGGACACCGGCGGTCTGGAGTTCCGCGTCGCCACCGGGAAGGTCGGCTCGCTGCTGGTGGGCACGAAGCTGCCGCGCGGCACCGGCGTGGTGGGCACGGTGGCCGAGCGCGGCGAGTCGATTATCGTCAACGACGTGCGCCATGACCCGCGCTGGTTCGCTGGCGTGGACCGGGAAACCGACTTCCGCACCGAGGCGTTGATGGCCGTCCCGCTCACGGTGCATAACCGGGTGATCGGCGTGCTGGAGGTGGTCAACAAGCGCGACGGTTCCATTTTCACCGAGGAGGATGTGCAACTGCTTACCACCTTCGCGGCGCAGGCCTCCATCGCTATCGAAAACACACGTCTCTACCAGCAGACTAACGAGGCGCTGGCCTCGCGCGTCGAAGAACTGAAGATGCTGGCGCGCATCGACCGCGAGCTAAATGTCGGGCTGGAAGTGAACCGCATCGTGGAATTGACCCTAGACTGGGCGATGCGCATCTCCAACGCCAACGCCGGCGCCGTCGCCAGCGTCGATCGGGAGCGCGGCCTGCAAGTACTGCTCCACTACGGCTACGGGCTAGAGGCGGACGACTTGCTCAGTGTCCCGTTGCCGGTCGACCGAGGCATCTTTGGGCGGGTGATCCGCACCGGGAGGGCCGAACTGGTCCACAAGGTTAACCTCGACCCGGACTACATGCCGATTAGCCTGAACACTAAAGCGCAGATGGCAGTGCCGCTGCGGTCCGGCGGTGAGGTGGTCGGCGTCATTATCCTGGACAGTTACAGCGACTCGATTTTCACCGAGGCCGACCTGGAGTTCGTGGTCCGTGTGGCCGAACACGCTTCACCGGCGCTTGCCAACGCGCGCCTGTACGCCTTCCTGAAGGACGCCAACGAGGCGAAGTCGGAGTTCGTCTCATTCGTCTCGCACGAACTCAAGACGCCGATGACCTCAATCAAGGGCTATACTGACCTGTTGCTGCAGGGCGCGGTCGGCGAGGTCAGCCAGACCCAGGCGCAGTTCCTCTCGACGATCCGCTCGAATATTGAACGCATGGCGACTCTCGTCTCCGACCTGGCCGACATCACGCGCATCGAGGCCGGCCAACTGCGCCTGGAGAAGTCGCCCATCGAGGTGCGCGCGGTGATCGAAGACACTTTGCGCGGCGTGCAAAACCTGATCGAAGGGAAGAATCAAAACCTGCAAGTCCGCCTGCCCGACGATCTGCCGCTTGTCCAGGGCGACCAGGCGCGCCTAGTCCAGGTGATGACCAATCTGCTCTCCAACGCGCATAAATACACCCCTGAAGGCGGCACGATCACCGTCAACGCCGAGGTGAGCGCCAACATCTGGGACCCCGACGGCCCCAGCACGGTCATGCATCTCTGGGTCAGAGACACCGGCATCGGGATGAGCGAGGACGACTTGACCAGCCTGTTTCAGAAGTTCTTCCGCTCAGACCAGGCCAAGCAGGTGCCCGGCACCGGGTTGGGGTTGAGCATCACCAAGAACCTGGTCGAGTTGCACGGCGGCGCAATCTGGGCGGAGAGCACACTCGGCGTCGGTTCAACTTTCCACTTCACCTTGCCGCTCGCTGAGGATAAGGTTTCAGTCTGATCCTGTGTAGTTCATAGCTGTGACAGGATTAAGAGGGCACGGTACGCCGTGCCCCTTCTTTTAGATAGAAGTGATTCAAGCTTTTGAGCCAACGCCCCCGGTGCGTGTGATGCTTGTCGTGTTGGCGGGCACCTCACCCCCCGTCCCCCTCTCCCGGCTACGCCGGACTATAGCCGCAAGCGGAGAGGGGGTGTCGAGCCGCAGGCGAGACGGGGGTGAGGTAGAGAAAGGCCTTAGCACGGCCACCGGTTGGCGTAAGTTTGAATCAGTTCTATGACAAGGAGGAGAACCCTACATGAATCGCATCCATATCGATCTTGCGCGCGTCGCCGCGACCATCGACCGCAACATCTTCGGCGGGTTCGCCGAGCACCTGGGCCGCTGCATCTACGGCGGCATCTACGACCCCGGCTCGCCGCTATCGGACGCGCACGGCCTGCGCACCGACGTACTCGATGCGCTGCGCCGGCTGCGGATGCCGGTGATCCGCTACCCCGGCGGAAACTTCGTATCGGGCTACCGCTGGCGCGACGGCGTAGGCCCGCGCGCGGAGCGCCCGGCCCGCCTCGACCTGGCCTGGCGCACGATGGACACGAACGCCTTCGGCACGAACGAGTTCGTCCACTTCTGCCGGCAGATCGGCGCGGAGCCGTACCTGGCGGTCAACTGCGGCGACGGCGACATGCGCGAGGCGCGCGACTGGGTGGAATATTGCAACGGCGACGCCGACACTGCGCTGGTGAAGCTCCGGCGCGCGCATGGCTACGACGCGCCGCACCGGGTCAAGTATTGGGGCATCGGCAACGAGGTGGATGGGCACTGGCAGATCGGCTACAAGACGCCGGAGGAATACGCCCGCGCCTTCACCGAGTTCGGCAAGCTGATGAAGTGGGTGGACCCGGACATCAAGCTGCTCGCTTCGGCGACGTGCACCTGGGCGGAGGATTTCGTCGAGCGCGGCCAACTGCTGTTGGAGCAGGCCGGCGACCTGGTGGACTACATGGCGGTGCACTGGTACGTGGGCAACCGCGAGAACGACTTCGCCGCGTACATGGCCCTTTCCGAGCTTTTTGAGCGCCGGCTGACCGCCTACGAAGGGCTGATCCACGCCATGCGCCTGGCGCGTCGGATCAAGCGCCCCATCCACATCGCGGTTGACGAGTGGAACGTCTGGTACCGCACCGACATCGCCAAGAACCTGGAGGACATCTACAACCTGGAAGATGCGCTGGTCGTGGCGATGCACCTCAACGCCTTTATCCGCCACGCCCGCCTGGTGCGGATGGCGAACCTGGCGCAGATCGTCAACGTGATCGCGCCGATCCTCACCTGCCCCGACGGGCTGGTGTTGCAGACGATCTTCTATCCCTTCGCGCTGTACAGCCGGGCGTGCGGCGACGCCGCGCTGGACGTGTTCTGGGAGGGGGAGACCTTCGCCGGCGGGGAGCACACGGGCGTGCGCGTGCTGGATGTCGCGGCCACGCTGGACGCCGGAGCGAAACGGTTGGCGCTGTTCGTCGTCAACCGCAGCCTGGAGCCGACCGAGGCGACGATCTCGCTGGCAGCCGGGCGTTTCGCCGGGACGGTGAAAACGTCCGTCGTGAACGGGCCGGACATCAAGGTCGAGAACACTTTCGACACGCCGGACAACGTGCTGACCCGCGAGTCCACGCTGACGGCTGAGGGCGGGTCGTTGGCCGTCGCCTTCGAGCCGCACTCGGTGACGGCGCTGGAATGCGCGGTCGCGCGCTGAGGCGTGGAGCGCCTGAAAGCGGGTGACAACACCTCGTCTCTAAGCCGAGTCGCCGCAACCCGTGGGCGAGGACAGGGGGCTTAAGCCCCCTGTCCAGGTCGCCAACGGGGCGCTCTCACATGACCACGCTATTCTGTAGAGCTACCCCGCCGACTTCAGTCGGCGGCTAATCGGGAAATCATCGAGTCCAGCTTGAAATTCGCCCCCGGCTTCAGTCGGGGGGCCTGAAAGAAAACTCGGCCCCCTTGCCGAACGAACCCTGTGTTGTTGTGCGTTTTGCGTGACCCGACGGCTGAAGCCGTCGGCTAATCGGGCATCCATCGACGCCAGCCTGATATTCGCCCCCGGCTTCAGCCGGGGGGTAGCGCATTCATTGGGTGGGACAAGGGGCTTAAGCCCCTTGTCCGGCTTAAGCCCCTTGTCCATTTCCAGACTCGCAGCTTTCGGGAAGCTTCCGGAGCCATCCGGTGAATCCCCCCGCCCCTACCACTCGTCCGGCCACGCGCCGGCGACGCGGGTCGCGTCCAGGCCGCCGAGTTCGCTGGCGACCTCTTCGATCAGCGCCGGCTGCACCCACACCGCCGCATCGATCTGCACGGCGGTCGCGCCCACGTCGATAAAGTCACGCGCGTCCGCCCGCGCATGGATCCCGCCGCAGCCGATCACCGGGATGCTCACCCTGCCGGCGGCCTGCCCCACCGCGCGCAGCGCCAGCGCCCTGACCCACGGCCCGTACAGCCGCCCGCCCACCAGCCGCCCGGTGGCGGGGTCGCGGGC